>NZ_BAAATK010000003.1:0-291315 GCF_039533365.1 Streptomyces glaucus
CGTGGGCGCGGGGGCGGCGGGCGTCGTCCGCGTGTCCGGGCCGGCCGCGGGCTGCGGCGGCCGGGGCTGCGGTGCGGGCGCCGGGCCGGTGCCGGCGGTGTCCCGCGGCTGCGCCGGGTCCGTGCCCAGCAGCGCCCGCGGCACCATCAGGACCGCCCGCACCCCGCCGTGGACGGTGGCCTGCAGCCGCACGGCGATGCCGTGCCGCCGGGCCAGCTGGGAGACGACGAACAGCCCGATGCGGCCGTCCGCCAGCAGGCGGCCGACGTCGACCCGGTCGGGGTCGGCGAGCAGGGCGTTCATCCGGTTCCGCTCGTCGGGCGGCATGCCCAGGCCGCGGTCCTCGACCTCGACGGCGAGTCCGGAGGCGACGGGGTTCACGCGCAGCAGCACCTGGGTGTGCGGGGCGGAGAACACCGTGGCGTTCTCCACGAGTTCGGCCAGCAGGTGGATGACGTCGGCGACGGCGTGGCCGCGCAGGGTGCCCTCGACCGGCGGCACCAGTCTGACCCGCGCGTACTGCTCGACCTCGGCGATGGCCGAGCGCAGCACCTCGGTCACGGGGACCGGGTTGCTCCACTGGCGGCGGGAGACGGCGCCGCCGAGCACGGCGAGGTTCTCGGCGTGGCGGCGGGTGCGGGTGGCGAGGTGGTCGATGTGGAAGAGGCCCTTGAGCAGGTCGGGGTCCTCGATCTGGTGCTCCAGCTCGTCGAGGAGGGAGATCTCGCGGTGCACCAGCGACTGCAGGCGCCGGGCGAGGTTGACGAAGACCTCCAGCTTCTGTTCGCTGTCCGCCCGGCTGGACAGCCGGGCGGCCCGGACGACGGCGGTGACGGCGCCGTCGTGCGCGCGGGCCAGGTCGGCGGCGAGCAGTTCGAAGGCGTCGGCGTCCTCGGTGTCCTCGGCCTGGTCGGCGTTCCCGGCCTGGTCGGCGTTCCCGGCCTGGTCGGCGTTCCTCGCCGGATCGGTGTTCTCCGCCGGATCGGCGTTCCCCTCCGGGCCGGGGCGCGGCCCGCGCTGCGGCGGGCCGTCGCCACGGCGCAACGACTCGGCCAGGGCGCGCAGTTCGTCCTCGCGGCGGGCGGTGGAGCGGCGCAGGGCGCCGACGCGTTCGTGCACGGACCGCGCGGCGCGGTGCGCGGCCACGGCGGCGACCAGGATGCCCGCGAGGGTCACCGCGACCGCGCCGGCGAGCACCGCCCACAGGGCCGGCCCCGGGCGGACTGCGGCGGAGCGGACCGTGAACAGGACGGCCGCGCAGCCGCTGAGGGCGACCGCGACGGGCGGCAGCACGGCCAGGCGCAGCAGGCGGGACCGTACCGGGACCTCGGGCGGCGCGGCGGCGGCGCGGAGGGCCGGCCGGCCGTGCCGCTCGCCCTCACGGCGGTCCGCGCGGGCCGGGGCACGCGGGTGAGCCGTCGGTGTCCCCGGGCCGGTCCGGGCGCCGGCCGGGTCCGGTGCGGTCCGGCCGGGTTCACGGCTCCCGGCCGGGATCACCCGGAACGTGCGGCTGTGTCCGGGATCCGCCGGTTCCACGGCGTGCTCGGCGGGCACGGACGCCGCCGGGCTTCCGGTCGTCGGGCCCGGGCGGCGGGGAGCCCCGTCGCCTCCGCTCGCTCGTCCGCCTTGCGCCTGCACCTGGCCAGACCCCACTCCCTGATCCTTGTGATCCGCCGTGCTCCACGGCGGTGGTCCCTTCGACGCGGCCCGGTGCGGCCGGCGTGCCGGGCACGGGGCGTCGCGATGCCGTCGAGCGGGCGTGCGTGCGACCCTGCGCCGCCCGACCGGCACTCACCGTAGTCGTCAGCGCATCATGTGCGGGAGGCAGTTGACAAACTCGCCCGGCGGGCGTCCCGCTCTGGTATGAGGTTTCGTACGACCGGCCGATAAGCCGTTCAGACGCTCGCTCTGAAACAGGCCGAAAACGATCGTCCCTGATCAGGAGTAGTCATGAACAGGGGGCGAGTGCCGGGAAGCCCCTCACCCTCCCGCCCCGCCACCCGGCGTCCGATCCCCCTCGGTCAGTCCGCCGGAACGGTTTCGGGCGCCCTGGCGCCCTCGACCGCATTCCCCGGATCGTCACTGAGCGTATCGGCTTTGGCCTGAGCTGTCTCCGTCAGCTGCGAAGGCGGCACGGTCTCGCCGCCGCGCAGCGGCCGGGCCGGCCGGTTCCGCCCGTACCGGCTCGCCGGCGGCTCGGCCGCGCCCGCTCCCGGACCGCCACCGACCGGCCTGCCATGAACACGTCTTGCACGTCAACCCCCTGGTGGGTCATACTCCGCTTCCCCCCACAACCACTGATCACGACCGTCCGCGAGCCCCCCTCGCCCCGGCCGCGACCAGCCGCGGCACCCGTGTCGCCGCACCCGACGCCGTCAACCCGATATCCCGTGGGGGCCCCTGCCCGATGGGCGTGACCTTGCGCGCGCTGCGCGCCCTCCTGCTGCTCGCCGGCTTCTACCTGCTCGGCGTCCTGCTGCTGGCGGTGCTCGCCGGCCTCGACTACCTGCTGTACCTGCACGCCCCCTCGGGCGTCGCGGCGAAGCTGTACCTCGTCTCCGTGCTGCTGGCGATTCCGCTGGTCCGCGGCCTGTTCATGCTGCGCACGCCGAAGGCGGAGGAAGTTCCCGGCCTGCCCGTCACGGAGGCCGACGAGCCCGCCCTGTGGCGCACCGTGCGGGAGCTGGCCGACCGGATCGGCACGCGCGCGCCGTCCCGCATCCTGCTGACGCCGGACGTCAACGCGGCCGTCGCCGAGGACGCCCGTCTGCTCGGCCTGCTGCCCGGCCCGCGCCGCCTCCACCTCGGCGTGCCCCTCCTCCAGGGGCTGACGGAGGCCCAGCTCAGGTCGGTCCTCGCACACGAACTGGGCCACTACTCGCACGCCGACACCCGCCTGGCCGCCGTCACCCTGCGCGGCCGCGCCCAGATCCTGCGCACCGTCGGGCACTTCGAGGAGCTCGCCGGGAAGAGCGCGGCACGCGAACGGGCCCGGCAGGAGAAGAAGAACGCCAAGGCCGCGGCCAAGGGCAAGAAGACGAGCGAGGTCGACACCCGGCACCGGGGCGTCACGTACCGCGCGATGGCCCGGATCTACACCGCGTACGCCAAGCTGTACCTCCGCGCCACGCTGGCCGGCGCCCGCAGCCAGGAGTACGCCGCCGACGCCGCGGCCGCCCGGATCGCCGGCCGGGACGCCACCGCCTCGGCCCTGCGCGAGATCCCCGTGCTGGACGCCGCGTTCGGCTTCTACCTGCGCCACTACGTCACCCTGGGCGAGAACGCCGAGCTGCTGCCGCCGCGCGGTGAGACGTTCGGCGGTTTCGGCCGGATGCTGAGCGCCCGTCAGCTGGAACTGGCCGGGCTGCGCACCGAGCTGCCGGCCGAGCCCGCCTCGCCGTACGACTCCCACCCGCCGATCGCCGACCGCGTCCGCCGCATCGAGGAACTGCCCGCCGACCACCGCACCGACGAGGGCAGGGGCGCAGCCATCGGCCTGCTGTCCGACCCCGGACGGACCCTGGCGGCCCTGGAGGACGCGGTCCTGACCGAGGAGGTGCGGCGGTTCCGGCGCACGGCCGACTGGCCGGAGCTGCTCGACGGCTCGATGACCGTCCAGCTCGCGAACCTCGACACCCCCCTGCACCGGGCCCTGGCCCTGTACACCAGGACGCGCCCGACCCTGCCCGCCCTGCTCGACCTGATCGACGACGGCCGGCTGTGGCAACTGGCCCGGCGGCTGCCGCTGTCCGACGAGGCGGCGGCCGCGAAGGGGCGCGTCTTCCGGGAGTTCGCGCGGCCGGCCCTGGCCGAGTCGCTGCACCGCATGGTGCTGGCCGAGTTCAGCGCACGCGCCCGGCTGCGCTGGGAGTTCTCCTGGGAGCGGGCGGCGACCGCGCGGCTGCTGCCCGCGCCGGGGGAACCGGCGCCGCCGTCCGACACGACGCTGAACGACCTGATCGGCCCCGCCGTGGTCGCCGCGGTCGCCGACCACCCGGACACCGGCCCGCTGCGCGCCCTGCTGCCCCTCACTCCGACCGACCCCGCGAACCGAGAAACGGACACTCCCCGATGACCGTAGTGCTGTGGATCCTGGTGATCCTGGCCGTCCCCACGCTGCTCTTCTTCGGATGGCTGGCCTGGGTCTTCCTCAGGGAGTTCTTCTCCCCGAGCCATGACGAGGACGCCGCCGCCGAGGCGGCCGAGAAGCTCGGCCTGCTGCCCGCCGACCGGCAGAACACCGAGCACGCCGGCCCGCTGCCTGCGGGCTGGGAAGCGGCGCTGAGCCGCGTGAGCGGCGGCGACTGGCAGGCGGCGGCCGAGCTGCTGCGGGGCATCGGGCGGGACTGGGACCGGCGGTCGATGGCCGTCGGGGAGCTGGCGGGGCTGGCGGCGGAGGACGACACCTGGCTGCTCGCCTGGGAGGCCGCCCGCCCCGACGACCCGGACGCCGCCGTGGTCCGGGCCAGCAGCACGATCACCCTCGCCGGGCGGCTCCGCGGCGCCAAGCGGGCCGAGTACACGACGCAGGAGCAGTTCGCCGGCTTCCACCGGATGCTGCACCGCTCCCGCGACGAGATCGCGCGGGCCGCGGCGCTCAGCCCCGACGACCCCACGCCGTACGTCACGGAGATCTCGGTGGCGCTCGGCCTGGGCTACCCGCACGCCGAGATGGACAAGCTGTGGGCGGAGATCACCGCACGCGCCCCGCACCACTACGAGGGGCACTGGCGGGCGCTCCAGTACTGGTGCAAGAAGTGGCGCGGCTCGGAGCGGCTGGCCATGGAGTTCGCCGAACAGGCCGCGGCGAAGGCGCCGCTGGGCAGCCTGCTGACCGTGCTCCCGCTGGTCGCCCACTTCGAGCACGACGAGTCCGACGACGCCGAGGGCGACCGCACGCCCGAGATGGTGGCGCGGGTCGACGCGGGCCTGGCGGACGCCGCCGCGGCCGACCCGACCCATCCGCGGCTGCCGGAGCTGCGCCACCTGCTGGCGTACTACCTCTCGCTCCAGGACCGGGACGAGATGGCGATCGAGCAGTTCCGGCTCGTGGACGGTCATGTGAACGCGCTGCCCTGGCGCTACCGGGGCAGCGGCGCCGACATGACGGCGTACTACTGCGCGGTCCGCGACTCGTCGGCGCAGGCGGTCGCCGCCGCGGGCTGACGGCGGCGGGATGCGGGGGCGGCACCCGGTCGTCCGTCGAGCGCCGCTCCCGCGCGGTCCGGGGAAGAAGGAGTTCCGCCCTGCTGTCCGGCCGGACCGCGCGCCGCGTCCGGCGACGTCCGGGGGCGGCCGTCCGGCTTCCGGCGGGGCTGCCGGGATGCCGGCACGCGCCTCAGCTCGTCCGCGGTCAGCCCTCGCCCACGAGGTCGAGGCCGTCACGGGACGTCTCCGGGGTGATCTCCGGGACGGGCCACTTGCGGTTCAGCGGCAGGGACACCTCCCGCCACCAGGGGTGCGTGGGGAGGTCTCCGGCGGGCTCGAAGGGCCGGCCCGGGACCGGGACGGCGATCGCCTGTCCGACCGCGTCGGCCGCGGCCAGCGTCCACTCCCCCGGCTCGGCCCAGGGATGCGACGCGAGGTTGAACGTCCCCCAGTGGATCGGCAGCAGCACCCCGCCCGGACCGCCCCCCTGCAGGTCGAGGTGGGCCTGCACCCCCTGGGCGGGCGTCATGTGGATGTCCGGCCACGGCCCGGGCAGCGGCGTGGAGTCCGTGTGGTCCTTGGGCCAGAACTCGCTGTACGCGCCGATCTGGATCATCGTGGCGTCGAACGGGCCGTGCCCGGCGCCGATGTCCTTGAAGCCCTCGAAGTACCCGGTGTCGCCGCTGTGGTAGACCCGGTGCTCCTCACCGGCGACGACCCAGGAGGCCCACAGCGTGTGCTGGGTGTTGCGCAGGCCGCGGCCGCAGAAGTGGCGGGCCGGGGTGGCGGTCAGGGTGAGGCCGCCGACCTCCGTCGTCTCGTGCCAGTCCAGCTCGCGCAGCCGGCCGGCGGAGACACCCCAGTGCTCGAGGTGGGCGCCGACCCCGAGCGGCACGGCGAACAGGGTGTCCGTGCCGGCCAGCGCCTTGATCGTGGGCATGTCCAAGTGGTCGTAGTGGTCGTGCGAGACGACGACGACGTCGACCGGGCCGAGCGCGGCGAGCGGCACCGGAACCGGGTGCAGCCGGCGCGGTCCGGCGAAGGCGAACGGCGAACAGCGCTCGCCCCACACGGGGTCGAACAGCACCCGCTGCCCGTCGATCTCCGCCAGCACGCTGGAGTGGCCCATCCAGGTCAGGCGCAGCCCGGTGGCGGGGGGCCGGGATATGTCGGCGAGCGTGGTGGCGTGCACCGGGACGGCGCCCCGCGGGGCGCGGCGGGCGCGCGCCTCCCGGTCGAGGTAGACCTTCGCGAGGTCCTTCCCCGAGCCGGAGGGCCGGGTCCGGGCGGGGCCGCCGGGGTTCTGGAACACCCCGTTCGCGAAGTGGGGCGATCTGCGGATGCGCGCCATGCGCTCCCCGCTCGGGTCCACGCCGAAGGCCGCGGGCCGCAGCGCGCTGACCCCCGAGTTCAGGGAACGGAAACCGGCCACGGTACCTCCAGGTGGAGTCGATCAGGCTCTCCATTATGGCCGCCCCCTTCGATCCGCCGGCCCGCTTCGCCGTTCCCGCCGCTGCCGCGTCCGGGCCGCCCGCGCGCCGTATCCGTGAGGGCGCCCGTGCGCGGCGCCGTGGCGGCATCCGGGGAGTGGTCCCACGGCCCGTGCCCCCGCCCGCCCCGCCCCGGCCCCTCTTCCTCCGCCTGGTGGCGTGGTCCTCCGGGCGCACCTGCGGCGAGGTCCCCGGCCCCGGCGGGCGCTGGGCCACCACCCGCGCGCTTTGTGGCTCGAGCGGTCCCCGTGGCGAGGCGGGACCGGTTCGGTCCCGCCCGGAGGTGCGGTGCCGCGGCCGGTCGCTTCCCCGGCGGGCCCGCCGGGGGCCGACGCCGCACCCGGGCCTGGTGCCGGGTGCGGAAGGGGCGGGCGCCGTCCGGGAACCGGGGCCGGGGTTCTGCGGGCGGTCACGGACCCGGGAGATCCGGGCTGCCCCCGCTCCTGCTCAGCCCCGGCTCAGGCCACCGAAGCGATCCGCATCCTGATGTCCTCCAGCGCCAGCCGCCCCTTCGCCGTCACCCGGTCCCCGGACGACTCCCCGCGCAGCCTGCGCCCGATCCACGGCACCAGGTAGTCGCGCGCCCACTGCACGTCGTCCCGGCGGATCTCCAGGGTGCCGCGCGGCGGCAGCGGCGGCCAGGGCTGCTCCGGGTCGGCCGGCACCTCCAGGCCGAGGACCTGCCCGGCGCGCAGCGCCACGCGCGTGTGCCCCTCGGGCGACAGGTGCAGCCGGTCGGCGTCCCAGGCCCTGCGGTCCTGGACGCTCCGGAGCGACCACAGGTCGAGCACCGGACAGCCGTACCGGTCGGCGATGGCCCGCACGTGCCCGTTGTACGTGGCGATCTTGCCGCGCAGATGCTTGAGCACGGGCACCCCGCGGGTGTCGAAGCCGGTCGTCACCATGACGGTGCCGGCCGCCTCGGTGAGCGCGGCGACCGCCCGTTCGAAGCGCTCGGCCACGTCGTCCGGGTCGGTGCCGGGCCGGATGATGTCGTTGCCCCCCGCGCAGAACGAGACCAGGTCCGGCGCCAGTTCGACGGCCCGCGGCACCTGGTCCGCCACGATCTGGTCGAGCAGCTTGCCGCGTACGGCGAGGTTGGTGTAGGTGAAGTCGCCTTCCGGCCTGAGGTCCGCGAGCAGCACGGCGAGCCGGTCGGCCCAGCCGACGAACGCCCCGTCGGGGCCGGGGTCGCCGACGCCCTCGGTGAAGCTGTCCCCCACCGCAACGTACGACCCGATCACTGATCTGCTGTCACTCTTCGAATCGTCTGCCACATGACCATGATTCACCGTGGAATGTGACCTACGCGACCGTAAGGAGGGGTTGACGGGCGGTGAGATAAGCCACTCCTAAAGTGTTGGCCAATTCCGGAATAGGGCTTTGTCCAGGGGTGTTGGCGCCCCGGACCCGTTGCTCGCGGAGCACGGCGGCCGGATCCGGGGACCGAAGACCGAAGGCCGGACCCGGGGATCGGGGTCCGGCCTTCGGCGGCTCGTCGGGCGGGCGGTGCCGGCCGGTGTCAGATGGAGACGCCGTGCGAGCGGAGGTAGGCCACCGGGTCCACGTCCGAGCCGTAGTTCGGCGTGGTGCGGATCTCGAAGTGCAGGTGCGGCCCGGTCACGTTGCCGGTCGCGCCGGACAGGCCGACCTGCTGACCGGCGGTCACGGTCTGACCGGTCGAGACCGACAGCGAGGACAGGTGGGCGTACTGGGCGTAGTGGCCGTCGTCGAGCTTGATGACGACCTGGTTGCCGTACGCGCCGCCCCAGCCCGCGGAGACGACCGTGCCCGCGGCCACCGCCTTGAGGGAGGTGCCGGTCGGGACGACGAAGTCGACACCGGTGTGGTAGCCGCTGGACCACATGCTGCCGGCCACGCGGTAGGCGGTGCCGACGCCGGCGCCGCTCACCGGGAGGGTGTAGCCGCTGGAGGCGTTCGTGGTGCCGGCGGACTGCCCGGCGGCCGCGTCCTGCTCGGGGGACGCGGCCGACGAGGGCTTCGACGGGGCGGACTGCGTGGACTCGGAGGGCTGCGCGGGCTCCGCCGACGGCTGCGCCGCGGAGGACTCGGGGGACTCCGACGGGGAGGAGGACTCGGCGGTGCTCGTCGCGGCCTTCTTGCCGAGCGCGAGCTTCAGGCCGGGGTGGATCAGCGACGGGTCGTCACCGACGGCCTCGCGGTTGTCCGCGTACAGCTTCTTCCAGCCGCCGCTGACGTTCTCCTCGTCGGCGATCTTCGAGAGGTAGTCGCCGGCCTTCACGGTGTAGGTCCGCGTGCCCGTGTTCTCGTCCGCGGTCGTCCTCTCGGCGGCCGGCAGGGACTGGACGGCCTTTTCCGGGACGGACTGGGCGGGCGCGGCGTGGGCACCCGTGGCTCCCAGGAGCGGGAGGGCGAGCGCGGCGCCGCCGGTTCCGGCGGCGGCGATGGAACGGGTGAAACGCTGGGTCTTGCTGCGGCGGTGCTTACCCTTCGCGGGCATGGCGCATTCCTCTCCGGCGCCTGCGAGGTGAGCTGTCGGGTGCGGACTGGAGATGTCCGGTCGCGCCGAGGGGCGCGGCTTTACCCCAAGCCTGGTCCGGGAACCGGAACAGGCAGTCGTACCTGTGGGTCCCCCGCTCCTGCCGTACACGGGTGGGTGGGTGTGCGGGCTCCGGTCGGCGGCAGGATTCGGCGTCCGTCCGGATCGGTGGCGAACGTAAGCGACCAGGACGCACAGGGACAAGCGAAGGTTGTGCGGAATTGCGGATCGACTTGATCCACTACTGGAATCCCCGGTCACCCTCCGTCGATTTCGGCCCTGTTTCCTTTCCGGAAATCCCTTGTGGGTCACGCGAATTACGTGAGCATGACGGGCAACGGACGGTCACGGGTATGACGCTCCTCACGTGACGCCGCTCCAGCTCCCCTCAGCGCGCAGGGAGTTACAGCAAAAGCCGCCAATACGGACAGAAGGGTCAGAGGCGACGCAAGTGGATGACCGTCGCATCGAGGTCGCCTCGCAACCCGGTCCGCAGCCCGTGGTGCAACAGCACCGCCCCCCGGTGCACTTCGCCCGTTTCGCGGCATTCATACGATGCTGCCGGGTCGAGACCACGCAGCCGGAGCGCCGGGACGGGCTCGCCGTGGTGCTGCGCCTGGAGCCAGGCGAGGACGGCGGTCTCGTCGCCGAGCACGTACTGCACGGCGCTCAGGCCGCCCCGGGGCGGCCTGAGCCGGTGGAGCTCCCCGCGCTGCACCAGGGGCCGGATCTCCTTGTAACGGCTCACCCACTCCCGGGCCTCGGCGAGCTCCTCCCCGGTCCACTTCGTGAGGTCGCCGCCGATGCCGAGCACCCCGGCCATGGCGCTCACGAACCGGAACCGCAGGGAGCTCTTCCGGCCGTTGAGCATGGCGTTCGGGCTGTCGGTGACCCAGGCGGCCATCACGCGGGCCGGGTGGATCTGGCTGAAGCCCTCCTGGATGGCGAGCCGGTCGAGCGGGTCGGTGTTGTCCGAGGTCCACACCTGGTCGGTGCGGGCGAGCACGCCGAGGTCGATCCGGCCGCCGCCGCCCGAGCAGGACTCGAAGGCGACCCCCGGGTGGGCCGCCCGCAACCGGTCCAGCAGCGCGTACAGGGCGCGCACATGGTCGACCCACAGCCGCTGCGGATACGGGTCGCCGGGCCAGCCCGCGTCGGTGAAGCAGCGGTTGAAGTCCCACTTGACGTAGTCGATCGGGGCGCTGGAGAGGAGCCCGTCGAGCTGCTCCCACAGGTACTCCCGGACGTCCTCGCGGGCGAGGTTGAGGACGAGCTGATGGCGGAACTCCGTCCGCCTGCGTCCCTTCTGGTGCTGCACCCAGTCCGGGTGGGCGCGGTACAGGTCGCTGTCCGGGTTGACCATCTCGGGCTCGACCCAGATGCCGAACCGCATGCCGAGGCCGTGCACGTACGCGGCGAGCGGGGCCAGGCCGCGGGGGAAGCGGTCGGGGTTGGGCGTCCAGTCGCCGAGGCCGGCCCGGTCTCCGGTGCGCGCGCCGAACCAGCCGTCGTCGACCACGAACAGTTCGACGCCCAGCTCCGCGGCCCGCCGCGCGAGCGCCCGCTGCTGCTCCTCGGAGATGTCGAACCCGGTGGCCTCCCAGGAGTTGTACAGCACCGGCCGGTCCCGGTCCGCGTCCGGGACGACGTACGCGCGCTGGTAGGCGTGCCAGGCGCGGCTCGCGCCGCCGAAGCCGCCGTCGCTCCACAGGCCGGCGAAGACGGGTGTGGTGAAGGTCTCCCCGGCGGCCAGCCGCAGCAGGCCGGAGTCGTCGTGGCCGGCGCCGCCGGTGATCTGCACCCGCGCGTCCGGGAGCCGGGCGACACAGATCCGCCAGGAGCCCGACCAGCCGAGCGCGCAGCCGTAGACCTCGCCGCGCTCCTCGGTGGCGTCGGTGTCGAGCGCGACCCACGGCAGGTGCTGGTGCCCGGTGTGGCCGCGGCGGCTGCCGATGACCTGCTCGCCGTGGGCGAGCGGGAAGCGGGCGAGCCGGGACTCCGCGGCCCAGCGGCCGTGCAGCTGGGACAGCCGCCAGCCGTCGCGGTCGGGCAGGGTCCAGGTGGCGGAGTCGGCGCGCAGCAGTTCGACCGCCGGGCCCCGGTTCTCCAGGGTCACCCAGCGCTCCACGACGTCGCCCCGCATGCGGTAGTGCAGCGTGACGCCCAGTCCGCCGTCGCGGAACAGCAGCCGCAGTTCGCCGCCGTCGCTCTCGTCCCGCTCGTCCCGCTCGAAGGTCCATTCGGTGCCGCGCCGCTCCCCGGTGCGCACGGCGAGGGCGGGCCGGACGAAGCGGGGACCGCCCTCGACCGGGTACTCCTCGCGTCCGTCGAGCGGGGACTCGAAGGGCCAGTAGTCCGGCAGCGGGCGCACGGCGAGCGCCTCGGCGTCGGCGAGGGCGATCCTCGGGCCCCAGTGCAGGTGCACGAGTTCGTCGCGTGCGGTGAGGTGGAGGGCGTAGCTGCTGGCCGGCCCGGAGAGGACCCAGGTACGGCCGGTTTCCGAGATTTCCAGCATGCAGCCCCCCGAGCACGAACAGGTCCACCCACGTCCCGACATCATCGAGGGCCGTCCGCCGGTTCGGCAACGCCTGTGGACAACCCGTGGCGCCGGGAAGCCATGGCGTATCGTCGAGTGGCGCCCGCCGACGAGCCGCGTCGGCGGGAGGGAGTGGGAGGAGTCCCCCGTGACGCAGCAGGTCCCGTCGACCGAGCCCGAACTGGCCGGCGTGCGCAACTTCCGCGACGTGGGCGGACTGCCGACCGTGGACGGCCGCCGGGTGCGGCACGGGGTGCTGTTCCGCAGCGGCCACCTCGCGCACGCGACCGCGGCGGACGCCGCCTTCCTCGCCTCCCTGGGCCTGCACACGATCTTCGACTTCCGCAACGCGGCCGACCAGAAGCTGGAGGGGCCGGACGTCGAGCTGCCGGGCGTGCGCAACGTCAACCTGCCGCTGACCGACCCGGCCGACGGCGCCGAGTTCTGGAGGATGGTCCGCGACGGCGACCTCGACCAGCTGCGGGAGATCCTGGCCGACGGCAGGGCCGAGCAGCGGATGATCACCTCGTACCGCACGATCGTCAAGGAGCGCACCGCCGAGCACTCCCGGGTGCTGCACGCGCTCGCCGAGGACAGCGTGCCCGCGCTGATGCACTGCGCGGCCGGCAAGGACCGCGCGGGCCTGTCCGTCGCGGTGACGCTGCTGGCCCTGGGCGTCGAGCGCGAGGCGATCCTCGACGACTACCTGAAGTCCAACGCCAAGCACCGCCGCTACAAGGTGCACCGCAGCTCCAGCTCCCCCTCGGCCTACTCCCCCGAGGTGATGGAGCTGCTCAGCCCGCTGTTCGACGCGCGTGCCGAGTATCTGACGGCCGCCTTCGAGACCGTCGAGCAGACGTGGGGCGGCGTCGACGCCTACCTGGAGAGGGGACTGGGCATCACCCCGCGGACCCGGGAGCGGCTGCGCGAGCGCCTGCTCGACTGAACCGCCGGGACTACTTCGCGCCCACCTCGAACAGCAGGTAGATGAAGGCCGCGAACAGGTGGCCCACGGCGATGTAGACGATCAGCCGTATCCACAGGCCGCGGGGGAACTTCTCCTCCATGTCGCTCATGGCGCGTCTCCGGGGGTCGGGCCCAGGCACAGCGTGGCCGTGGGACTCTGCAACAGGGTGTGGACGAACAGCAGCTCGACCCCGCCGGGGTCCTGGGCCGCGATGCGGTGCGGGGTCAGCGAGTCGAAGTGCGCGCTGTCGCCCGGGCCGAGCCGGTGCGCCGCGTCCCCGAGCCGCAGCCGAAGCCGCCCCCTGAGGACGTACAGCCACTCCTCCCCCGGATGCACGCGCACGATGTCGCCCTGGGAGCCGTACGGCACGTGGACCCGCAGCGCCTGCATCCCGCGGCCGGACGCGCCGGCCTGCCAGTAGGTCCAGCCGCCCGCGGCGGTCGGCTCCATCTCGGCGGCGCGTACGACGGCGTCCCGGTCGGCGACCGTCTCGCCGAGCAGTTCCGAGACGGTCGTACCGTAGATGCGGGCGAGGGCGAGCAGCATCGGCAGGGAGGGCTGGCGCTGCCCGGTCTCCAGGCGGGAGAGGTGGGCGGGCGACAGCCCGGCGGCACGGGCCGCGGCCTCCAGGGTGAGGGCGGCGCGGCGCCGCAGGGCGCGCAGCTGCGGGGCCACGGCGGGCACCGCTTCGACGGGCCCGTCCGAGGGCTCGGACTCGGCGGGGTTCATGCCTCCATTGAGCCCGATTTTTGCCTCTGCGGCAATTTCCTTGCCCCAGAGGCAAAAGCCGCGGTCACCGGTGGGCCACCGCCTGCCTGACCAGGGTCTTGCCGAAGTCCCACATCAGGCCGCCGCCGTGGGCGTCGTCCATCACCTCGGTGAAGGCGTCCACGAACCGGTCCACCTCCCGCTCGCCGATGATCAGCGGCGGGATCAGCTTGATCACTTCCAGGTGGTCCCCGGAGACCTGGGTGAGGATCCGGTGCCGTTGCAGCAGCGGGACGACCACCATCTGCGCGAACAGCCCCTTGCGCGCCGCCTGCAGCACGGCCCAGCGGCCGCGCAGCTTCAGCGACCGGGGGCGGCCGAACTCGATGCCGATCATCAGGCCCCGGCCGCGGACCTCGGCGAGCAGTTCGTACTTGTCGGTCAGCGCCTGGAGCCGGGACTTCAGCAGCTCGCCGGTGGCGGCGGCGTTCGCGACGAGCCGCTCGTTCTCCAGGACCGACAGCACGGCGAGCCCGGCCGCCATGGCCTGCGCGTTGGCCCCGAAACTGGCCGAGTGGACCAGCACCCGGTCCATCGACGAGTAGACCTTCTGGAAGATCCAGTCCCTGCCGAGGGTGGCGCCCACCGGCACGTAGCCGCCGGAGAGCGTCTTGGCCACGCACACCAGGTCCGGTTCGACGCCGTCCTCGTGCTGATAGGCGTAGAAGCGGCCGGTGCGGCCCAGACCCGTCTGCACCTCGTCGGCGATCAGCAGCGCCTTGTGCCGGTGCAGCAGCTCCTGGGCGGCGCGCAGATAGCCCGGCGGGGCCTCGTGCACGCCCTTGCCCTGGATCGGCTCGACGATCAGGGCGGCGACGTCGCCCCGCGCCAGTTCCCGGGCCAGGGCGTCGAGATCGCCGAGCGGGACGCAGGTGTCGGGCAGCAGCGGGGCGAAGCCGTCGCGGAAGCCGGACTCGCCGTTGACGGACAGGGAACCGGCGGTCAGCCCGTGGAAGGCGTGGTCGCAGTACAGGACGCGGGGCCGGCCGGTCGCGTACCGGGCGAACTTCAGCGCGGTCTCGACGGCCTCGGTGCCGCTGTTGCCGAAGAACACCCGGCCCAGGTGCGGGCTGTACGACAGCAGCCGCTCCGCCAGCAGCCCGGGCAGCGGCGGGCAGTCGAAGCGGGTGAGGTCGGCGAGGGAGGCGTCGAGGACGTCGTGCAGCGCCTTGCGCACGACGGGGTGGTGGCGGCCCAGGCCCATCACCCCGAACCCGGCGAGCATGTCCAGGTAGTCCTCGCCGTCCGCGTCCCAGAAGTACGCGCCCTCGGCGCGCTCGTAGACCTTGTCGAAGCCGATGGTGCGCAGCATGCGCGGGAGCTGGTGGTTCAGGTGCCGGGCGTGCAGCTCGTAGCGCTCGGCTCCGCGCTCGGCCAGGAGGGCGCCGAGGTCGAACTCCGTGGTCATTCAGGTCTCTCCTTGCACTGGCAGGACGGCCCGGACGCCTTCCGGCCGCTGTTCCCCGGCGGCCCGGCTCGCGCCGATCCGCCCGGCGATCCCGACGGGGGTGAGGCCGACGCCGGCGAGCACCTCGGCGCGCTCGGCGTGCGCGAGGAACCGCTCCGGGGCCCCGAACCGCCGCACGGGCACGTCGGCGTCGCCCGGCGCCGGCACCACGACGTCAGCCCCGGTTCCCGGAGACCGTCTCGCGCAGGGCGCGCAGGGACTCCTTCAGGGACCCCGTGGTGGCCAGGACGGCGGTCGGCTCGTAGCCGCAGTGCGCCATGCAGTTGGCGCAGCGCGGGTCCTTGCCGCGGCCGTACTTGTCCCAGTCGGTCTCCTCGATCAGCTCCCGGTACGTCGGCACGTATCCGTCGCTCATCAGGTAGCAGGGCCGCTGCCAGCCGAAGAGCGAGTAGTTCGGGATCGCCCAGGCCGTGCACGGGAAGTCGATCTTTCCTTCGAGGAAGTCCAGGAACAGCGGGGAGTGGTTGAGCCGCCAGCGGCGCCGGTTGCCCCCGGCGAACGCCTTCCTGAACAGCTCGCGGGTCTGCTCCACGCCCAGGAAGTGCTCCTGGTCGGGGGCCTTCTCGTAGGCGTAGGCGGGCGAGATCATCATCTCGTCGACCCCGAGTTCGTCGTTGAGGTAGTTCAGGACCTCGACGACGGTCTGGGGGGTGTCGGTGTTGAAGAAGGTGGAGTTGGTGGTGACCCGGAAGCCGCGCCGCTTGGCCTCCTTGATCGCCGCCACGGCCTCGTCGAAGACGCCCTCCTTCGCGACGGACTCGTCGTGCCGCTCGCGCAGCCCGTCGATGTGCACGGCGAAGGCGAAGTAGGGGGACGGCGTGAACTTGTCGATCTTCTTGCGCAGCAGTACGGCGTTGGTGCACAGGAAGACGTACTTCCGTTTGGCCGTCAGCTGGCGCACGATCTCGTCGATCTGAGGGTGCATCAGCGGCTCGCCGCCGGCGATCGACACCATCGGCGCACCGGACTCCAGCACCGCGCCCACGGCCTGCGCGACCGGCATCCGCTGCTTGAGCACGCCCGCCGGATGCTGGATCTTGCCGCAGCCCTCGCACTTGAGGTTGCAGGCGAAGAGCGGTTCCAATTCGACGATGAGCGGAAACTTGTCCCGCCCGCGGAGCTTCTGTTCGGCCAGGTATGTAGCGACCTTGATGGACTGGCGCAACGGCATGGCCATCTGGCTCACCTCCGGGGGAGCGGCAAAGAACGGTGCCATTCGAGATAGGCGGGAAGCACGGAACGAAGGACACGGAAGGCCGATATTCCACCGCGCACCGTGCCGATCCGGACGAGTTCGTGTTCTGGGGCGTCCACGACCACCCGGACGGCCGCAACCGGGCGCTCGCCCGCCCGTACGGCGCTCAGGAGTGTGGCCGCGGACTCCATGTCGACGGCGACGGCGCCGGTCGCGCGCAGCTTCGGCCGTTCGTGACCGCGGACGACGTGACCGGACCCGGTGAGCGGTCCGGTGTGGACGGTGCGCCCGGGCACGGCGCGCCCGAGCTCCTCGACGAGCAGTGCGGTCCCGGTGCACGGGACGGTGCCGCGCGGATCGCGGGTCTCGTCGGCGACGACCAGGTCGCCGGGGTGCATACCGGGGGCGAGGCCCGCGCAGAAGCCTGTGGCCAGCACGGCGGCGCCGCCGAGCGCCGGACCGGCGAGGGCCCGGGTGACGGAGCGCTCGGCCGCCCGGGGGCCCATGCCCGTCCGCAGGACGGTGACCGGCCCGCCGGCCCCGCCGCGACCGCCCGTGCGCAGGGCGAGCCGCTCGATGCCGAGCGCGCAGGCGATCAGCAGCGGGGCCGCGGCGGGCTGGGCGCTCATCAGCCCTCCTCGGCCCCGGCGAGGGGTTTTCCGGCGGAGGACGGCTGGGCGAGCTGTCCCCCGGCGGGGGGCTGCCGCTCGAAGGGCTCTCCGTTGACGTACCGGCCCAGGGCGGTGAGCGGGAAGACCTGCCGGTAGAGGTGGTAGTTGATGGAGAAGTCCCAGGGGAAGCCGGTGCCGGTGAAGTACGGCTCGTCCCAGGAGCCGTCCTCCCGCTGGGTGGCGGCCAGCCACGCGACGCCGCGTTCGACGGCCCCCGACTCCCGCTCCCCCGCCGCCAGCAGCGCCATCAGCGCCCACGCGGTCTGCGAGGCGGTCGAGGCGCCCCGGCCGCTCCATCCCCGGGCGTCCTGGTAGGAGCGCAGGTCCTCGCCCCAGCCGCCGTCGTCGTTCTGGACGGACTCCAGCCAGGCCACCGCGCGGCGGATCGCCGGGTGCGCGCCGGGCAGCCCGGCCGCGACCAGGGCGGGCACCACGGATCCGGTGCCGTAGAGGTAGTTGACGCCCCAGCGCCCGAACCACGAGCCGTCCGGCTCCTGTTCGGAAAGCAGCCACTGGACGCCGCGCCGGGTGCGCGGGTCGTGGGCGAGTCCCTCGTAGGCCAGCATCTCCACGACGTGCGCGGTGACGTCCGCCGACGGCGGGTCGACGACCTCGCCGAAGTCGCAGAAGGGCAGCCGGTTGGGGAAGGGGCTGGTGTTGTCGACGTCGAAGGCGCCCCAGGCGCCGTTCCTGGACTGCATGCCGAGGTTCCAGCGCACCCCGCGTCCGATCGCCCTCTCGACCCGCTCCGGGTCGTGGTGCCTGACCCGGCGCAGCGCGAGGATCACCTCGGCGGTGTCGTCGATGTCGGGGTAGTTGTCGTTGTGGAACTCGAACGCCCAGCCGCCGGGCGGCAGCCCGGGCCGCCGTACGGACCAGTCGCCGGGCCGCACGACCTGCTCGCCGAGCATCCAGTCCGCGGCCTTCACCAGCTGCGGGTGGTCCGCGGGCAGCCCGGCGTCGGCCAGCGCGATGGTCGCCAGGCAGGTGTCCCACACCGGGGACTGACAGGCCTCGATCATCCGGGCGCCGTCCTCGCGCCGGACGGCGAACCGGTCCAGTGACTGCAGTCCCGCGCGCATCACGGGGTGCTGAAGGTCGTAGCCGAGCAGGTACAGTGCGATGATCGAGTACACGGCCGGGGGCTGGATGCCGCCCCAGCAGCCGTCGTTCTCCTGTCGTTCGATGATCCAGCGGGCGGCGGTGTTCATCGCGGCCCGGCGCAGCCGGCGCGGGGCGATCCTGTGGTAGACGTGCAGCGCCCGGTCGAGGCGCTGGAAGGCGCCGTCCCAGCTCGCCGCCGGGGCGAGGGGCCTCGGAGGGGCGGGGCGGGCCGGGTCGGTGTGCAGTTCGTCGAGCGGGAAGGGCGCGGGCCGCACCGGCCGCTTCGCCGAGACGATGGTCAGCGGGACGATGGTCTGGCGGGCCCAGCAGCCGAAGTCGTAGATGTTGAGCGGGATCCACGTGGGGAAGTAGATGAGCTCGGGCGGGAGTTCGGGCAGGTCCTCCCACTTCCACCAGCCGAACAGGGCGAGCCAGATCCGGGTGAAGACGCGGGTGGCGGCGATGCCGCCCTGCTCGCGGATCCAGGCGGCGGCCTTCGCCATGTGCGGCGCGTCCGGCGCGTCGCCGGCCAGGCGCAGGGCGACGTAGGCCTCGACGGTGGTGGACAGCTCGCCGGGGCCGCCGTAGAAGGTGGCCCAGGTGCCGTCCTCGCGCTGCTCGCCCCGGACGAACAGGGCGGCGGCCCGCGCGGTCTCCTCGTCCAGGATGCCGAGGAACTGCCGCAGCAGCAGGTCCTCGGCGTCCATCGTGACGTTCGTCTCGAGGTCGCCCTTCCACCAGCCCTCGGCGTCCTGCCGGGCCAGCAGGAAGTCGGTCGCGCGTCGGACGGCGCGTACGGCGGCGTCGTGCGCCCCGGCCGCCACGGGGGTGTCGGTGTCCGTTTCGCTGGCCGCGGCTGCGCGGGGCGGCAGGGTGGCCCCGGTGCTTCCGTCGGTCGTCGCTGTCATGGCTTCCCCTTCGTGCAGTCCTGCAAGTCGTGCGTCTGCTGTGGGTCCGCCGTCGGCCGGTGTCCTTCTCCCCGTGGCACCGGCCGGCGACTACGCGAGGGTTATTCGGCCGATAGTGATCATCTCTTTCGTACGACGACGAAGTCGGCGAGCGCCCTGAACCGCGCCCGTACGCGGTCGGGCATGTCGACGGCGTCGAGGGCTTCGATGGCGATGGCGTGCTGACGGCGTGCCTCCTTCGCCGTCCACTCCCGGCCGCCCGCCTCCTCGATGAGGGCGGCGCGGGCCGCGAACTCCTCCTCGGAGAAGGTCGCGAAGTCGCTGCTCTTGGCGTCGGCGGCGAGGATCTCGCCGAGCCGCCGGGAGGCGGGGCCGCCCTCGGCGAGCGCGGCCACCACCGGCAGGGACTTCTTGCGCTGGCGCAGATCGCTCCAGGTCTGCTTGCCGGTGGCCTCCGGGTCGCCCCAGATGCCGAGCAGGTCGTCGACGGCCTGGAAGGCCAGGCCCAGGTGGTAGCCGTACTTCTCCAGCGCGTCGGCGGTGCTCTCGTCCGCGCCGCCGAGCACCGCGCCGATGGAGCTGGCGCAGGCCAGCAGGGCGCCGGTCTTGTTGCCCTCCATCTCCAGGCACTCCTCGACGCTGACGCGGTCGCGGTGCTCGTAGGAGATGTCCTGGGCCTGACCGTCGATCAGGGCCCGGCTCGCGGTGGTGAGGCGGCGGGCGGCGCGGCCCGCCGCGACGGTGCCGAGTTCCAGCAGCACCTCGTTGGCCAGGGCGAACAGGGCGTCGCCGACCAGGATGGCCTGGGCGGGGCCGTGCACCTTCCAGACGGTGTCGCGGTGCCGGCGCTGTTCGTCGCCGTCCATCAGGTCGTCGTGCAGCAGCGAGAAGTTGTGGACCAGCTCGACAGCGACGGCCCCGGGCACGCCCGTCTCGGGCGCGGCGCCGGTGACCTCCGCGGAGAGCACGGCGAGCGCGGGGCGCACGGCCTTGCCGCCGTCGCCGTCCGCGGGGTTGCCCTCGGCGTCGATCCACCCGAAGTGGTAGGCCGCCACGGTGTCCATGGGCGGCGCCAGGCGGTCGACGGCCGCCCGCAGCACCGGCGTGGCCAGGGTCCGGCCGCGCTCCAGCAGTGCGGTCACGTCCACCGCGTCGGCAGCCTTCGAGGCCGGGGGCACAGTGGGCACAGTCTCTCCTCTTGTTGCGGTACCGAAGGTGCGGGAGCCCGTGCCACGCGGATCGGTTCTCATGCCGCCTCCTCGAAGAAGCCGGGGAGGCGATCGCGGGACCGGCCGAGCGCGCCGAGCGCGGCGCCCGCCGCACCGACACCGCTGCGGACCGCACTCTCCATGGTCGCGGGCCACCCGGTGGCGGTCCACGCTCCGGCCAGGTACAGGCCGGGTGCCTTGGTGCGGGCGCCGGGCCTGAACCGTCCGACGCCGGGTGCGGGAGCGAACGTCGCCGCGCGCTCCCGGGTCACGAAGAAGTCCAGCACCGCGGCGTCGCGCGTACGGGGCAGCAGCCGCCGCAGTTCGGGCAGGTACCGCGCGCGCAGCGCGGCCACGGGTTCGTCGATCTCGTCCTGCGCGGCCGACTGGGACAGCGCGAGGTACTGGCCGTCCGTCAGCCCGGAGGCCTCGGTCCGGTCGAACACCCACTGCACCGGGGTGCCCAGGGCCGCCAGGAAGGGCCGGGCGAGCACCTTGCGGTCGTAGACCACGTGCACGTTGAGGATGGGGGCGGTGCCGATCCGCAGCAGCCGCTCGGGGGCGTCGAGCGCGCCCGCGGGCAGCAGGCCGTGCGCCTCGCGCTGCGGCACGGCCAGCACGACCGCGTCCGCCCGGAGCGTCTCGCCGGGCACCCGGACGCTCCAGCCCCCGTCGCCGTCGGAGGAGACGGCGGTGACGCGGGTACGGAGCTCGGTGCGCACGCCCGCGGAGTCGAGCGCCTTGCGGGCCAGCCGGTCGTGCAGGTCGCCCAGCGGGACGCGCGCCCAGCCGATGTCGGCCGCGCCCGGGTCGGACAGCAGACCGGTCCTGAACACCATCGCGGCCAGCCCCAGGGAGGTCTCGTCCGCGACCGCGTTGAGGGTGGCGACCCCGACCAGGTCCCACAGGGCCTCGACGGCACGTGCCGACTGGCCGTGCGCGGCCAGCCAGCTGCCGAAGTCCTGCGCGTCCAGGGCCGGATCGGCGGGGTCGAGCCCCTTGAGGGCGAGCGCGGCCCGGCCGACCCGGGCGCGGTCGGCGAGCGACAGGTGCGGATAGGCGGCGAGGCTGCGCCCCAGGTGCAGGGGGACGGGCAGCGCGTCGCGCCGCAGCCTGCCGAGCCGCCGTCCCTCGGGCCTGGCCACGTCGACCACGGGCACGTCGAGACGGTCCTGCAGCGGAGCGAGCGCCGTGCCCCCGATGCGGTCGAGGAACCAGCGGTAGGCGGTACAGCAGCGCAGGTAGACGTGCTGGCCGTTGTCGACGGTCAGGTCGCCGCGCCGGAAGGAGAAGGCGAGTCCGCCCAGGCGCGGCCGGCCCTCCAGCAGGGTGACGCGCACCCCGGCGTCGGCGAGCGCGAGCGCGGCGGTGATGCCGGCGAGCCCGCCGCCGACCACGACCGCGTGCCGGCCGGAGCGGGCCGGGACCTCCGTGAGCGGTCCCCCGGACCGCGTGCCGTGGGTCATGGCGCGCCCTCCCCCGTGCGACCGCCGTGCGGGTGCGGCGCCGCCCGGCGGGCCGTCGTGGCCGGGGACGCCGCGCGCCGCCGAAGGGTTGCCCGCCGTTTCGCGCCGGGGGCGTCGTCACGGACCGGTGTGTCCATCAGGCGCGCCTCCTGACGGTACGCCGGGTGACGTGCCGGGTGTCCAGCCCGGACAGGCCGCGCACGGCGACGTAGGCCTTCTCGTGCCCGGGCAGGGAGACCCGGCCGCGCAGCACGGCCTCCGGGTCCCGCTCGATGCGGTCGAGCAGGCGGCGGTAGATGCCGGCCATGGCGGCGACACAGGCGCCGCTGCGCCGGTCGAGCAGGGGGAGCAGCCGGTAGCCCTCGGCGAAGAGGGCGCGGGCCCGACGCACCTCGAAGTGCACCAGGCCCGCGAAGTCGGAGCCCCGCGGCGGGGTCGGTCCGGCGAATCCGGCCGAGCAGCCGAACTTGGCGAGGTCGTCGGCGGGCAGATAGGTCCGCCCGCCCTCGGCGTCCTCGCGGACGTCCCGGAGGATGTTGGTGAGCTGGAGCGCGAGCCCGAGCGTGTCGGCGTACTCCGGTGCGCGCTCGGCGCCGCGCGCTCCCGGCTCGGTACCGAACACGCCGAGCGAGAGCCGCCCGATGGCGCCCGCCACGCAGCGGCAGTACACCTTCAGGTCGTCCCAGGTCTCGTAGGTCTCGCCGCGGACGTCCATCAGCACGCCGTCGATGAGCTCGTCCAGGCCGCCGAGCGGGATCGGGAAGTGCGCGGCGGCGTGGGCGAGGGCGACCGCGACCGGGTCGGTGTCGTCCTCGCCGACCGCGCCCTCGCGGATCCGGGTGAGCAGCGCCCGGGTCTGCTCCAGCCGGGCGGCCTTGACGTCGGCGCCGAGCGTGCCGTCGCCGATGTCGTCGACCCGGCGCGAGAAGGCGTACAGCGCCGACATCGCGCGGCGCTTGGGCGCCGGCAGCAGGCGGATGCCGTAGGCGAAGTTACGGGCCTGCTGCCCGGTGACGGTCTCGCAGTAGCCGTAGGCGGCGAGCACCGGTGCGGACATGCGCGGCGCAGACTCCACGGTCCGGATCACCCCTCTCCTCGCAGAGTCACGCCCACCTCGCGCAGCAACCGGAGCTTGCCGGGCTTGGGCGGGCCGGGAAGTACGTCGTAGCCGGCGGCGGCGATCGCTTCGACGGCCGCCCGTCCCCCCGCGACGAAGCCCGCGAGCAGCAGCCTCAGTCTGCCGTGCACGCTGCCCACCAGGGGGATGCCTTCGCCCAGCAGCTCGCGGGCGCGTTGCGCCTCGTACGCGACCAGGGCGCGCACCGATGCGCCGGCGCTCGCCGCGGCGAGGTCCGCCTCGCGGACGTGGAAGCGCCGCATGTCCTCGGCGGGCAGGTAGACGCGGTCGCGGGCCAGGTCCTCGGCGACGTCCTGGAGGTGCTCGACGATCTGCAGGGCCGTGCAGACCGCGTCCGAGCGGCGGATCCGTTCGGGTGTCGAGGTGCCGGTGACGGCGAGGACCAGACGGCCGACCGGGTTGGCGGACAGCGCGCAGTAGGACAGCAGGTCGTCGTAGGTCTCGTACCGCTTGACCAGCTGGTCCTGACGGTTGGCGGCGATCAGGTCGAGGAACGGCCCCGGGGTCAGCGCGTGGCGGCGGACGGTCGGCCGCAGGCGGCGCAGCAGCGGGTGGCGCGGCTCCCCGTCGAAGACCCGGCGCAGGTCGGCCTCGAAGGCGTCCAGCAGCACCAGCGGGTCCCCGGCCCGCTCGGGCGGGACGCCGAGGAGGCGGGCGTCGGCCCCGCCGGGGGCCAGGTCGCCGTCGCCGATGTCGTCGACCAGGCGGGCGAAGCCGTAGACGGCCATCAGGTCGTCGCGCCAGGCCCCGGGCAGGAAGAACGGGGCCACGGGGAAGTTCTCGCCCGCGGCCTTGCCGAGCGTGGCGCGCTCCGGGTCCACGGGGCGCGCCGTACCGGTTCCCGTCACCGCCGGCTGCCCCGGGCGGGGACGGCACATGCTGTGCGGAGCCGGGGAGTTTCCGTAGCCATCGCCGTCACATCTCCCGTTCTACACTGCCGACCCGATACGCACTATTTCGGACACGCCGCCCGGCCCTCCGTGCGGCCGCCCTGAGCAGGGTGCGGGGCAGTATCTCCCTGCTTGCCGCGTTTCGGGACCGGTACAGCTTACGTTGTACAACTCGTCGGGGTCCGCCAGGGTGTCCTGCGCATCACGACAACACACCGATCGGCCCCAGGATTCCTGCGCCGCACCGGAGTTGGCGTCTCCTTCGCGGCGGCGGGCCCCGCCGGGAGCGTTCCGGCGGGGCCCGTCGCGGGGCGGGTCACTTCCCCGTGAACTTCTCGTACTCCTTGAGGACCTCGTCGGTCGGGCCGTCCATGCGCAGTTCGCCGCGTTCCAGCCACAGGACGCGGTTGCAGGTGTCGCGGATCGACTTGTTGTTGTGGCTGACCAGGAACACCGTGCCGGCCTCCTTGCGCAGCTCCCGGATGCGCTCCTCGGAGCGCTTCTGGAACTTGCGGTCACCGGTGGCCAGCGCCTCGTCGATCATCAGGACGTCGTGGTCCTTGGCGGCGGCGATGGAGAAGCGCAGGCGGGCCGCCATGCCGGAGGAGTAGGTGCGCATCGGCAGGGTGATGAAGTCGCCCTTCTCGTTGATGCCGGAGAAGTCGACGATCTCCTGGTAGCGGGCCTTGATCTCCTCGCGGGACATGCCCATGGCGAGCCCGCCCAATATGACGTTGCGCTCGCCGGTCAGGTCGTTCATCAGGGCCGCGTTGACGCCGAGCAGCGAGGGCTGGCCGTCGGTGTAGACCTTGCCCTGCTCGGCGGGCAGCAGACCGGCGATGGCGCGCAGCAGGGTCGACTTGCCGGAGCCGTTGGAGCCGATCAGCCCGATGGCCTCGCCGCGGTAGGCGACGAAGGAGACCCCGCGCACGGCGTGCACCTTGCGCACCCCCCGCTCCTCGCCGCGCCTCAGTATCCGGCTCAGAGCGGCGGTGGCGCTGCCCTTGCCGGTCCTGGCGCCGTTGACCCGGTAGACGATGTGCAGGTCGTCCGCGATGACGGTGGGGACGCGCTCCCCCTGGTCCCGCTCCCCCTGGTTCCGCTCAGCCACGTCCGTACCTCTCCTCGGCCTTCCAGAAGTACACGAAGCCGCCCACGGCGACGAGCACCGCCCAGCCCAGCGCGACCGCCCACACGTGCGGCGGCAGGTTCTGCGAGCCGTATCCGTCGATCAGCGCGAAACGCATGAGGTCCATGTAGAGGGCGGCCGGGTTCCACTGCAGGACGTCGGCGATCCAGGCCGGCTTGTCCTGAAGCATGATCGGGATGGAGAACATGACGCCGGAGGCGTACATCCAGGTCCGCATCACGAACGGCATCAGCTGGGCGAGGTCGGGGGTCTTCGCGCCCATCCGCGCCACCACCAGGGCGAGGCCGGTGTTGAAGAGGAACTGCAGGACGAGCACCGGGACGATCAGCAGCCAGGACGGGTCCGGGTAGCTGCCGAAGGCCAGCGCGACCGCGAACAGCACGATCATCGAGAACAGCAGCTGCTGGAGCTGCTGCAGCGCGAACGAGATCGGCAGGGAGGCCCGCGGGAAATGCAGCGCGCGCACCAGGCCCAGGTTGCCGGAGATCGCGCGCACGCCCGCCATCACCGAGGACTGCGTGAAGGTGAAGACGAAGACGCCCGTCACCAGGAACGGGATGTACACGTCCCTCGGCATGCCCCGGCCCGCGTCCAGGATCAGGCCGAAGATCA
This sequence comes from Streptomyces glaucus, assembly GCF_039533365.1. NCBI lineage: Bacteria > Bacillati > Actinomycetota > Actinomycetes > Kitasatosporales > Streptomycetaceae > Streptomyces > Streptomyces glaucus. The sequence goes on from NZ_BAAATK010000003.1 coordinate 25,241, forward strand.
GGTAGTAGACGAGCGCGTTCAGCAGCGGGGTGGCCACCTGCCACAGCTGGCCGAGCTTGGCCTGGCTGTACTGAGCGGTCAGTTTCGCCTGGGAGAAGGCGAGGATGAAGTGGCGCCGTCCCCAGAGCTGACGGACGTACTCGACCAGGGAGGGGCGGGCGCCGCTCACGGTCAGCCCGTACTTGGCGGCGAGCTGCGCCGCCGTGAGGCCCTCGTCGGGCGACGGCGGCGTGGTCACCGCGACCGAGCCGTCGTGCGTTGTCTCACTCACTAGTGGAAACTTTCGTCTTCGGATGCGCAGCCTGTGCGGGCAGGGCATGAGCCGGGGGCCTGGGAACGGCTCCCGGTCTCGGACACGAGCTTGTCAGATCACCGGGGGCCGGCCCAGTCGGGTCAGCCGCCACACCGTACGCCACTTCATGGGCCTGCGCGGTCCGCAGGGGGTGGTCCAGCCCTCGCGGAACCCGCCGAACCACGCTTTCAGGGCCGGGCGGGAGGGGCGGCGCACCAGGGTGAGCAGCAGCCAGACGCCGAGGTAGACGGGGACGAGCGGGGCGGGGAGGTTGCGGCGGGCCAGCCAGACGCGGTTGCGGGCGACCATGCGGTGGTAGACCGCGTGCCGCGAGGGCGCGGTCGTCGGGTGGTACAGCACCATGTCGGACCGGTAGTCGATCATCCAGCCCGCGTCGAGGGCCCGCCACGCCAGGTCGGTCTCCTCGTGCGCGTAGAAGAACGCGTCCGGCAGACCGCCGACCTCGGCGAAGACCCGGGTGCGGACCGCGTTGGCGCCGCCGAGGAAGGTGGTCACCCGCGAGGAGCGCATCGGGTCGGAGGCGCGCAGCCGCGGCACATGGCGGCGCTGGGTGACGCCGGTGTCGGGGTCGGCGATGCGGAAGCTGATGATGCCGAGCCGGGGGTCGGCCGCGAAGGCCCGGCGGCACAGCTCGGCGGTGTCGGTGCGGGCCAGCAGGCCGTCGTCGTCGAGGAACAGCAGGATGTCGACGTCCCGGCCGCCGGGGCCGAAGGCCTCGATGCCGACGTTGCGGCCGCCGGGGATGCCGAGGTTCTCCGGCAGCTCGATGGTCCGCACGCCCTCGGGGACGTCCGGGACGGGCGAGCCGTTGCCGACCACGACGACCTCGACCGGGTCGCCGTCCTGCTTGGCGACCGACTCCAGCAGGGCGCGCAGCTCGTCGGGGCGGTTGCCCATGGTGATGACGACCGCGCCGACCTTCAGGGCCGCGCTCACCGGAGCCTGCTGGAGGCGAGGATGGACACCAGGTGCAGCAGGGTCTGCAGCAGCGCGATCCCCGCGAGCACGGCGGTGCCGAGCCGGGTGAAGAACAGGTCGCCCCGGCTCGCGTCCACGATCGCCAGGACGAGGATCAGCAGGGACGCCTCGATGCCGAGGACGAGCCGGTGGAACTTGAGCGCGGCGGCGGCCCGGCGGGCCAGCGCCATGCCGGAGGAGCGCGGCTCGGACGCGGCCTCCTTGACCGGGGGCAGCCCGCCCTGGTGGCGGGCGACGCCGACGAGGTCGGTCTCGGCCTTGATCAGGATCGCGCCGAGGGCGGCGAGGGTGCCGAGGAAGGCCCACAGCCAGTCGATCCGGCCGGGCCCCCACAGGTCGGCGGCGCGCAGGCCGAGGCCGACCAGGACGGCGGCGTCGGTCAGGTAGGCGCCGACCCGGTCCAGGTAGACCCCGCCGAGCGAGAACTGCTGCTTCCAGCGCGCTATCTCGCCGTCGACGCAGTCCAGCAGCAGGTACAGCTGCACCATCACCACGCCGAGGACGGCGCCCGCGATCCCCGGCACCAGCAGGGCCGGGGCCGCCAGGACGCCGAAGACGGTCATCAGGTACGTGAGCTGGTTGGGCGTGACCCTGGTGTTCACCAGATAGCGGTCGACTCGCAGGGACACCTCGCGCATGTAGAGGCGTCCCGCCCAGTGCTCACCGCTGCGCCGGTCCTTCACCCCCGCGGGGTGGACGACCGGACGGAGTTCAGCTACCGATGGCCTTGACATAGTCGGCGTAGATGTCCTTGATCTGTTCGGTGGTCAGGTCGAGGTGTTCGAGGATCGTGTAGCGGCCGGGCCGGGTCTCCGGGGCGAACTCCACGACCTTGACGAACTCCTCGGTGGTGAAGCCGATCTCGTCCGGCAGGACCGGCAGGCCGTGCCGGCGCAGCACCTCGGCCATGTACGCCGACTCCTCGTGGGCGCCCCGCAGCCACATCGCGAAGGCCGCGCCCAGGCCGCACTGCTCGCCGTGGGCCGCCGCCCGCCTGGGGTACAGCAGGTCGAAGGCGTGGTTGATCTCGTGGCAGGCCCCGGAGGACGGCCGCGAGTCGCCGGACACCGACATGGCGATGCCGCTGAGCACCAGCGCCTCGGCCAGCACCTGGAGGAAGTCGTTGTCCCCGATGCCGCCCGGGTGCCGCAGCACCGCCTCGCCGGCCTGGCGGGCCATCGCGGCGGCGAGCCCGTCGATGCGTTCGCCCTTGACGCGGTTGGCGAGCTCCCAGTCCGCGATGGCGGAGATGTTGGACACGGCGTCGCCGATGCCGGCGCGCACGAAGCGCACCGGGGCCTCGCGGATGACGTCCAGGTCGATGACGACCGCGATCGGGTTCGGCACGCCGTACGAGCCGCGGCCCGCGTCGTTGTCGAGGGTGGCGACCGGCGAGCACAGGCCGTCGTGGGCGAGGTTCGTGGGGACGGCGACCAGCGGCAGGCCGACGCGCGCCGCGGCGAACTTGGCACAGTCGATGATCTTGCCGCCGCCGAGCCCGACGACCGCGTCGTAGTGGCCGGCCTTTATGTCGCCCGCCAGCCGGACCGCGTCGTCGAGGGTGCCGCCGCCGACCTCGTACCAGGTGGCGCCCGGCAGGCCGGGGGTGATCCGCTCGCGCAGCGCGGCGCCGGAGCCGCCGCTGACGGCGACGGCGAGGCGGCCGGAGTGCGAGATGCGCTCGTCGGCGAGGACGCACGCCAGGTCGTCGAGGGCGCCCGGGCGGATGTCCACGACGAGCGGCGAGGGGATGAGCCGGGTCAGTACTGGCACGCGATCTCCCGTCCCCGGGCGAGATCGTCGTGGTTGTCGATCTCGACCCACTCGACGTCGCCGATCGGCGCCACGTCGATGCGGAAGCCGCGGTTGACCAGCTCCTGGTAGCCGTGCTCGTAGAACTGCTGCGGGTCGGTCTCCCAGACGGTCCTCAGGGCGTCGGCCAGCTCGGGGGCGGCGTCGCCCTCGATGAGGGTGACGCCGATGTACTCGCCGGTCGCCTCCGCCGGGTCCATCAGCTTGGTGATCTTCGTCATGCCCCGCTCGGGGTCGACGACGACCTTCATCTCCTCGTCGGCGAGCTGCTTGACCGTGTCGAGGGCGAGGATGATCCGCTTGCCCTCGCCGCGGGCGGCGAGCAGCGTCTTCTCGACGGAGACCGGGTGCACGGTGTCGCCGTTGGCGAGGATCACACCGTCCTCGAGGACGCCCCGGCCGCACCACAGGGAGTAGGCGTTGTTCCACTCCTCGGCCCTGTCGTTGTCGATGAGGGTGAGCTCGAGGCCGTACTTCTTCTCCAGCGCGTCCTTGCGCGCGTACACGGCCTCCTTGCGGTAGCCGACGATGATCGCCGCCTCGGTCAGGCCGACCTCGGCGAAGTTGCCGAGGGTCAGGTCCAGGACCGTCGGTTCGCCGTCTATGCCCGCGGGCCCCACCGGCACCAGCGCCTTGGGCAGGCTGTCGGTGTAGGGGCGCAGACGCCGTCCGGCGCCGGCCGCCAGCACGAGGCCGATCATGCGGGTTCTCCTTCATCGTGTACGGCAGGTGCCCCGGCCCGGTGGGCGGACACCCAGAAGCGGATGCTCTCGGCGAGCACCACCAGGGCCACGGCCACGGCGAGGACCGTGAGCGCGACCTCGAACTGCGCGGCGGTGAGCAGCGCGGCCAGTGCGACGACCACCAGCGTGCGGCCCTCGTGTCCCCCGATCGCCCGCACCAGCCAGTGCGGGGGCGCGCCCGCACCGCCGCGGATGCGGTAGACCGTGTCGTAGTGATGGTAGGCGACGGCCGCCACCAGCCCGTAAGCCGCGGGAAGGACTCCGTTCACCTCCGCTTTGGCCGCGAGCAGCAGCACGGTGCCGTACTCGGCGGCGCGCAGGAGCGGGGGCACGAGCCAGTCGAGGGCGCCCTTGAGGGGCAGGGCGACGGCCGCGGCCGAGGTGACCGTGTAGAGGACGGCCGCGGCGACGGGCAGCGCGCTGCCGTACGGCTCCAACGCCGCCGCCAGGACGAGCAGGGCGCCGCCGGGGAGCGCGACGAGGGTGCGCGCGCCGAGGGGAGGCCTGGCGGGCAGCCTGCCCAGCACCCGGGCCAGCGCCTCGGCGGCCGGCCCGCTGTCCGCGAGGTCCGCGAGCGCCTTCGCCGCCCGGTCCGTGCGCCGCGCCCTGCGGGTCACCGACCGCAGCACGCGCCCCGCCGTGGTGTACGTCGCCGCGAAGGCGCAGCCGGCGAGGAGGGCGTAGAAGGTGACGCGCGGGGTGGTGACCGCCGTGAGGACCGCGATCATCGCCCAGCGCTCGCCGATCGGCAGGACGATCATCCGGCGCACCCACACCGTCCAGCCGACGCTGTCCAGCCGGTCGGAGAGGGCGGCGGTGGGGCTGGTGTTGGCGGTGGCGGCGGGGTCTCCGGCGTTCGCCTCGTTGAAGGCGAAGTCCACGACGTGCCGGCAGGTCTGCAGGATCATCGCGCCGAGGGCGAGCGCCCAGACGTCGTCGCCGCCGCGGGCCGCTCCCAGGGCGAGGCCGGCGTAGTAGGCGTACTCCTTGGCCCGGTCGAAGGTGGCGTCCAGCCAGGCGCCGAGCGTGGAGTACTGCAGGGAGTAGCGGGCGAGCTGCCCGTCGGTGCAGTCCAGGACGAAGGACGCGATGAGCAGGACGCCGGCCGCGACGAAGCCGCCGCGGGTGCCGGTGGCCGCGCAGGCGGCCGCTATGAGCGCGGTGAGCAGCGAGGCGGTGGTGACCTGGTTCGGGGTCAGACCGCGGCGGGCGCACCAGCGGGCGAGGTGGCGGGAGTACGGGCTGACGAAGAACGTGGTGAAGAAGCCGTCGCGGGCCTTGACGGCCGACTTCAGGCGTACGGCCTCGTCGTCGACGGCGGAGACGGCCTGCCGCGCCTCGTTGCGGGCCTGCGGGTCGGCGGGGACGGCTGCGACGAGGCTGCCGAGCTCGGGCCGGTGCACCTCGGCGCCGTCCGTGTCGAGGGCGTCGGCGATCCGGTCGGCGAGGCCCTCGGCGAGGGCGATGCCGCCGTCGGTGGCGGTGTCTGCGTCGGCGGTGCCGGCGTCCGCGGAGTTCTCGCGGGCCATCGCGCGGGTCAGGGCGCGGCGGCCGGCCGGCTGGGCGGTCACGGCGCCGGGGATCGCGGCGAGCGGGAAGCGGGGGTCGGTGAGGCCGAGGCGCAGCGCGTGCACATGGCCCACGAACCGGGCGTCGACCACGGCGACCCGTTCCCCGGCGGGCACCTGGGCGAGCAGCGTCTCGGCGTCGGCGGTGCCGGAGGCGAGGCGCACCTCGAAGCCGAGCGACCGCAGATCGCCCTCGATCGACGAACCGGGGACCGGCTGACCGGTGAGGATGGCGGTCGGCAACCGAATTCACTCCCTGGATGCCGGCGCGTGCGCGCCGGCCGTGTACACGGTGGGGGCGCCCGTGCCTGCGGCACCCGGGCGGCATGTCGGCAGAGGCTATCGGATGGCGGGAACCTCGCGTTCACCACCCGTTGGGCGGCTTGACCGAAGCAGTTCGCCCTGGCCTCTGCCGCGATCATCATCGGGGATCCGGGGCCCCGCCCACAAACCGCGCCCCCCGGACCGGGCGACGAGGACCTTGCGCCCGCCCGGACGGCGTCGGCATAGGGTGGGCGACCATGACATGGCTGATCACCGGCGGCGCCGGATACATCGGGGCACACGTGGCGCGGGCCATGGCCGACGCCGGGGAGCGGGTCGTCGCCCTGGACGACCTCTCGGCCGGGGTTCCCGCGCGGCTGCCCGCCGGGGTCCCGCTGGTGCGGGGCTCGTCGCTGGACGGGGAGCTGCTGAGGCGGGTGCTGGCCGAGCACGCGGTGACGGGTGTGGTGCACCTCGCCGCGCGCAAGCAGGTCGCCGAGTCGGTGGCGCGGCCGGCGTACTACTACCGGGAGAACGTGGGCGGTCTGGCCACGCTGCTGGACGCGGTCGCCGAGGCCGGGATCGAACGGTTCGTGTTCTCCTCGTCGGCGGCCGTGTACGGCGACCCCGGTGTGGAACTGATCACGGAGGACACGCCCTGCGCCCCGGTGAACCCGTACGGCGAGACCAAACTCGCCGGGGAGTGGCTGGTGCGGGCGGCGGGCCGGGCGCACGGCATCGCGACGGTGTGCCTGCGGTACTTCAACGTGGCCGGGGCCGCCGCGCCCGGGCTGGCCGACACCGGCGTCTTCAACATCGTCCCCATGGTCTTCGACCGGCTCACCCGCGACGAGGCGCCGCGGATCTTCGGCGACGACTATCCGACGCCGGACGGCACCTGTGTCCGGGACTACATCCACGTCGCCGACCTGGCCGAGGCGCACCTCGCGGCGGCCCGGCGGCTGGCCGCGGGCGGCGTGGCCGGGGACCTGACGGTCAACGTCGGGCGCGGCGAGGGCGTCTCCGTCCGGGAGCTGATCACCGTCATCGGCGAGGTCACCGGTGACCGGCGTCCGCCCGTCGTCGAGGGGCGGCGGCCCGGGGACGCGCCGCGCGCGGTCGCCTCGGCCGCCCGGGCCGCCGCCGAGCTCGGGTGGACCGCGCGGCGCGGGGTGCGCGAGATGGTCGAGTCGGCGTGGCGGGGGTGGCTGCTGCACCACGGCGACCGAGTCCGCACCCCCTGACCTCCCGGAACGTTTCCGCAGGTCAGGACAGTGACAACGGTGTTCACTGCCGCGTTGCCGGATCACTCCGGCCGTAGTTCACTGTGCTCGCTGGCGGAGGATCCCGGACGGGGCAGGAGGCGGCTTTCATGGGGGCTGGGCACGATCACGGGCACGCGCACGGTGTGCCGGCCGGCGGTACGGCGAGCGCGGCGTACCGCGGCAGGCTGCGGGTGGCGCTGTCGATCACGCTCGCCGTGATGGTCGTCGAGATCGTCGGCGGGGTGCTCGCCGACTCCCTGGCGCTGATCGCCGACGCGGCGCACATGGCGACGGACGCCCTCGGTCTCGGCATGGCGCTGCTGGCGATCCACTTCGCGAACCGCCCGCCGAGCGAGAAGCGCACCTTCGGGTACGCCCGCGCCGAGATCCTCGCCGCCCTGGCCAACTGTCTGCTGCTGCTCGGCGTCGGCGGCTACGTCCTGTACGAGGCGGTCCAGCGGTTCCTGGTGCCGGCCGGCACCGCGGGCGAGCTGACCGTCGTGTTCGGTCTGATCGGTCTGGCGGCGAACTCGGTGTCGCTGGCCCTGCTGATGCGCGGCCGGCGGGAGAGCCTGAACGTGCGCGGCGCCTTCCTGGAGGTGGCGGCGGACGCCCTGGGCTCGCTCGCGGTGATCGTCTCGGCGCTGGTGATCCTGGTCACGGGCTGGCAGGCCGCCGACCCGGTCGCCTCCCTGGTGATCGCCCTGATGATCGTGCCGCGGGCGTGGCGGCTGCTGCGCGAGACCCTGGACGTCCTGCTGGAGGCCGCTCCCAAGGGCGTGGACGTGGCCCGGGTACGGGCTCACATCCTGGCCCTCGACGGCGTCGAGGACGTCCACGACCTGCACGCCTGGACGATCACCTCCGGGCTGCCGGTGCTGTCCGCGCACGTGGTGGTGCGCTCCGACGTGCTGAGCGCGATCGGCCACGAGAAGATGCTCCACGAGCTCCAGGGCTGCCTGGGCGACCACTTCGACGTGGAGCACTGCACCTTCCAGCTGGAGCCGAGCGGGCACGCGGCGCACGAGGCGCGGTTGTGCCACTGAGGTGCGCGGGGCGCGGGGCCGGACGGCCCCGCGCCCCGCGTCCCGGCTCCGGCGGCCCCGCCCCGGCCGGTTCCCCTTCCGGGGGCGGGGCCGCCGGGCCCCGCCCCCGGTGTCCGGCCGGTCCCTTCCGCCGTCCGGGCGGGGACGGCCGTGAGCCGGGCCACCGCGCACGGAACATGCGGGCGCGCCGCGAAGTGCCGGGAGTGCCGGATTCGTGCGGCACACTTGGGCGCGAAGACCGATGCGAAGGATGGGTATGCCGATCACACCTGCCGCCGCGACGCAGACCGCGTCGAACGGCACCGCGGACGCCATTTTGCTGGAACTGGTCGACGAGAACGGCGTGACGATCGGCACCGCGGAGAAGCTCGCCGCGCACCAGCCGCCGGGCCGGCTGCACCGGGCGTTCTCCGTGTTCCTCTTCGACGAGCGCGGCCGGCTGCTGCTGCAGCAGCGGGCGTTCGGCAAGTACCACTCCCCCGGTGTGTGGTCCAACACGTGCTGCGGTCACCCCTACCCCGGCGAGGCGCCCTTCGCGGCGGCGGCCCGGCGGACGCACGAGGAGCTCGGGATCTCCCCGTCGCTGCTCGCCGAGGCGGGCACGGTCCGCTACAACCACCCGGACCCGGCCTCGGGCCTGGTGGAGCAGGAGTACAACCACCTCTTCGTCGGTCTGGCGCAGTCCCCGCTGCGGCCGGACGAGGACGAGGTGGCGGCGACGGCCTTCGTGACCCCGGCGGAGCTCGCGCAGCGGCACGCGAACGACCCGTTCTCGGCGTGGTTCATGACCGTGCTGGACGCGGCCCGGCCCGCGGTCAGGGAACTGACGGGCCCGTCCGCCGGCTGGTGAGGGCGGTCAGCGCGGCCGGGCGGGTTTGAGCGGCAGGGCGGCCCGGATCACCTTGCCGCCGCTCGCGGTGCGCTGGACGTCACAGGTTCCGCCGGCCTCCCGGGCGATCTCGTTCACCAGGAGCAGGCCCCGGCCGCCCGTCCGGCCGGGATCGGCCTCCAGGGCGGTCGGGCGGTAGGGGTGGTCGTCCTCCACGGACACCCGGACCCACTCGGCGCCGACGGCGACCTCCACGGCGAGCGTCGGCGAGAGCACCGCCGCGTGCCGGACCGCGTTCGTGACCAGCTCCGACACGATCAGCAGCAGTCCCTGCGCCACGTCGTCCGAGACGGGCACCCCCTGGCGCAGCAGCAGGTCCCGTACGGCGTGCCGCGCCCGCGGGACCGAGAGGTCGACGGCGGGGGCCGTGAACCGCCAGACGCCTTCGTACGGCAGGGTCCCCGCGCGCTCCGCGGGTTCCCCGGGCTCCTTGTCGAGGGGCGCGTCCGCGCCCTCGGGGCGTGGGCCGGGCCCGCGCCCGTGGTCGTCCATCGTCCGGTCGCCACCCTTGCACTCGATTGTCACCACACTCCGAGTGTTGGTAACGCATCGCACTGCGCCCCAGAACTGAACAGAAGTCAGCCGGTATCGAACGCTTATGACCGTTGGCGTATGACACGGTCAAGTGAGGGACCGTTCCTGTCGGGGTTGTGCCGCCCTGGCGGACGGTCCGGGCGGTGCGGGCGGCCGCGGCCCCGAGTCCCTCCGCCGCTCCGGCGGGCCGCCTCCCGCTCCCGTGCGGGCCCCGGTCCCCGCGGCCGCCGTGCCGTGGCTCCCCGGTACGCGCCGGCCGGCCGTCCGGCCGCGGCGGATAGCATCCGCCGCATGGAGCCGCAGCTGCTGCACAGCGTCACCGACTCGGTCGCCACCGTCGTCATCCGCCATCCGGCCAAGCGCAACGCCATGACGGCCGCGATGTGGCGGGCACTGCCGCCGCTGCTCGGCGCGCTGGCGGCCGACCCGGCGGTGCGGGCGCTGGTGCTCACCGGCGAGGGCGGGACGTTCTGCGCCGGGGCGGACATCGCGACGCTGCGGGACTCGCCGGAGGAGGCGCAGCGGCTCGCCGTACGCGCCGAGGAGGCCCTCGCGGCCTTCCCGAAGCCGGCGCTGGCGGCGGTGCGCGGGCACTGCGTGGGCGGCGGGACGCAGTTGGCGGCCGCCTGCGACCTGCGGTTCGCCGAGCAAGGGGCGCTGTTCGGGGTGACGCCGGCGAAGCTCGGTGTGGTCTACCCGGCGTCCGCCACCCGGCGGCTGGTGTCGCTGGTGGGTCCGGCCACCGCCAAGTACCTGCTGTTCTCCGGCGAGTTGATCGACGCCGAGCGGGCGTTGCGGACGGGCCTGGTCGACGAGGTGCTGCCCGAGGGGGAACTCGGCAGGCGGGTCGCGGAGTTCACCCGGACCCTGGTCGCGCGCTCGCAGCTGACGCAGGCCGCGGCCAAGGAGTTCGCGGACGGGCGCAGGGACCGTGACGCGTACTGGGCCGGGCAGGCCCGCGGCAGCGGCGACACCGCGGAGGGCGTCGCCGCGTTCCTGGAGCGCAGGCCGCCGCGGTTCACGTGGAGCGTGCCGACGTCAGGATGAACCGGCCGCGGGCGCGGAGCCGTTCGACGAGGTGCGCCGGGGCCTTCTTCCGGGGAGCCGGCGTCGTACGGCGGCCGCGGGTCGTGCTCCGCGGTCGGCCGCACCGTCCGGGCGCGGTCCTCGCGCGGCTGACGGAACCCGGTACGGCCCTCGCCCGCGCCGCGGTCGCCGCGGGGGCCTTCCCGGCCGGCCCGATCGGCGAGCGCTGACGCGCCGGGCGGGAGCGGCGGAGCATGTCCCGGCGCTCCCGAGGTACCCGTTCCTGTACCGGCCGGAGCGGCCGGCACAGGAGAGGAGAATCACGTGTTACGAGCCATTGCGGATGTGCTGCGCCAGATCGGCGGCGCCGTCGCCACCGTGGTGACCCTGCCCTTCCGGGCCCTGGCCCGGCTCTTCGGCGGGGCGTCCGGCACGGCCCGCGGCCACCGGGTCTGACCCGGTCCCGTCCGGTCCCGCACCGCCGCGGCACCGCCCTGATCCCCGGGTGTCGGGGTCACCTGCCACAATTGCCGCGCAACCTCAGTGAGAAGGCGGTACGGGATCGTGACGACACCCGGGTCCAGCGGATCCATCGACGCAGGGTCCATCGAAGGCAGGATCGCCGAGGAGCTCGGCGTACGGGAGCGGCAGGTGAAGGCCGCGGTCGAGTTGCTCGACAGCGGTTCGACGGTGCCCTTCATCGCCCGCTACCGCAAGGAAGCGACCGGGATGCTCGACGACGCGCAGCTGCGCACGATCGAGGAGCGGCTGCGTTACCTGCGGGAGCTGGAGGAGCGGCGGACGGCGATCCTCGACTCGGTGCGCGAACAGGGCAAACTCACCCAGGAGCTCGAGGCCCGGATCCGCGGCGCCGAGACCAAGGCGCGCCTGGAGGACATCTACCTGCCGTTCAAGCCCAAGCGGCGCACCAAGGCGCAGATCGCGCGGGAGGCCGGTCTCGAACCGCTGGCGGAGGGGCTGCTCGCGGACCCGTCCGTCGAACCGCTCGCCGCGGCCGCCGCGTTCGTCGACGCCGGCAAGGGCGTGGCCGATCCGCAGGCCGCCCTGGACGGCGCCCGGGCCATCCTCACCGAGAAGTTCTCCGAGGACGCCGACCTGATCGGCGAGGTGCGCGAACGCATGTGGGTGCGCGGGCGGCTGGTGTCGAAGGTGCGGGAGGGCAAGGAGGAGGCGGGCGCCAAGTTCGCCGACTACTTCGACTTCGCCGAGCCGTTCACCGCGCTGCCCTCGCACCGGGTGCTGGCGCTGCTGCGCGGCGAGAAGGAGGAGGTCCTCGACCTCGTCCTGGAGCCCGAGGAGCCCACGGACGGGCCGTCGTCGTACGAGGGGATCGTCGCCGCCCGGTTCGGGATCGCCGACCGGGGGCGGCCCGCGGACAAGTGGCTGCTGGACACGGTCCGCTGGGCCTGGCGCACCCGCATCCTGGTGCACCTCGGCATCGACCTGAGGCTGCGGCTGCGCACGGCCGCCGAGGACGAGGCCGTGAACGTCTTCGCGGCGAACCTGCGCGACCTGCTGCTCGCCGCCCCGGCCGGCACGCGCGCGACGATCGGCCTCGACCCGGGCTTCCGCACGGGCGTGAAGGTCGCCGTGGTCGACGCCACCGGCAAGGTCGTCGCCACGGACACCGTCCACCCGCACGTGCCGCACAACCGCTGGGACGAGGCGATCGCCGCACTGGCCCGGCTGGCGCGGGACCACGCGGTCGAGCTGGTCGCGATCGGCAACGGCACCGCCTCCCGCGAGACCGACAGACTGGCCGGTGAACTCATCGCCCGGCACCCGGAGCTGAAGCTGACCAAGGTGATGGTGTCCGAGGCCGGCGCCTCCGTGTACTCGGCCTCCGCCTTCGCCTCGCAGGAACTGCCGGACCTGGACGTGTCGCTGCGCGGCGCGGTCTCCATCGCCCGCCGGCTCCAGGACCCGCTGGCCGAGCTGGTGAAGATCGACCCGAAGTCGATCGGCGTCGGCCAGTACCAGCACGACCTGTCCGAGGTGAAGCTGTCCCGCTCGCTGGACGCGGTGGTCGAGGACTGTGTGAACGGCGTCGGCGTGGACGTCAACACGGCCTCCGCGCCGCTGCTCGCCCGGGTGTCCGGCATCACCTCCTCCCTCGCCGAGAACATCGTGGCGCACCGGGACGCCAACGGGCCGTTCCGGTCCCGGGCGGAGCTGAGGAAGGTGCCGCGGCTCGGCCCGAAGGCGTACGAGCAGTGCGCGGGCTTCCTGCGGATCCGCGGCGGCGACGACCCGCTGGACGCCTCCAGCGTCCACCCCGAGGCGTATCCGGTGGTGCGCCGGATGGTGAAGACCACCGGGCAGGAGGTGGCCTCCCTCATCGGCAACACGACGGTGCTGCGCTCGCTGCGTCCGCAGGACTTCGTGGACGACACCTTCGGTCTGCCGACCGTCACCGACATCCTCCGGGAGCTGGAGAAGCCGGGGCGCGACCCGCGTCCGGCGTTCCGGACGGCGGCCTTCAAGGAGGGCGTGGAGAAGATCTCCGACCTGTCGGCGGGGATGGTCCTGGAGGGCGTCGTGACGAACGTGGCGGCCTTCGGGGCGTTCGTCGACGTCGGGGTGCACCAGGACGGGCTGGTGCACGTGTCCGCGATGTCGAAGACGTTCGTCAAGGACCCGCGGGACGTGGTGAAGCCCGGCGACATCGTCAAGGTGAAGGTCCTCGACGTCGACATCCCGCGCAAGCGGATCTCGCTGACGCTGCGTCTGGACGACGAGGCCGCCCCGCAGGGGCAGCAGCGCGAGCGGGGCGGACGGCCGCCGCAGCAGCGGCAGCAGCGTCCGCAGCAGCGGCAGGGGCGCGGCGGTGACCGGGGCGCCCGGCAGGCGCCGCCGCCCGCCAACAGCGCGATGGCCGACGCCCTGCGGCGGGCCGGGCTGGCGTGAACGGGTGAAACGCGCCGGGTGCCCCCGCGGGAGGGCGCCCGGCGCCGCTGCCCCGGCAGTCCGGCGCGGAAGGGCACCCGGCGGCCCGGTGCCGAGGGACGCCCGCCCGTGCTAAGCCCGGCGTTCGGTGACCTTGCCGTCCGCCACGTCCAGGCGCCGCGTCACCCGGACCGCGTCCAGCATGCGCCGGTCGTGGGTGACCAGGAGCAGGGTGCCCTCGTAGGCGTCGAGGGCGGACTCCAGCTGTTCGATGGCGGGCAGGTCGAGGTGGTTGGTCGGCTCGTCCAGGACCAGCAGGTTGACGCCCCGGCCCTGGAGCAGGGCCAGGGCCGCCCTGGTGCGCTCCCCCGGGGAGAGGGTCGACGCCGGTCGCAGCACGTGGTCGGCCTTCAGGCCGAACTTCGCCAGCAGGGTGCGGACTTCGGCCGGCTCGGTGCCGGGGACCGCCGCGCGGAAGGCGTCGAGCAGCGTCTCGGGGCCGTGGAACAGCCCTCGGGCCTGGTCGACCTCGCCGAGCAGGACGCCGGAGCCGAGGGAGGCGTGTCCGGCGTCGAGCGGGACGCGGCCCAGCAGGGCGCCCAGCAGCGTGGACTTGCCCGCGCCGTTCGCGCCGGTCACCGCCACCCGGTCCGCCCAGTCGATCCGCAGGGAGACCGGGCCGAGCACGAAGCCGCCGCGCCGCACCTCGGCGTCCCGGAGCGTGGCGACGACCGCGCCCGAACGCGGGGCCGCCGCGATCTCCATGCGCAGTTCCCACTCCTTGCGCGGCTCCTCGACGACCTCCAGGCGCTCGATCATGCGCTGCGTCTGGCGGGCCTTCGCGGCCTGCTTCTCGCTGGCCTCGCTGCGGAACTTGCGGCCGATCTTGTCGTTGTCGCCGGCCTTGCGGCGCGCGTTCTTCACGCCCTTGTCCATCCAGGCGCGCTGCATCTGCGCCCGTTCCTGGAGGGCGGACCGCTTGTCGGCGTACTCCTCGTACTCCTCGCGGGCGTGCCGGCGGGCCGTCTCGCGCTCCTCCAGATAGGCCTCGTAGCCGCCGCCGTAGAGGGTGGTCCGCCGCTGGACCGGGTCGAGTTCGAGGACCTTGGTGACGGTGCGGGCGAGGAACTCGCGGTCGTGGCTGACCACCACCGTCCCGGCGCGCAGGCCCGCCACGAAGCGCTCCAGCCGCTCCAGGCCGTCCAGGTCGAGGTCGTTGGTCGGCTCGTCGAGCAGGAAGACGTCGTAGCGGGAGAGCAGGAGGGACGCCAGACCGGCCCGTGCCGCCTGGCCGCCGGACAGGGACGTCATCGGCTGGTCCAGGTCCACGGCCAGGCCGAGCGTGCCGGCGACCTCCTCGGCTCGGTCGTCGAGGTCGGCGCCGCCGAGCGCCAGCCAGCGCTCCAGACCGGTCCCGTAGGCGTCGTCGGCGCCGGGAGCGCCGGCGGCCAGGGCCTCGGCCGCCGCGTCCATCGCCCGCTGGGCCTCGGCCACGCCGGTGCGCCGGGCCAGGAACGCCCGTACGGTCTCCCCCTCCCGGCGCTCCGGCTCCTGCGGCAGGTGGCCGACGGTCGCGGCCGGCGGGGAGAGCCGCAGGTCGCCCTGTTCCGGCGGGGTGAGCCCGGCGAGGATCCGCAGCAGGGTGGACTTGCCCGCGCCGTTGGCCCCGACCAGCCCGATCACCTCGCCCGGCGCGACGACGAGGTCGAGTCCGGTGAACAGGGAGCGGTCGCCGTGGCCGGCGGCGAGATTCTTGGCGACGAGGGTGGCAGTCATCAGACCGCCGATCCTAACGGCCCGCCTCCCTCCGGGGCCGCCCGGTTTCCCCGCGCCACCGCCGCGACCAGCACGCTCTCCGACGCCCGCGCCACGACGAAGGCCCGCCCCCGCACGGCTCCGGCGTCCAGGGCGATGCGGTGGCGGCCCGGCCCGAGGACGCCGTCGAAGACCTCATGGCCGCGAGTGCGCCGCAGCCGGTCCAGGCGGTAGGCGGTGAGCCGCACCCGGCAGGGCGAGGTGACCTCGACGCCCGCCTCGCCGTCGGTGGCGGCCAGGCCGGCCAGGCGGCGCCGCGCCCGCGGGCCGCGGTCCAGGGCGTGTTCGATCTGGGCGACGAGGACCGGCACGATCGGGGCGAGGCCGTCGACGTAGGCCACGTCGGCTCCGGCGCGGTCGAAGGCGCGGCGTACGGCGCGGCGTTCCTCCTCGGTGACCGCCTCGCCGAAGGCGACGGCGCCGTAGCCGCGCAGCTCGTCGGCGGGGACGCCGCCGGTGTCGTGGGTGATGTCGGCGCCGATGCCGATGGTGCGCAGCGCGGCGGCGAGCCTGGCGAGGACGGCGACGCGGGCGCCGACCAGGAGGACCCGGCGGCGGGCGGCCGGGGAACCGCCGTCGAGCAGGGCGGCCAGCGCCGCGCGGTACTCGGCGCCGCGGAAGCGGAACGGGCCGATGCCGCGGTAGCCGTTGAATTCCAGGTCGGCGCGCTCGTCCGTCTGCCAGGCGAAGTCCCGCCAGACGAAGTCCTCGCCGTCCCGCTCGATGACGGCGGTCACGGCGCCGCACGCCAGTGCCTCGCACTCGGGGCAGCCGTAGACGATGTGCCGGCCGCCGGGCAGGGGCGCCTCGGTCTCCAGGAGCAGGCTGCGGACCTGCGCGGTGAAGATCGCGGGCGGGACGTCGGAGGCGAGCGGGGAGACGGCGTCCAGGTCGGCGAGCCGGAACAGCAGCGGACGGCCGTCGACGACGAAGTCCACGAAGTCCCGGTGAACCTGGTGGTCACCACCTGCGAGGACCCCGCCGGCCCGCATCGCCGGCGCCAGGGCGAAGGTCGCGTACTCGGCAGACATGCCCCGAGTATTCCCGGAGCGGGACGGACGCGGGCACGGCATGACATATTCCGCTACCGTCCGCGCGCGGGGACCGGGCCGGGGGCCGGGACCGTCGTGGCCGGGGCGGGGCCGCCGGGCGGACGACGGCCGGCGTTCCCGCCGGGCGCGGCGGGCGGGTCCGGGCGTGGCCGCGCGGCCCGTGGGGCGGGCCGCCTCGGCGGTCGCGGGGACCCGCGGCGGCCGGGCGCCGGAGGGGTACGGGGAGCGGGCCGGGCGGCCCGGCGTACGGATGGTCGAAGGGGGACCGGGCGGGACCGGGCTGGACCCGGGGCGCGGCCGGAGCGCGGACCGCCGCCGGACGGACGGCTGCCGGGCCGCGGCGGCCCGGGGGCCGCGCGGGGAGGCGGTCCGGCCGCCTCCCCGCGGCGGGCTCAGCAGCCGGTGACGGGGGCCGCGGCCGTGAGGTGGATCACCGGCCTCCCTCCGGGACGCGGTGGGGGGTGTGCGGCGCGCGCACGCCGTCCAGGACCGTGGCCTCGGGCACGGCGGACGCCGGGCCGGCGGTGGCGCGGGCGAAGGCGGCGGCTCCGCCGGCGAACGGGACGCGCGCCGAGGTGCGGGACAGGTCGAGGGTGAGCGTCGGGGTGTCGGCGGGCGGGTCGATGAGGTCCTTGTCGGTGCCCGCGACGATCAGCGCCAGGCGGTGGCCCTCGGGCACGACGTGGTCGGTGGCCGCCAGGTCGAGGGTGACGGTGTAGGCCCGGCCCGGGGTGAGCGGGGCGCCCTTGCCGGTCGCGGCGCGGTGGCCCAGGTCGGCCCAGCCGCGGCTGACGATCGTGTGCTCCACGTCGGCCGTCCTGGCCCGGGTGTCCTTGAAGCAGGCGCTGTCGCCCGCGGTGCTCGCGCCCCAGCAGGTGCGGTCGGTGAGCGTGGTGATGCCCTCGGCGGCGTCGGCGTAGTCACGGATGGTGGCGGGGCCGAGGTCGACCAGGACGGCGGACAGGTGGGCCGTGGCAGTGGTCGGGGTCGCCGTGACGGTCACCGCGGAGGAGCCGGACAGGCGCAGGTCGCGGGTGAGCGGCCGGGTGACGAAGCCGGCCTTGTCCGGTGTCGGCGTGTCGATCCGCGCCGCCCAGTCGGTCTCGCCGAGCGCCGGGTCGTCGGTGAACGTCTCGGTGCCGCCGCCCCGGCCCAGGCCGAGGGTGCCGACGCCCGGCCGGGCGCCCTGGCCGGGGCGGAGGACGGCCGTCCGGGTGTCGCGCGGCGGCCAGACCTCCGAGGTGACCCACTGGTCGGGGTGGCGTTCGATGTCGGCCATGGGCTCGCGGTCGATGCCGTTGTCGTAGCCGAGGAGTTCGTGGTCGAACCAGCGGTGCAGGGTGTCGACCCACTGTGCGCGGCGGAAGTCGAAGGGGTCGACGTGGCCGGTCCGGGAGAGCCAGATCTTGCGTTCGACGCCGTTCTCCGCGAGGGCGTCCCACCACGGTCCGACGTGCTGCATCCGCACGTTGAGGTCCTGCATGCCGTGGACCAGGAAGACGCTGGCCCTGACCTTCTTCGCGGCCCGCACGTAGTCGCGCTCGGTCCACAGCGGCGTCAGGTCGCCGGTGCGCGGCGCCCCGTCGGCCAGCTTCTGCTGGACGGCGGCGCACCGGGCTTGGGCGTCGGGGCTGTTGACGTGGCCGGACAGCCAGTCGGGGCCGGTGCCGTACAGCGGGGCGCCCTGGGAGAAGTAGTAGTCGTACCAGGAGGAGATGGCGCCGATCGGGACGATGGTCTCCAGGCCCTCGACCCCGGTGGCGGCGACGCCGTTGGCGATGGTGCCGTCCCAGCTCTTGCCGATCATGCCCGTGCGGCCGTTGGTCCAGTCCGCCCCGGCGCGCTGCGTGCCCGTGCGGGTGGTGTACGCCCTGGCGCGGCCGTTGAGCCAGTCGACGACGGCCTTCGCGGACTGGATGTCGGAGCGGCCGCCGACGTCGACGCAGCCGTCGGAGCGGTTGGTGCCGGCGAGGTCGACGCCGACGAAGGCGTAGCCGCGCGGCACGAAGTAGTTGTCGTAGAACAGCGGCATCTGCACGACGTCCCCGTCGGCGTCGTACGTCTTCTTCTGGCTCTCGTTGCCGCGCCCGCAGCAGGAGTAGTACGGGCTGGCGTCCATGATGACGGGGACCTTGCGGCCCTGCCGGGCGGGTTCGCGCGGGCGGACGATGTCGACGGCGACGCGGTCGCCCTTCCCGTCGCCGTCCCCGTCGAGCCCGGTGTCCACCCAGACGGCCTCGCGGATGGCGTTCTCGTACGAGTGGACGGGTTGGCTCACGCGCGGCGCGGCCTGCGCCGTGGCGGGCGTGAGGAAGGCGGCCAGCAGGGCGGTCGTGGCCGCCGTCGCGAGCGGTCTCCAGATCGTGAAGCGCATGCGTGTCGGCATGCGCGGACCGTACATCGGTCAACTCCCGTGCAGAAGAGGGCGATCCGGTGCGGGCGTGGCGGGTGAGCGCTCCCGTCCGCCCGTCCCGTGACGGCCGGATGGCGATCGTGTGACAGCGGGGGCCATGGACATGCCCGAGGACACAGGGGGTCAATAGGCTCCCGACAGACTTCGGTCCCCTACGACTTGGAGCTCTCGTGCACCGCAGACTCATCGCACCGGGCGCGCTCGCCTCGGCCTCCCTGCTGCTGGCGATCCCGGCATCGGCCGCGAGCCACTCCCCCGGCGCGCCGGGCATCGGCGACCCCTACTACCCGGCCTACGGCAACGGCGGATACGACGTCTCCCACTACGACCTGCGGCTGAAGTACCGGCCGGCCACCGACGAACTGGAGGGCACGGCCACCCTGCTGGTCCGCGCCACGCAGGACCTGTCGCGGTTCAACCTGGACTTCCTGCTGGACGTCGGCGAGGTGCGGGTGGACGGCGCGAAGGCGTCGTTCGCCGCCTCCGGCGAGCACGAACTGGAGATCACCCCCCGGACTCCGCTGGCGAAGGGCACGTCCTTCTCCGTGGTGGTGCGCTACCGCGGCGTGCCGTCGTCGAAGCGGGCGTACGGCTTCACCAGCTGGCACCGCACCCCGGACGGCGGCGTCGCCGCCAACGAGCCCGAGGCGGCGGCGTGGTGGTTCCCCGGCAACGACCACCCGCTGGACAAGGCCACCTACGACGTGTCGGTGCAGGTGCCGGACGGCACCCAGGCCATCTCCAACGGCACGCTGCAGTCGACCGATTCGCGGCTCGGCTGGACCCGGTACCACTGGCGCTCCGACAAGCCGCAGGCCACCTATCTCGCCACGCTCGCGATCGGCCGGTTCGACGTCACCCGCGGCACGACCGAGAGCGGCATCCCGGTCCTCAACGCCTACAGCAAGGACCTGGGCGAGCACTACGGGGCGGCGCGGGCCAGCCTCGAGCGGAGCGGGGAGATCGCCGACTGGCTGAGCGGGTTCTTCGGCCCGTACCCGTACGACGCGCTCGGCGGGTACGTGCCGAACACCGACACCGGGTACGCGCTGGAGACGCAGACGCGGCCCTTCTACAGCCCGCGGAACTTCGCGAACGGGTCCAACACCTCCCTGGTCGTGCACGAGCTGGCCCACCAGTGGTACGGGGACCTGGTGTCCGTGGCGGGCTGGAAGGACATCTGGATCAACGAGGGCTTCGCCCGGTACGCGCAGTGGCTGTGGTCCGAGCACGAGGGCGAGGGCACGGCGCAGGAGCTCGCCGACCACGTGTACGCCTCGCACCCCGCCGACGACCCGTTCTGGACGGTCCCGCCCGGCGACCCGGGGCCCGAGAACCAGTTCCACACCGCGGTCTACGACCGGGGCGCGCTGGCCCTGCAGGCGCTGCGCAACGAGATCGGCGACGAGGCGTTCTTCGCGGTCCTCGAGGGCTGGCCGCGCGCGTACGCGCACGGCAACGCGTCGGTGGCCGACTTCCGGAGGTACGCCGAGCGGGTGTCCGGGAAGCCGCTGGCCGCGCTCTTCGACACGTGGCTGTTCCAGCCGTCGAAGCCGGCCGCGCCCGCGGCCCGCGCCGCGTCCGTCGCGCAGACGCGGGAGGCGTCCGTGCCGCCGAGGTCCTGGCGGAAGATCGCCGCGACGAACGGGGTGCACGAGCACGGGACGCGGGAGCACGAGGACGGGCACGGGCGGGCGCACGGGGCGCACGAGGACTGACGCGTCCGCCCGGCGGCGCCGGACGCGCGGCCGGTCCGCCGCGGGAGCGGGGCCCCGGCCCCCGCGGTCGTGCACCGTCGCGGTGCCGCCCCGCTCCGCCGGGGCGCGGGCCCCGCCCCGGCCGCCGGGGCGGGCCCGGCGGCGTGGTGGCGTGGTGGCGTCAGGCCGGAATCATCCGGTCCCCGGGGCCGCCGTGGACGCCGTCCCCCGGCCGGGGGCCGCCGCCCGCGGCCCCCTCCGCCGGCCCGGTCACTTCCCGGCCTGTTCCCGGGCCACCCGGCGGCGGACGCCGAACCAGCCGGCGACCAGCAGGACCGCGATCACCGGGACGAGCAGGAGCGTCCTGCGGCCGACCTCGGGGTCGTTCCACATCATGCCGAGGCAGGCCAGCAGGAAGGCGATCGTGGCGAGCTCGGTGACGGGGCTGCCGAGCAGCCGGAAGTGCGGCCGGGCGACCAGGCCCGCCTTCGCCCGGCGGACGAAGATCAGGTGGCAGATCATGATGATCACCCAGGTGCTGATGATGCCCAGGGAGGCGACGTTCAGCACGATCTCGAAGGCCTGGCTGGGCACCAGGTAGTTCAGCACCACGCCGAGCACGCACACCGCGCAGGTCAGCAGGATGCCGCCGTAGGGGACCTGGCTGCGGCTCATCACCCGGGTGAACTTCGGCGCGGAGCCCGCCATCGCCATGGACCGCAGGATGCGGCCGGTGGAGTACAGGCCCGAGTTCAGCGACGACATCGCCGCGGTGAGGACGACGAGGTTCATCACGTCGCCGGCCGCCGGCACGCCGATCCGCGACAGGACGGTCACGAAGGGGCTCTCGTCGGCCGAGTACACCGAGCCGGGCAGCAGCAGGGCCAGCAGGACGACCGAGCCGACGTAGAACAGGCCCACCCGCCACATGATCGAGTTCACCGCGCGCGGGACGATCTTCTCCGGCTCGGCGGTCTCGCCGGCGGCGACGCCGACCAGCTCCAGGGCGGCGTACGCGAAGATCACGCCCTGCATGACGAGGACGACGGGCATCAGGCCGTGCGGGAAGACGCCGCCGTGGTCCGTGATCACGTTCAGGCCGGGGGTCCGGCCGCCCACCTCGTGCTGGGTGGCCAGCAGGAAGACGCCGATCAGCATGAAGCCGACGAGGGTGGCGACCTTGATGATCGCGAACCAGAACTCCATCTCGCCGAAGATCTTCACCGAGATCAGGTTCACGGCCAGCACCACCGCGAGCGCGGCCAGCGCGAGCGCCCACTGCGGGATGTCGGTGAACAGGCTCCAGTAGTGCGTGTAGAGCGCGATCGCGGTGATGTCGGCGATACCGGTCGTGGACCAGTTCAGGAAGTACATCCAGCCGGCGACGTACGCGCCCTTCTCACCGAGGAACTCGCGCGCGTACGACACGAAGGACCCGGAGGAGGGCCGGTACAGGACGAGCTCGCCGAGCGCCCGGACGACGAAGAAGGCGAAGACGCCGCAGACGAGGTAGGCCAGCGCGAGCGCCGGGCCCGCGTTGTGCAGGCGGCCGCCGGCGCCGAGAAAGAGTCCGGTGCCGATGGCGCCGCCGATGGCGATCATGTTGACGTGGCGGGCCTTGAGGCCCTTGCTGTAACCGGCGTCGCCCGCGTCCGCGGGCGTCCCGGTCGCCTGGGGGTGGGCGGCGACCTGTGCCGTGTCCACGGCGTCCTTGCTCACGGGTGGTTCCACTTCCTGGTGCGCCCGGGCGGGATGCGTCCGGGTCGTCCGTACGTGTCTCGGCCCGCACCACCCTCTGTCGCGCGCGGCACAGACCAGGTCGGCACTTTCCCACAACGTTTCGGCCACGCGCGATGACCCATGTCACAGAGCGTTACTTCTCACATGATCCATTCCGGGTGTCCATCTCGGTCACCGGCCGTTCACACCGGGGTCACCGGCCGGGGCGCGCGGGGGTGTCGCGGGGACGGCGGCGCGCGGCGGAAGGCCGGCGCGGACGCCGCCGGCGCCCACGGCAGCGACGGGGCCCGGGCGGACGGCGGGCGCCTCAGCGGCCGTCCGTGAACGTCTCCCCCCGCTCCGCCTTCTCCACCAGCAGCGCGGGCGGGGCGAACCGCTCGCCGTAGCGCTCGGCGAGCTCCCGCGCGCGGGCGGTGAAACCGGGCAGCCCTCCCCGGTAGCCGTTGATGTACTGGAGCACGCCGCCGGTCCAGCCGGGGAAGCCGATGCCGAGGATCGAGCCGATGTTGGCGTCGGCGACGGAGGTCAGCACGCCCTCCTCCAGCAGCCGGACGGTGTCCAGGGCCTCGGAGAACAGCATGCGCTCCTGCATGTCCTCGAACGGGATCCGGCGGCCCGGTTCGGTGAAGTGCTCACGCAGGCCGGGCCAGAGCCGGATGCGCCTGCCGTCCTCCCCGTAGTCGTAGAAGCCCGCTCCCCCGCTGCGGCCGGTGCGGCCGAACTCGTCGACCATGCGGTCGACGACGGCTTCGGCGGGGTGCGGCGTCCAGGTGCCGCCCGCCTCCTCCACGGCCCGCTTCGTCTCGTCGCGGATCCTGCGCGGCAGGGTGAGGGTCAGCTCGTCCATCAGGGAGAGCACCTTGGCCGGGTAGCCCGCCTGGGCCGCCGCCTGCTCCACCGACGCGGGCTCGATGCCCTCGCCGACCATGGCCACGCCCTCGTTCAGGAAGTGGCCGATGACGCGGGAGGTGAAGAAGCCGCGGCTGTCGTGGACGACGATCGGCGTCTTGCCGATCTGCCGGACCAGGTCGAAGGCGCGCGCGAGGGCCTCGTCACCGGTCCGCCTCCCCCTGATGATCTCGACGAGGGGCATCTTGTCGACCGGCGAGAAGAAGTGCAGCCCGATGAAGTCGGCCTGCCGCTCGACGCCCTCGGCGAGGGCGGTGATGGGGAGGGAGGAGGTGTTGGAGCACAGCAGCGCGTCGGGGGCGACGACGTTCTGCACCTCCTGGAACACCTTGCGCTTGAGGGCGGTGTCCTCGAAGACGGCCTCGATGACCGCGTCGCAGCCGGCGAGGTCGGCCGTCTCGGCGGTGGGGGTGATCCGGGCGAGCAGCGCGTCCGCCTTCTCCTGGGTCGTGCGGCCCTTGGCGACGGCCTTGGCGCACAGTTTCTCGGAGTAGCCCCTGCCCTTGACGGCGGCCTCCAGGGAGACGTCCTTGAGCACCACGTCGATCCCCGCGCGGGCGCACGCGTAGGCGATGCCCGCGCCCATCATCCCGGCGCCGAGGACGGCGACCCTGCGGACCCGGCGGGGCTCGACGCCCCGGGGGCGGTTGGCGCCGGAGTTGACGGCCTGGAGATCGAAGAAGAAGGCCTGGATCATGTTCTTCGACGTCTGTCCGGCCGCCAGCTCCACGAAGTAGCGGGCCTCGATGACCTGCGCGGTCTCGAAGTCGACCTGGGAGCTCTCGACGGCGGCGGCGAGGATGTTGCGCGGCGCCGGATAGGGGGCGCCGCCCGTCTGCTTGCGCAGGGTGGCCGGGAAGGCGGGCAGGTTCGCCGCGAACTTCGGGTTCGCGGGCGTGCCGCCGGGGATGCGGTAGCCGGGCCGGTCCCAGGGCTGGGCGGACTCGGGGTGGGCGTCGATGAAGGCGCGGGCCTTGGCCAGCAGCTCCTCCGGGGTGTCGGCCACCTCGTCGACCAGGCCGTTCTCCAGGGCCCGGCGCGGGCTGTACCGGGTGCCCTGGAGCAGGACCTTCAGCAGCGCGTCGGCGACGCCGAGCAGGCGGACGGTGCGGACGACTCCGCCGCCGCCGGGGAGCAGTCCGAGGGTGACCTCGGGGCAGCCGATCCTGGATCCGGGCGCGTCGAGGGCGACGCGGTGGTGGCAGGCCAGGGCGATCTCGTAGCCGCCGCCGAGGGCGGCGCCGTTGATCGCGGCGACCACGGGCCTGCCGAGGGTCTCGATGCGGCGCAGGTCGCGCTTGACCGCCATGCCGCCGTCGAACAGCTCCTGCGCGGTCCCGGGGGTGACCCGGATCAGGTCGCGCAGGTCGCCGCCGGCGAAGAAGGTCTTCTTGGCGGAGGTGACGATCACGCCCCGGACGGAGTCCCGCTCGGCCTCCAGGCGGTCGGCGACCGCGGCGAGCGAGGCGCGGAACGCCTGGTTCATGGTGTTCGCGGACTGGTCCGGGTCGTCGAGGACGAGGGTGACGACACCGGTGTCGTCCTGCTCCCAGCGGATGGTGGTGGGCTCGGTCGTCATGACAGGGGTCTCCGTTGAGGTCTCGTGGTTCCGCCGGGGCGTTCAGACGCGCTCGACGATCGTGGCGATGCCCATGCCCCCGCCCACGCACAGCGTGGCCAGGCCGTAGCGCTTGTCCTGGCGTTCCAGTTCGTCGACGAGCGTGCCGAGGATCATCGCGCCCGTCGCGCCGAGCGGGTGGCCCAGGGCGATCGCGCCGCCGTTGACGTTGACCTTGTCGAGCGAGAGCCCCATGTCCTTCACGAAGCGCAGCACGACCGCCGCGAACGCCTCGTTGATCTCGACGAGGTCGATGTCGTCGATGGTCAGCCCGGCCTTGGCGAGCGCCTTGCGGGTGGCGGGCGCGGGGCCGGTGAGCATGATGGTCGGCTCGGAGCCGGACACGGCGGCGGAGACGATCCGCGCGCGCGGGGTGAGTCCGTGGCGCTCGCCCGCCTCCCGGGAGCCGACCGCGACCAGTGCCGCGCCGTCGACGATGCCGGAGGAGTTGCCCGCGTGGTGGACGTGGTCGATCCTCTCGACCCAGTGGTACTTCTGCAGGGCGACCGCGTCGAAGCCGCCGAGTTCGCCGATGTCCGCGAAGGACGGCTTCAGCCGGGCCAGCGAGTCGGCGGTGGTGCCGGGGCGCAGGTGCTCGTCGTGGTCGAGGACGACCAGGCCGTTGCGGTCCCGCACCGGTACGACGGACCGCTCGAAGCGGCCCTCCTTCCAGGCGGTGGCCGCCCGTTCCTGGGACAGGGCCGCGTACTCGTCGACGTCCCGGCGGGAGAAGCCCTCGATGGTGGCGATCAGGTCGGCGCCGATGCCCTGCGGCACGAAGTTGGTGGCGAGGTTGGTCATCGGGTCGTTGAACCAGGCGCCGCCGTCGGAGGCCATCGGCACCCGCGACATCGACTCGACGCCGCCCGCGAGGACCAGGTCCTCCCAGCCCGAGCGCACCTTGGCGGCGGCCAGGTTGACGGCCTCCAGGCCGGAGGCGCAGAAGCGGTTCTCCTGCACGCCCGCCACCGTGTCCGGCAGTCCCGCGGCGACGGCGGCGATCCGGGCGATGTCGGAGCCCTGGTCGCCGACCGGGCCGACGACGCCGAGGACGACGTCGTCGATCCCGGCGGGGTCCAGGCCGGGGAAACGGGCCCGGATCTCGTGGATGAGGCCGACGACCAGGTCGACGGGCTTGGTGCCGTGCAGGGCGCCGTTCGCCTTGCCGCGTCCGCGCGGGGTGCGGATCGCGTCGTACACGTACGCTTCGGTGCTCACGGTCAGGCCTTTCGCGGAGGGTGGGCGGGGAACGGGCGGCCGCCCGGGAGGGGGTCCGGCGGGGGGTCGCCGCCCTGACGGCCGGCGTTCCCCGGGGAGGCGCCGTCCGGGTGGGCCTCGGGAGGGCCGCCGTCCGGCGGGGCGTCGGCCGCGGCGTCCCGCAGGAGCGCGGGCACGCCCCAGTCGCGGGCCACGTCCGCCGTGTCGGCCCCCGGGCGGGCGGGGCCGGTGCGGACGGCGGCGGGGGTCGCGGAGAAGCGGGGGGCGGGGGCGGGCTGGGTGATGCCGCCGTGGTCGGTGAAGGTGCCGCGGGCGGCCAGGTGCGGGTGGCGCGGGGCCTCGCGCAGCGACAGCACCGGGGCCACGCAGGCGTCGGAGCCCTCGAAGACGGCCGCCCACTCGTCCCGGGTGCGGGTCTTGAAGCGGGCGGCGACCGCCTCGCGCAGTTCGCCCCAGCGGGCGGTGTCCTCGCGGGCGGGGACGTCGTCCCCGACGCCGAGCAGGTCCAGGAACTCGTCGTAGAACCGCTGCTCCAGGGCGCCGACCGCCATGTACCGGCCGTCGGCCGTCTCGTACGCGCCGTAGAAGGGGCAGCCGCCGTCGAGGAGGTTGGCGGCGCGGCGGTCCTGCCAGTGGCCGGCGGCCATCATGCCGTGGAGCATCGCGGCGAGGTGCGAGGCGCCGTCGACGATGGCGGCGTCGACGACCTGGCCGGTGCCGGTCGCGCGCGCATGATGCAGGGCCGCGAGGACGCCGACGACGAGGTAGAGGGAGCCGCCCGCGTAGTCGCCGAGCAGGTTGGCCGGGGGCGGGGGCGGCTCGTCCGGGCGGCCGATCAGGCCCAGGGTGCCGGTGAGCGCGAGGTAGGTGATGTCGTGCCCGGCGCGGCGGGCGAGCGGCCCCTGCTGGCCCCAGCCGGTCATGCGGCCGTAGACGAGCCGGGGGTTGCGGGCGTGGCAGGGCCCGGGGCCGACGCCCAGGCGTTCGGCGACGCCGGGGCGGTATCCCTCGATCAGGATGTCGGCGCGTGCGGCGAGGTCGAGGACGCGGGCCGGGCCGTCCGGGGACTTCAGATCGACGATCACCGAGCGCTTGTTGCGGTGGGTGACGTCGTGGGCGGGATCGGGGGCGAGCGCGCTGCCGCCGGGGCGGTCGACGCGCACGACGTCGGCGCCCAGGTCGGCGAGGAGCATCGCGGCGAAGGGGCCGGGGCCGATGCCGGCCAGCTCGACCACGCGCACACCGCCGAGCGGGCCGTGCCCGGGCGTCGTCGCCGCTGCCATGCAGCTCCCAAGGTTCATGACACGAGTGTGGTGACGCCAGCGATGCTAGGAACGGGTCCCCGCCGACACAAGAGTCGAGCGAGCAAGCGCTTGGCCAGGCCGTCCGGCGGACGGCGGGGCGGCTCCGGCTCGGCGCGCGTCCGGCTCCGCCGCGCGGCACCCGGACGCGACGGCGTGGCGCCTCTCCCCCGTCCGGCCGTACCCCGGGACGGCGGCCGGGGCGTCCCGCCGGCCCGGGGGACGCCGGTCCGCGAGGGCCCTCCGGGCGCGCCCGGCAGCCCGCGGGCGGCCCCGCGCTCCTTCTCCGGGGCACTTCTGGGCACGGTCACCTGTCCGCCTCCGGGCTCGTCGTCGGGCTCCGCACCCCTCACGCTAGCCTCAGCCACCGACAACGGCGCGTGCTGCGGAGCAAGGGGTGTCATGAGCAGGCTGAACAGGACGGACCGTCCGTACGACATCGTGCTCTTCGGGGCCACGGGTTTCGTCGGGCGGCTCACCGCGGAGTACCTCGCCGCGCACGCGCCCGACGGGCTGCGCTGGGCGATCGCCGGCCGCAGCGGGCCGAAGCTGGAGCGGCTGCGCGAGCGGCTGCCCGGCGGCGAGGGCGTCGGGGTGCTGCGGGCGGACGCGTCCGAGCCGGCGTCGCTGCGCGAACTCGCCGGGCACGCGCGCGTGGTGGCCACGGCGGTGGGCCCCTATGTGGCCCACGGCGAGGGACTCGTCGCCGCGTGCGCGGACGCCGGCACGGACTACCTCGACCTCACCGGCGAGCCCGAGTTCGTGGACCTGACGTACGTCCGCCACGACGCACGCGCGCGGGAGACCGGCGCGCGGCTGGTGCACGCCTGCGGTTTCGACTCCGTCCCGCACGACCTCGGCGTGTACTTCACGGTCGGCCTGCTCCCCGAGGGCGTGCCGCTGGCCGTGGACGGGTTCGTGACCGCCGACGGCGCCCTCTCGGGCGGTACGCTGGCCTCCGCGCTGGGCCAGTTCGCGCGCGGGCGGCAGATGCGGGCCGCGGCGCTGGACCGCGGGCGGCACGAGCCGCGACTGGTGGGCCGCCGGGTGGCGACGCCGGCGGGCGCGCCGCGGTTCGCCCGGGAGGTGGGCGCCTGGGCACTGCCGCTGCCGACCCTCGACCCGCGGATCGTGCGGCGCTCGGCGAGGGCGCTGGAGCGCTACGGCCCCGACTTCCGCTACCGGCACTACGCGGCCGTGCGGCACCTGCCGGTCGCGGTGGGCGGGGCGGCGGCGGTGGGCGCGGTGTTCGCCGCCGCCCGGCTGCCGCCCGCCCGGCGCTGGTTGTCGGGCCTGCTCGAGGCCGGGGAGGGGCCCAGTCCCGAGCGGCGGGCGAGGAGCTGGTTCTCGGTGCGCTTCGTCGGCGAGGGCGGCGGCCGGCGGGTGTTCACCGAAGTGGCTGGCGGCGATCCGGGATACGGCGAGACGGCGAAGATGTTCGCCGAGTCGGCGCTGTCCCTGGCGCTCGACGCGCTGCCGCCGACGGCCGGGCAGGTCACGACGGCGGTGGCGATGGGCGACGCGCTGATCGGGCGGCTGCGCAGGGCGGGGATCACCTTCCGGGTCGCCGCCCGCCGGTGACGGCGCGGACGGGTCGCGGCGACGGCACGGGCGGGTCGCGGCGCTACCACCCCGCGACGGTGTAGATCATCCCGGCCGTCCAGCCGAGCCCCGCCAGCAGGGCGAGGACCAGCCCGGCGGCCACGGCCCGCCCGACGGGCCGGTCGGGGTGGGCGGCGGACTCGGAGGCACGGTGCGTCGTCATGCGGCCCAGCCTGCCGACCGGGGCGGCGGCGCCGCATCCGTACGGGTACTCAGAACCCGCTCCCGGTACCGGTACTCGGAGCCCGCGCTCGGCACGGGTCCTCGGAGCCCGGGCCCGGCACGGGTCCTCGCAGCCCGGACTCAGGTCCCGCCGACGGCACGCTCCGGCCCGGCGCCGACGGCCGCCCGCAGCGCCCGCCGGCACAGCGCGTCCGCCCGGCGGGTGGTCTCCGGCAGACGGTAGGCGGGGGTGAGGGCCAGGGTGTGGGCGCAGGCGTTGTCGAGGCTCACCCGGTGGCCGACGGAGACGAAGACCGGTTTGACGGCGTCCCGGGTGCGCAGGGCGCGGCCGACCACCTCGGTGCCCGAGCGCAGCGGCGAGGTGCTGCCGCGCGGCGTGTCCGGGTCGTCGTAGGTGAAGGCGAAGGGGTTCTTGGCGACGCCGATCGTGGGCAGACCGGTGAGGACGCCGAGGTGGCTGGCGAGGCCGAAGCGGCGCGGATGGGCGAGGCCGTAGCCGTCGCAGACGACCAGGCCGGGGTCGTGGGGCAGGGCGTCCAGGGCGGCGAGCACGGTGGGGATCTCGCGGAAGGCGAGCAGGCCGGGCACGTACGGGAAGGAGACCCGGCCGACGGCCGTGGCCTCGGCGACGACGTCGAGGCTCGCCGCGTCCAGCACGACGGCCGCCGCGGCGACCACGTCGCGCTCGTCGTCGTACGCCACGTCGACCCCGGTGACGCGGCCCGTCCCGGGCGGCGGCCCCGGCTCGTCGAGCACCACCCGCGCCCGCAGCTCGTCCTGGACGGCGCGGGCCTCCTCCTCGGTCGCGGGCCGGCCCGCGGGAATGCGTACGGTCGTCATGGTGGCCCCGAGCCTACGCGCCGGGGCGGGGCGGTTCTCCGCGACGGCGCGGCGGTCCGTTCGCCGCCGTCGCGAAGAGCCGCGCGGACCGGAGGCCGCCGCGGGGGATCCGTCCTCGCCGCCGGCGTGCGCGCGCCGCGGCACGGGGTCCGCCGCCGCGGCGGTGCCGCTCCCGGCACGGCACCGAAGGACGCCCGGCGGGGCGTTCGGGCTCACTTGCCCAGCGCGCGCTGCAGCTCGCTCTTGTTCATGGCCGAACGGCCGTGGATGTCGCGGCGCCTGGCCTCCTGGTACAGCTGGTCGTAGGTGGGGCTCCCGGAGCCGCCGGACCGCCGCCCGCCCCGCTTGCCGGACGGCGCGTCCTGCTTCGAGCTGCGGCTCGCGGTCTTCGACTCCCCGGACCGGGCGCGCTCCTTGTTCACGGTCCGGGCCGCCATCTCCTTGGCCCGCCCGGTGTTCGCGCCCCGCTCCTCGGCGCTCCGCTCGATGTGCTCGTACTGCCGCTCCCGTTTGGGGTTCGATCCGCGTGGCATGTCCGCTCACTTCCTCTCACGCTCAGCGAACGGATACCTACGTTACGGACAAACACGGCGCGTCGCGCGGTGTCGGCTCCCGGGCCGGGAACGCCGCCCCGGACCGCCGGGGAACGTCCGGGAATGAAGACGGTGACAGAGGTCACTCGACACCCGTGTGCACGGATCGGCTGATTCCGGCGTCTCTTCCAGTGCCCGGCCCGTCCGCCCCGGAAGTCCGTCCAGCCGTCACGAGGGAGCAAGGCGTTGTCCACCGTCATCGAGCAGCCCGTCGAAGCCCGCCTCGTCGCCGCCGCGCCGCGGATGCCGAGCATTCCCGCCACCCTGCACTACGACCGGCGCGACCCGTTCGCGGTCCGCATGACCTTCCCGGCCCCCGCCACCCTGGAGGGCGTGGAGGTCTGCTGGACCTTCTCCCGCGAGCTGCTCACCGCCGGCCTCCACGGTCCGGAGGGCCACGGCGACGTCCGGGTGCGGCCGTACGGGTACGACCGCACCGTGCTGGAGTTCCACGCCCCGGAGGGAACGGCCGTCGTGCACGTGCACTCCCGGGACGTGCGCCGGTTCCTGCGGGCCACGAGCGAGCTGGTGCCCGCCGGCCTGGAGCACCTGCAGCTCGACCTCGACCGCGACCTGGCGGAACTGATGCGCGACGCCCGCTGAGGCGCCGGCCCCGGTGGGGGCGGCACCGCCCGCCGAGGCGTCAGCCGCCCGCGGGGGCGGCCGTCCGGGCGGGTGCGCCCACCGCCGTGCGCACCTCGCGGACGGCCGTTCGCAGCGCGGGGGACGCCCCGCCGCGCTCGGTCAGCTCGGCCACGCGCCCCGCCGAGCGCGCGTGCTCCTGAGCGGTCGCCAGGGTGCGCAGTCCGGCGGCGGACGCGAGGGCCACCACGGCCGCGTCCCGTGCGCCGACCTCCGCGACCGGCACCGGCCCCAGCAGGATCCGTCGCGCCTCCTCGCGCAGGGCGGCCGCGGCGGCGGTCCGCGCCAGGACGTGCGTGACGGACGGGAACACGCCGAGCACCCGCTTCTTCTCGGCCCGCACGTACCCCTCGGCGACCAGCTGCTCCCGGACGGCGTCGAGGGTGACCCGCGCCCGCAGCCGCACCCAGGCCCGCCACCGGTGCGGCAGGGACTCGTGGACGAGTTCCAGCAGCCCGTCGAGGACCGCGTCCCCGGTGCGGGAGTCCAGGTCGACGGGGGTGACGATGCCGTCGTCGTCGACGAGCAGGCCGCGCTGGGCCAGTTCGGTGAGGGCGCCGGCCCGCACCAGGTGCGCGAGCCGCGCGGCGGTGCCGGCCTCGGGCCGGGAGGTGTCCCAGGCCAGCAGGCAGAGCCGGGTCGGCAGCGAGAGCGGGCCGTGGGGCACGTGATCTCCTTCGGCGGTCGGGGCGGACCCGAATAATGCGTTGACGGCGGCCGGGCCCCCTCGTACGGTCTACAGCGGTCCTGTTGCCGTCGATGGGAGAAGGACGTTGCTCCTCTGAGGTCCCGAGACACCGCGTCGCACCCGTGGGGTGCCGGCGTGGCGTGCGACCTCGGCGTTGGAGCCGTCCTCGCGGAGCAGGGCTTTTCCCGTGCCCGGTGCCTCCCTTCCCCGCCCGGCGGCGGGTCGTCGCCTCCCGGTGTCTCGATACGCGTCTGCCCCTGACCGCATCACGCAATCGCGGAGGCCCCCATGGCCCAGTCCGTCACCGTCACCGTCACCTCCCTCTCCTTCTCCTGGCCCGACGGCACCCCCGTCTTCGAGGGTCTCGACGTCTCCTTCGGCCCCGGCAGGACCGGGCTCGTCGGCGTCAACGGGTCGGGAAAGTCCACCTTGCTGAAGCTGATCGCCGGGGAGCTCGCCCCGGCCGACGGCGCCGTCCGCATCGCGGGCGAGGCCGGTTACCTGCCGCAGAACGTCACCCTCGACACCACGCTCAGGGTCGACGAGGCGCTCGGCATCGCCGCGCGGCGGGCCGCGCTGCACGCCATCGAGGCCGGCGACGCGGCCGAGGAGCACTTCGAGACCGTCGGCGACGACTGGGACGTCGAGGAGCGTGCCCTCGCCACGCTCGGCGAACTCGGCCTCGGCACGTCGGGCTGGACCGCACCGTCGGCGAGGTCTCCGGCGGCGAGTCGGTGCTGCTGCGGCTGGCGGCGCTGCTGCTGGCCCGCCCGGACGTGCTGCTGCTCGACGAGCCGACCAACAACCTCGACCTGTACGCGCGCCGGCGGCTGTACGCGGCCGTCGAGTCCTGGCCCGGGCTGATGATCGTGGTCAGCCACGACCGGGAACTGCTCGAACGCGTCGACCGGATCGCCGATCTGCACGCCGGCTCGATCACCTGGTACGGCGGCAACTACTCGGCGTACGAACAAGCCCTGGCCGCCGAGCAGGAGGCGGCCGAGCGCATGGTGCGGGTCGCCGAGGCCGACCTGCGCAAGCAGAAGCGGGAACTGACCGACGCCCGGGTCAAGCTGGCCCGTCGCAAGCGGTACGGGCAGAAGATGTGGGACAGCAAGCGCGAGCCGAAGATCGTCATGGGGGCGCGCAAGCGCGCGGCGCAGGAGTCCGCGGGCAAGCACCGCATCCTGCACGAGGAGAAGCTCGCCGAGGCCAGGGAGCGGCTCGACGAGGCGGTGGAGGCCGTGCGGGACGACGACGAGATCCGCGTCGACCTGCCGTACACCGCCGTACCGCCGGGCCGCACCGTCCTCACCCTGCGGGACCTGGAGCCGGCGTACGGCACCCGCGTGGCCGGCGGCCTCGACCTGCACGGCCCGGAGCGGGTGGCGCTGGTCGGGCGCAACGGCGCGGGCAAGACGACGCTGCTGCGCACGATCGCGGGCGAGCTGGAACCGGTGTCGGGCGAGGCCGTCGCGCACGTGCCGCTGCGGTTCCTGCCGCAGCGGCTGGACGTCCTCGACGACCGTCTGACCGTCGTCGAGAACGTGGCCCGGTTCGCGCCGGGCGCCACCGGCAACCGGATCCGGGCGCGGCTGGCCCGCTTCCTGTTCCGGGGCGCCCGGGCCGACCGGGCGGCGGGGACGCTCTCCGGCGGCGAGCGCTTCCGGGCGACGCTGGCCGCGCTGATGCTGGCCGAGCCCGCGCCGCAGCTGCTGATGCTGGACGAGCCGACGAACAACCTGGACATCGCGAGCGTCCGGCAGCTCGTCACGGCCCTGGAGTCGTACGAGGGGGCGCTGATCGTGGCCTCCCACGACCTGCCGTTCCTGGAGTCGATCGGCATCACGCGCTGGCTGCTGCTGGACGGGGAACTGCGGGAAATCACGCCGGGAGCTGTCGGGTTTCCCGCCTAGCTTCGACCGCATGACCGATTTCATCACCCTGACCGGGGCCCGGGAGAACAACCTCAAGGACGTCACGCTCCGCATCCCGAAGGGCCGGCTGACCGTGTTCACCGGCGTTTCGGGATCGGGGAAGTCCTCGATCGTCTTCGACACGATCGCCGTCGAGTCGCAGCGTCAGCTGAACGAGACGTTCACCTGGTTCGTCCGCAACCGGCTGCCCAAGTACGAGCGGCCGCACGCGGACGCCCTGGAGGACCTCACGCCCGTGATCGTCGTCGACCAGCGGCCGGTCGGGGGCCACTCGCGGTCCACCGTCGGCACGATGACGGACGTCTACTCGGTGCTGCGGGTGCTGTTCTCCCGGCACGGCACCCCGAGCGCCGGCCCGGCGACGGCGTACTCGTTCAACGACCCGTCGGGCATGTGCCCCGGCTGCGACGGGCTCGGCCGGGCGGTCCGGCCGGACTGGGACCGCATCCTCGACCCGGCCAGGTCCCTCGCGGACGGCGCGGTCCGCTTCCCGCCGTTCGCCGCGGGGACCTGGCAGGGGCAGGCGTACACGAACAGCGAGGAGCTGGACCCGCACAAGCCGGTGGGCGAGTTCACCGCGGCCGAGCGGGAGTTCCTGATGCGCGGGCGGCCCGGCAGCAAGGTCACCGTGAGCGGCTCGGGCGGCACGTGGACCACGGAGTACGAGGGCCTCGCGGACCGTTTCGAACGGCTGTACCTGAAGCGGGACCTGTCCGGCATGAGCCAGAAGACCCGGGACCTGGTACGGGAGTTCCTGGTCGAGGACGTCTGCCCGGACTGCCGGGGCGCGCGGCTGAACGCGGCGGCGCTCGCGACCCGGATCGGCGGGCGGACCATCGCGGACTGCACCCGGATGCAGGTCACCGACCTCATCGCCGTGCTGAAGGAGATCGACGACCCGGTCGCCCGGCCCGTCGCCGGGGCCGCCGTCGCCGCGCTGGAGCGCATCGAGGCGATCGGTCTCGGCTACCTCAGCCTCGACCGGGAGACCGCCACGCTGTCGGGCGGCGAGGGACAGCGGCTGAAGACGGTCCGGCACCTCGGCTCCAGCCTGACCGGCATGACGTACATCTTCGACGAGCCCAGCGCCGGCCTGCACCCGCGCGACGTCGGCCGGCTCGGCGACCTGCTGCTGCGGCTGCGCGACAAGGGCAACACCGTGCTGGTCGTCGAGCACGACCCGGACGTGATCGCGCTCG
Source organism: Streptomyces glaucus (assembly GCF_039533365.1). Taxonomy (NCBI): domain Bacteria; kingdom Bacillati; phylum Actinomycetota; class Actinomycetes; order Kitasatosporales; family Streptomycetaceae; genus Streptomyces; species Streptomyces glaucus. Next base: position 60,033 of record NZ_BAAATK010000003.1, read on the forward strand.
CCGACCACGTCGTCGACATGGGGCCGGGGGCCGGGGTGCACGGCGGGCGGGTGGTGTTCGAGGGGGCGCCGGGCGAGCTGGCCCGGTCGGACACGCCGACCGGGCGGTGCCTGCGCCGGCGGACGGCGGTGAAGGAACGGACGCGGACGGCGGACGGCGGGCTGTGGGTGAAAGGGGCCGGCCGGCACAACCTGCGGGAGGTGACCGTCCGGTTCCCCACCGGGGTGCTGACCGCGGTGACCGGGGTCGCCGGCTCGGGCAAGAGCACGCTGGTCGCGGAGCTCACCGACGCGCACCCCGGCGCCGTGGTCGTCGACCAGTCGTCGATCGGCATCTCCGCGCGGTCCACCCCGGCGACGTACCTGGGGATCATGGACACGGTACGGAAGGTCTTCGCACGCGAGACGGGCGCCGACCCCGGCCTCTTCAGCTTCAACTCCGCGGGCGCCTGCGGAACCTGCGAGGGACGCGGCGTCCTCCACACCGACCTCGCCTTCATGGACCCGGTGACGACGACCTGCCACGACTGCGGGGGGCGGCGCTTCAAGGACGAGGTGCTGCGGCTGACGGTCGGCGGGCACTGCATCGCGGACGTCCTCGGGATGACGGCCGATCAGGCGCTCGGCTTCTTCGACGACCCGGGCGTACGCCGCCGGCTGCGCGCCCTGCGCGAGGTCGGCCTGACCTACCTCACCCTCGGCCAGCCGCTGTCCACGCTCTCCGGCGGCGAGCGGCAGCGCCTGAAGCTGGCCACCCGGCTGCACCGGACCGGCGCGGTGTACGTGCTGGACGAGCCGACGACCGGGCTGCACATGTCGGACGTCGACGGGCTGCTCGCCCTGCTGGACCGGCTGGTCGACGCCGGCAACACGGTCGTGGTCGTCGAGCACAACCTCGATGTGGTCGCGCACGCCGACTGGATCGTCGACCTCGGCCCCGGCGGGGGCCGGGACGGCGGCCGGGTGGTCTTCGAGGGGACCCCGCGGCAGCTCCTCGACGCCCCGGACTCGGTCACGGCGGAACACCTCCGGCGGGCCGTGGCCCGGCCGCGCGGGTTTTCGCCCGCACCGGCCCGCGCCGCATGACGGCCCGTCGGCCCCGGCCACGCGCCGGTCGTCGGCGCCATCGGCGCGTTCGGGAAGCTCGGGGGCCGCGTGACGCGTCCGTCGGCGCGGCCGGGGGAGCTGTACGCCTGACCGGGTGACGCGCGCCCGCGTCCGGCCCCGGGACCTGGAGTCCCGGGGCTTTTCCGTGCTCTCGTACTCCCCGTCGGCCGGTGTCCCGGGTCACATGAACAGGGGTCTTTACAACACATTTAACCTACGGTCTCGTAACCTACGGTCTCGTAGCCTACGATTCCGTAGGTTCCCGGCGCCGCTCGCCGGACCCTTCCGCTGTACCGCACGTCCCCCTGGAGTACCCATGACGATCACTTCCCCGCACCTCGGCAGCCCTTCCTCCGCATGGACCGACGCCCGGCTGCTGTACGCCCTGGAGGAAGTGGTCGAGAAGGAGCTCAACCGCCATCTGAAGGTCGCCAAGGACTGGATGCCGCACGAGTACGTGCCGTGGAGCGACGGCCGCAACTTCCCCGGCTTCTTCGAGGACGGCGAGGCCTGGGACAAGGAGCAGTCCAAGGTCACCGAGATCGGCCGGATCGCGCTGGTGGTGAACCTGCTGACGGAGGACAACCTGCCCAGCTACCACCACGAGATCGCCACCCTCTTCGGCCGCGACGGCGCCTGGGGCACCTGGGTGCACCGCTGGACCGCCGAGGAGGGCCGGCACGGCATCGTGATGCGGGACTACCTGCTCACCTCGCGCGCGGTCGACCCGGACAAGCTGGAGCAGTTCCGCATGGCCCACATGAGCGAGGGCTTCGAGTCGGACAACCGGCACTCGATGCTGCACTCGGTGGCCTACGTCGCCTTCCAGGAGCTGGCGACCCGCATCTCGCACCGCAACACCGGCCACCAGTCCGGCGACCCGATCTGCGACCGCATGCTGGCCCGGATCGCCACCGACGAGAACCTGCACATGATCTTCTACCGCAACCTGCTCAAGGCGGCCTTCGAGATCGCGCCCGACCTGACCATGCAGGCGGTGCGGGACGTGGTGGTGAACTTCCGCATGCCCGGGCACGGCATGCCCGGCTTCGAACGGGCCGCCGCGCAGATGGCGATCGGCGAGGTCTACAACCTGCGCATCCACCACGACGACGTGCTGCAGCCCGTGCTGCGCTTCCTGAAGGTCATGGAGATCGACGGCCTCGGCCCCGACGGGCTGCGGGCGCAGGAGGAGCTCGGCCTGTTCATGACCGGGCTGGACGCGGAGGCCGCGAAGTTCGACGAGAAGCTGGCGGCCCGCAAGGCCCGGATGGCGGCGCGGGCCGGCGGCTGAGACACGGCGGGCGGGGGCTCGGGGCGGCGGACGCCGCCGCCCCGACCCCCCGCCGTCACCCGCCGCTCACGGCGCCGCTCCCCGCCGGCTGACGCCCTCCCCGGCGCCTCGCGCTCGTCCGCCGTCCCCGATCCCGCGGCGCGTGTGCCGGCGGCGGGACGGCGGCACGGGGTGCGGGGGTGTCCCGCCGGGCGGGCCGGGTACGGCGGGCACGGCGCACGTGATCACCGGCGGCGCCGGCGCGACGGGGCCGCTCCGCGGTCAGTGGGCCGCGCGCCGCAGTTCCAGGCGTTCCTTCTCCGACAGGCCGCCCCAGACGCCGAAGCGTTCGTCGTGGTCCAGCGCGTACTCCAGGCAGGCGGAGCGGATGGGGCACAGGGCGCAGATCCGCTTGGCCTCCCGTACGGAGCTGCCGGGCTCGGGGAAGAAGAAGTCGCTCCCGGTCTGCGCGCACAACGCCTCCTCCTGCCAGTCGAGGTCGGGCGGCGCGATGGTTTCGATGTGCATGGCCCCGAGCGTGCCGGACGGTGAAAAACGTTCGCTCAACGCGGGATCAACGCCGCGGCCCGGGGCCGCGGCCGCTCCGATGCTCCCCCGCCCCGTGCCGGAACGCACGGCGGCGCGCGGCAGGCGCGGGCGACAGCGGACCGGAGCGGACCCCGCCGCCCACCGGGCGTCACCGCGTCCGGCGCCGTGGTCCGCGGCCGCGCTTCGGCGGCGGGTGCCGGCGGGGGGTGCGAGACTCGGCAGAGCAGGCAACGGGATCCCGCGGAGGAGGGCCCAGATGCTCACCACCCGTCATGCCGACGGCGCCCCGAACTGGGTCGACCTCGGCACACCCGACATGGACGGCGCCGCGTCCTTCTACGGCGCCCTGTTCGGCTGGCGGTTCCAGCCGGGCGGCCCGGAGACCGGTGGCTACGGCTTCTTCCGGCTCGACGGGAACATCGCGGCCGGCGGTATGCAGCTCACGCCGGAGCAGGGCCGGTCCTCCTGGACGGTGTACTTCAAAACGGCGGACGCGCAGGCCGCGGCGGAGGCGGCCGAGCAGGCCCACGGCTCGGTGCTGCTCGGGCCCGTGGACGTGCTGGACCAAGGCCGCACGGCCGTCCTCGCCGACCGGGCGGGCGTGCCCTTCGGTCTGTGGCAGGCCGCCCGCAGTCAGGGCCTCGACGTCGTCCGGCAGCCCGGCGCGCTGTGCTGGACCGAGCTGTACACGGCGGACGAGGCGGCGGCCGCCGCGTTCTACCACGCGGTGCTCGGCATGGAGACCCACGGCGTGACCTTCCCGGGCGGCACGTACACCACGGTGAGTCCTCCGGGCACGGGAGCGGACGCCGGGTTCGGCGGCATCGTGCCGCTGGCCGACGCCCCGGCCGAGGAACCGGCCCACTGGCTGCCGTACTTCGAGGTCACCGACACCGACGCCGTGGCCGCCCGGGCCCGGGAGCTGGGCGGCACGGTCCGCATGCCGCCCACGGACCTGCCGGACGTCGGCCGCGTCGCCAGGCTCACCGACCCGTACGGGGCCCGGTTCGCGGTGCTCAGGCCCGCGTCGCGGGAGGACTGAGCCGCGCACCGGGGCCGGCGGGGCGCGTCACGCGGAGGCGCGGCGCACCAGGGTCGTCGGCAGGACGGTCGAGGCCGCGCAGCAGCAGGCGGGCCATCAGGCGGCCCATCTCCTCGATGCCCTGGCGGACCGTCGTCAGCGGCGGGTCGGTCTGCTCGGCGACGGGCAGCATGTCGTCGAAGCCGACCACGGCGACGTCGTCGGGCACGCGCCGCCCGCGCTCGCGCAGCACCCGCAGGGCGCCCGAGGCGGTGAGGTCGTTGGCGGCGAACACGGCGTCCAGGTCCGGGCACCGGTCGAGGAGCTCCCGCATCGCCCGCTCCCCGCCGCCCGGGGTGAAGTCGCCCGTCACCACCATCCGCGGATCGGCGTCGGCCATGACGTCCCGGAATCCGTCCAGCCGGTCCACGGCCGAGGTCTGGTCGAGGGGGCCGGTGATGTGGGCGACGCGGGTGCGGCCGAGGCCGGCGAGGTGGCGTACCGCCTCGCGGGCGCCGCCCCGGTTGTCGCTGTCCACGTACACCACGTCGCGGCTGCCGTCGTTCCAGCCGGGCCGCCCGCCGAACACGGTCGGCACGCCGGCGCGCTGGATCAGGCCGGGCAGCGGGTCGTCGAGGTGCAGCGAGAAGACGAGCGCGCCGTCGACATGGCCGCCGGCCAGGTAGCGGCCGACGCGGGCGTAGTCCTCGCGGCCCTCGGTGAGCAGCAGCACGAGCTGGTTGTCGTGGGCGGTCAGCTCCTGGCTGATGCCGCGCAGTTGCAGCGCGAAGTAGGGGTCGGCGAAGACCCGGGTCTCCGGTTCGGCGACGACGACGGCGACGGCGTCGTGCCGTTTCGTCACCAGGCTGCGGGCGGCCTGGTTGGGGACGTACCCGAGCTCCTCCACCGCCCTGCGGACCCGCTCGGCGAGGGGTTCGCGGACCCCGTCCGACCCGTTGACCACCCGGGACACGGTGGCCCGCGAGACCCCGGCCCGCGCGGCCACGGCCTCCAGCGTGGGACGCGGCGCTGTCTCGGTCACTGCGGGGCTCCTCCTCGGCGGCTGCGGATCAGGATAGCCCCGGCGGGACGGGCGGGAGAGAGCGCTCTCGGGCCCGGGAGCGGCCCGTGCGGGCACGCCCCGGGCGGAGCACCGGACTCCCGGCCGGCGAGGGGTCCGCGTCCCGGCTCCCTCCGCCCGGCCGTCAGGCCAGCAGGTCGATCCGCCGTCCCCTCCCCGCGCGCTCCGCCCGCCCGTACGCGAGCCAGGCGAGCGCCAGGTCCTGCCAGGGCAGGCCGACGGGGGCGTAGACCGTGCGGGCCTCGGGACCGGTCCGCCCCGGACGCTCGCCCCGCAGCACCTCGCCGAGCGTCGCGTGGGCGGCCCCCGCGTCCAGGCCGGCGGCCCCCAGGACGCCCGTGCGCACCGCCAGCTCACGGTCGTCGACGACGAGCAGCGACGCCTCCAGCAGGTCGGCGGCGAGTTCCCGCTTGCCGGGCTCGTCGGCGCCGAGGCTGGTGACGTGCTGCCCCGGCCTGATGTCCGCGAGCCCCAGCAGCGGCACGCGCGACCAGGTCGCCGTCAGCACCAGGCCGGCCCGGGCGGCGACCTGCGGCGCGGAGTCCACCACCCGGCCGCCGTGCCGTGCGGCGAACGCGGCGGCGCGGCCGCCGTCCGTGTCGTGCACGACGAGTTCGCGCCGTCCGCGCAGCACGGCCAGTCCGCGCACCGTCAGCTCCGCCTGCGCGCCGGCGCCGACCACGCCGACGGCGCCGTCCTCGGCCGGGTCCGCCAGTACGTGCGTGCCCAGCGCGGCGGCCAGTCCGGTGCGCCAGGCGGTCACCGTCGCCGAGTCCAGCAGGGCGAGCAACTCGCCGTCCCGGCCGCTGTGCAGGCAGATCACCCCGCGCAGCGCGGGCCGCGCCCCGGGGAACTTGGCGTTGACCTTCACGGTGTACGCCTCGACGCCGGGCAGCACCCCGGGGATCAGCGCCGTGGCCGTACCGGGGAACGGCAGGTCGGTGCGCACCCGTTGCCCGGTGACCGGTGCGGCGTCCGCGCGGCAAAAGCCCTCGCGCAGGGCGGCGATGCAGTCGGCGGGGTCCAGGACGGCTTCCAGGTCGCTCCGGGTCAGGACGAGGGTCACCCGCCCATGATGCGCCCCTACCCGTGCGCGTGTTCCCCCGTGTCGCCGGACGCGTGCTCGTGCGGGTCGTACCCGGGGATCGTCCCGTCCGCCTTCTTCACCAGGAACAGCCCCACCATCCCCATGTCGGAGTGGCTCTGCACGTGGCAGTGGTACATCCACGCGCCCGCCCCGACGCCCTCGCCCGCGATCACCTGGAAGCCGAAGGAGTCCGCCGGGCCGACGATCTTGTTGTCGATGACCTGGCTGGGGTCGTCGGGCCCGGTGAGCGCGCCCGTGCGGTTGTCCGCCCAGCGGTGACCGTGCAGGTGGAAGGTGTGGTAGTACTCGCCGTGCGTGATCACCACGAACTCCACGCGGTCGCCCACGGTGGCCTCGAAGTCCGGCCCCGAGTGCGCGGGCTTGTTGTTGACGAGCAGGTCGTTGAAGACGATCGTGTGGGTGCGGTCCGGCAGGACGTCGCCCTTGCGGCGGACGATCACCGGTCCGTACAGGCCCTTGCGGATGCCGCCCGTGCCGTGCTCCGTGCCGACGACGTGGTCGTGGTAGTGCCAGTAACCCGCGCTGCCCGCCCGCCAGGTGCCGTCCTTGCGCCGGCCGGGGGCGTGGGTGCGCCAGGTGTAGGTGCGGGTGCCGCCGGGCTCGACGTCGCTCCTGCTGAGTCTCGTCCCGTCGCTGGAGATCTCGTAGTCCAGGCCGTGGACGTGCAGGCTCACCGGCACGTCCATCGTGTTCTCGAACTCGATGTGCAGCGTGTCGCCCTCGTTGAGCTCGATGAGCGGTCCGGGGATCGTCGCCTCGCCCTTCGCCAGGCCGTAGCCCATCTGCCCGTCGGGGAGTTTCTCGGCGTACAGCTTGAGGTGTCTCACCTCGCCGCCGGCCGGGGCCGTCCTCGCCGGGCCGTCGGCGCCGGCGGACTCCGGGGCCAGCGACAACGACGTCGCGACGGCCGCGCCGCCCAGCAGCACCCGTCGGTTGAAACTGCGTCTGTCCATGCCGAACTCCCCACCCTGGTACGGGAACCGCGAAGAACGTGTTGCGAGGGACGGAGCGAAGACGTGGCTGTGATGAGCCGGTGAGACGGTACCGGCCACCCTCCTGTTTATCCACACTCAGGACAAAGTTCGTTCCATTGCGGTCATACCTATTGGCGGGTGACGCAAAGAGGTCTAGCTTCCTTGGCGCTGCTGCCGTGACCGAGGAGGTGCCCATGCACTTACGAAGGTTGAGCGCGACAAGAGGGCCGAGCACGAGAAGACGCGGCCGGGCGGCCGCCGTCTCCGCCGCGGTCGTGGCCGGACTGCTGGCCGCTCCCGCCGCGAGCGCGCACCCGGCCCCCGATCCGCCCGTGACAACGATGTCGATCAAGTCGCCGCCGGGCGGCGCGAACGTCCGGGTGCTGGTCTTCCACGGCTCCGCGGCGGCCGGGCAGGAGTCCCCGCTGGTGAACGCCGGGATCGAGGCGATCGAGCGGATCGGGCTGTCCGGCCCGGCGGACGAGCGCTTCCGGGTCGAGGCCACGGACGACGCCTCGGTGTTCACCGACGGCGCGCAGCTCGGCCGGTACAACGCGGTCGTGTTCCTGACCGGCGGCGGCGACGTCCTCGACCCGGACCAGGAGGCGGGCCTGGAGGCCTACATGGAGGCGGGCGGCGGCTTCCTCGGCATCCACGACGCGGCCCGCGCGGAACCGTACTCGGACTGGTTCACCGGCCTGATCGGCGCCCGCCCGGCCGCCTCCGGCCCGGCGGACGTGCAGCGGGCCACCGTCGAGGTCGGGGACCGGCGCCATCCGGCCACCCGGGACCTGCCGGTGCAGTGGAAGCGCCCCGACAAGTGGCTGAACTGGGTGAAGAACCCGTCGGGCGAGGTGCACACGGTGGCGCGGGTGCGCGAGTCGACGTACCGGCCCGGGGCGGGCGCGGGCGGCTGGGACCACCCGGTGAGCTGGTGCCGGGACTACGACGGCGGGCGCTCCTTCTACACCGGCATGGGCGGCACGGTGTCGTCGTACGACGAGACCGACTTCCGCGCGCACCTGCGCGGCGCCCTGCTGTGGACCACCCGTCTGGCGCAGGCCGACTGCACGGCGACCATCACCGGCAACTACCGGGCCGAACGGCTCACCCGGCCCAACCAGCCGGGGCGCAACGACCAGATCGGCGAACCGCACGGACTGGTCACCGCGCCCGACGGCCGCGTGTTCTACATCGGCCGGGGCGGCGCCGACGCCTCCCGGCCGGTGGTCACCGACTGGAACGACCCGGACGTCGGCAAGGGCACGGGCCAGGTCCACGTCTACGACCCGGAGACCGGGAAGGTCACGCTCGCGGGCGAGCTGACGGTCTTCGGCAACAAGGGCGGCGGCGACGAGCTGACCAAGGTCGAGGAGGGCCTGCTCGGCATCGAACTGGACCCGCGGTTCGAGCAGAACGGCTGGGTGTACCTGCACTACACGCCCCACTCCCGGATCGACCGCGACACCCGCATGGCCGAGCGGCGCGTCTCCCGCTTCACCCTCGACCACGCCACGAACAGGCTGGACCCGGGCAGCGAGAAGGTGCTGCTGGCCTGGCCGGTGCAGATCCACAGCTGCTGCCACGCGGGCGGCGGGATGGCCTGGGACTCCGAGGACAACCTGTACATCGCCACCGGGGACAACAACTCCAGCGGGTTCAGCGACGGTTACTCGGGCAACAACCCCGAGCCCGCCTTCAAGGGCGTGTCGTTCGCCGACGCGCGCCGCACCGCCGGGAACACCAACAACCTCAACGGCAAGATCCTGCGCATCCACCCGGAGCCCGACGGCACCTACACGATCCCGGACGGGAACCTCTTCACCGGCAAGGAGACCGCCGAGGGCGGCGGCAAGACGCGCGGCGAGATCTACGTGATGGGCGTGCGCAACCCGGCCCGCATCTTCGTCGACAAGTCGACCGACGTCCTGTACGCGGGCTGGGTCGGCCCGGACGCCTCCGCCCCCTCCCCGACCTGGGGTCCGGCCAAGTACGACACGTTCGCGGTGATCACCGAGGCGAGCAACCGGGGCTGGCCCTACTGCATGGGCAACAAGCAGCCCTACCGGGACCGCAACCTGCCCGATCCGTCGAAGCCGCTGGGCTGGTACGACTGCGACCACCCGAAGAACGAGTCGCCGAACAACGACGGCCTGGTCAACCTGCCGCCGGTCACCGGCAACAACATCTGGTACTCCCCGCAGGGCGGCGCCCCGGACTTCCCGCGCACCGCGGACGGCGTCCCCTCCTACCGGGCGGAGGAGACCACCTACCGGCTGCCCTGGCTCAAGGGCGGCGGGCAGGCCGCGATGAACGGACCCGTCTACCGCTACGACGCCGCGAGCACGAGCGGCGTCAAGTGGCCGGCGTACTGGGACGGCAAGTGGTTCGTCGGTGACTTCTACGACGGCGACCAGCCGCGCAACGCGGTGCTCATGGACCCGGCGACGCAGGGCGACGGCGGGCTGCCGGTGCACTCGGAGTCGCTGAAGAAGATCGTGCCGGTCGGCGACGACGGCATCAGGAACCTCATGGACTGGAAGTTCGGTCCGGACGGCGCGCTGTACGTCCTCGACTACGGCCGCGGCTTCTTCACCTCGGACTCCCGGTCGGCGCTGTGGCGCGTCACCTACACGGGCGGCGGGCCGACCCCGGCCGCCGGCCAACTGGCGAGGGGAGTGCGGTGAAACACCGACGAGGAGTCCTCGCGGCCCTGCTGGCCGCCGTGCTGATGACGCTCGGCGTGCCCACGACGGCCGCCGGGCAGGACGACCCGCCGGCCCGGGCCGCCGCCCAGGTCCTCACCTGGACCGCCGGCGACGACATCACCCGCTACACGTCGGCCCCCGCGACGGCGGTGGCGGGCCCGGCCACCATCGTCTTCGAGAACAGCGCGGCGACCGGCAACACCACCGGCATGCCGCACACGCTGACGTTCGTGACCAGCGACCCCGAGTACAACGACGACGTCCGGCTGAACATCCTCGCCAACCCCGGCGACGACCTGGGCGGCCGGCACACCGCCGAGGTCACCCTCTCCCCCGGCCGGTACCTCTACCACTGCACGATCCCCGGCCACGGGGAGATGAAGGGCGTGCTGGTGGTGACCGAGGGCGGCGGCGAGGACAGCACGCCGCCCGAGACCTCGGCGCAGGTGACGGGTGCGCAGAACGCCGACGGCGCGTACGTCGGCTCGGCGTCCGTCGCGGTCAGCGCCACGGACGACGGCGGCTCCGGGGTCGACCGGATCCAGTACGCGGTGGACGACGCGGCCGAGTGGCTGCCGTACACCGCCCCGGTCGTCGTCGACCAGGTGGGCGGCCACACGGTCCGCTACCGCGCGTTCGACAGGGCGGGCAACGTCTCCGCCGAGAAGAGCGTGCGCTTCACGGTGGTGGCGCCGCCGTCGGACGACGCCACCCCGCCCGAGACGTCCGCCACGGTCAGCGGCGAGCGGAACGCCGACGGCGCCTACGTCGACATGGCCACGGTCACCGTGAGCGCCTCGGACACCGGCTCCGGGGTCGACCGGATCGAGTACGCGGTCGGCTCCGGCGCCTGGCAGCCGTACACCACGCCGGTGATGGTCCACCAGCCCGGCACGCACACCGTGCGCTACCGCGCCGCCGACCGGGCGGGCAACGTCTCGGCGGAGCGGAGCGTGCAGTTCACGGTCGTCGCGGCGCCCCCGCAGGACACGACCCCGCCGGTGACGGGGGTGACCGTCGAGGGCACGCGGAACTCCGACGGCGCGTACGTCAACAGCGCCAGGGTGACGGTCACGGCGACCGACGGGGACGGCTCGGGCGTCGACCGGATCGAGTACGCGCTCGACGGGGGGCCGTACCTGGCGTACACCGCCCCGGTGGTGGTGGACCGCGCGGGCGCGCACATCATGGCGTACCGCGCGACCGACGAGGCGGGCAACACCTCCCCGGCCCGTACGGTGAGCTTCACGGTGGTGTCCGGCCAGGTCCCGGCGCCGGCCTGCCCCGAGTACGACGAGCGGCGGACGGTGATCGTCGGCACGGTCGACTCGGGCGTGCCCAACCGGCTCACCGACAGCCGCTGCCGCATCAACGAGCTGATCGAGGACGAGAAGGAGTGGACGTCCCACGCGCTGTTCCTCAAGCACGTCAAGGGCGTCCTGGACGCGCTGCTGAAGGAGGGGGTCGTCGACCGGCGCGAGTACGACGCCGTCCGGGAGGCCGCCCGCCGGTCCGGGATCGGCAAGCCCGGGCAGACCGAGGGCTACCGCACGATCCTCGACGGCAGCGCGGAGTCGTTCGCGCGGTGGCAGCAGGTGGGCGGCGGCTCGTTCGCGCTGAACCCGGACGGGTCGATCACCAGCGGCACCACCGAACCGGGCCTGGGCATGCTGTGGTTCCCGCAGCGCAAGTACGGCGACTTCTCGCTGCGACTGCAGTGGCGTGACGACGCCCCCGGCGCCGGCAACGCCAACTCCGGGGTGCTGGTGCGGTTCCCGTGGGTGCACGACCATCCGGAGGAGCCGCGGCCGGAGTGGGCCGCCATCAAGTACGGGCACGAGGTGCAGGTGTTCGACCGGCCCGACGGCGACCCGTACAAGACGGGCTCGGTCTACGGTTTCGACCGGGTGGGGCTCGCCGGCGCCGGCGTCACGCAGAAGGGCACCTGGAACGACTACGAGATCCGGGTGGTCGGCCAGCACTACTCGGTCTACCGCAACGGCGTGCTGATCAACGAGTTCGACAACGCCGGCGGCCAGGAGTTCTCCCCGCCCCGCGCGGACGACCCGGGCACGGACGGGCGGCGGTTCGCCGCCGGCTACATCGGGCTCCAGGTGCACGGCACGACGGACGTGGTGTCGTACCGGGACGTCCGGATCAGGGAGCTGTAGAGGGCCGCTCCCCGGCCCCGCCGTGCCCGCCCGGACCCCCGGGCGGGCACGGCGGGTCACCGAACCCGCGGCCGCGCTCCCGCCCGGCGGCCGGAGCCCCGGGCCGGGCCCGGGTCAGGGCTTCAGCAGCACCTTGACCGCGCCGTCCTGCTTGCGCTGGAACATCCGGTAGGCGTGCGGCGCCTCGCTCAGCGGCACCCGGTGCGTGGCGAAGTCGTCGACGCCGAGCGGGTCCTCGTCCGTGAGGTACGGGAGGATCTCGTCGGTCCAGCGGCGCACGTTGGCCTGTCCCATCCGCAGCTGGATCTGCTTGTCGAACAGGGTGAGCATCGGCAGCGGGTCGGCCATGCCGCCGTAGACGCCGGACAGGGAGATGGTGCCGCCTCGGCGCACCAGCTCGATGGCGGTGTAGAGGGCGGCCAGCCGGTCGACGCTGAACCGCTCGGCCAGCGGGCCGCCGATCTTGCGGGGCAGCATCCCGGCGGCCTGCTGGGCGAGTTTGGCGGCGGCGCTGCCGTGCGCCTCGGTGCCGACGGCGTCGATCACGGCGTCGGGGCCGCGGCCGTCGGTCTCGTCGCGGATCGCGGCGACGAGTTCCTTCTCGTTGTCGAAGGCGCGCAGGTCGTACGTCTCCACGCCCCGCTCGCGCGCCCGCCGCAGCCGCTCCGGGACCAGGTCCACGCCGAACACCCGGCCGGCGCCCTTGACCTGGGCGACCCGGCAGGCCATGTCGCCGATGGGGCCGAGGCCGAGCACGGCGACGCTGCCGCCCGGCGGGACGTCGGCGTAGGCCACCGCCTGCCACGCGGTGGGCAGCACGTCGGAGAGGTAGACGAAGCGGTCGTCGGGCGGCCCCTGGGGCACCTTGATCGGGCCGTACTGCGCCTGCGGCACGCGCAGGTACTCGGCCTGCCCGCCCGGCACCGCGCCGTACAGGCGGGTGTAGCCGAACAGGGCGGCGCCCATGCCCTCGCCGTGGACCTGGGTGGTCTCGCACTGGGTCTGCAGGGCGTTGAGGCACATCCAGCAGTTGCCGCAGGCGATCTGGAACGGCACGACGACCCGGTCGCCCACCTGCAGGTCCGGCACGGCCGCGCCGACCTCCTCGACGATGCCCATCGGCTCGTGGCCGAGGATGTCGCCGGGCGTCATGAACGGGGTGAGCACCTCGTACAGGTGCAGGTCGGAGCCGCAGAGTCCGGCGGAGGTGACGCGGATGACCACGTCCGTCGGCTCCTGGATCGTGGGATCGGGCACGTCCTCCACGCGCACGTCCCGCTTGCCCTGCCAGGTCACTGCCTTCATCGCCTCGCGCTCCCTCCGTCGCCCGTGCACATCGGTCCTACGGTGGCGCCCGGGTACCCGGGCCGGTTCCCGCCGAACCGCGCCCCGCGCCGGTCGCCGCGGGGAGGCGGCGGGCGGGGCGTGCCGTGCGGGTGCGTCCGCCGCGAGGCGGAGCGGGCGCGGCGCGTCAGGGGTTCAGTGCGGTGCCGCCACCGGCTCGGCCGGGTTGCGGAGCCCTTCCGCGGCGTCCGCGACCCGCCGGATCAGGTCGAAGAAGAGGCGCTGTTCCTCGGCGGAGAGCGGGGCCAGGAAGACCTGGTTCATCCGGGCCGTGCGCACGGTCAGCTTGCGGTGGGTGCGCAGCCCCTCGTCGGTCGGGCGCAGCAGGGAGCGGCGGCCGTCCTGCGGGTCGCGCACCTTGTCGAGCAGCCCGCGCCGGCTGAGCCTGCTGATCACCTCGGCGATGGTGGAGCGGTCGAGTCCCACCCGCTCCCCCACCGTGCGCTGGTCGAGGCCCGGCTCGGCGACGAGCGCGTTGAGGACCGCGAACTGCGGTGAGGTGATCTCCTCGGAGACCATCGTGTTCCACAGCAGGTAGTGGGCCTGCTGCAGCCGCCGGGCCAGGTGCCCGGGGTGGGTGGTGAGGTCCACCGCGGCCATGTGCGCTCCTGAGGTTGCCATTTGTCGGTGCACTGAACGATACCGGGCGGCAGCGATCCCGTCTCCTGCTCCTCTGGTGAGAGATACCTGATCAGCATAGGTCTTGACGCCTCAGCCGTCCGATGGCAGTGTGCGGGAAACCTCGCTGAAATACTCAGTGCCCTGATTAATTTGCCGATCGGTCGGCACCTTCGGGCGCTTGGAAGAGATGGGGCTTCTCGGATGGACAAGGTGGTCGCCACGGCCGGGGAGGCGGTGGCCGATGTTCCGGACGGCGCGTCGCTGGCGGTGGGCGGTTTCGGGCTGAGCGGTGTGCCCAACGTGCTGATCCAGGCGCTGTACGAGCGCGGGGTGACGGACCTGAGCGTGGTGTCGAACAACTGCGGGGCGATGGACTCGGGCCTGGCGGTGCTCCTGGCCGCGGGCCGGATCGCGCGGGTGACCGGCTCCTACATCGGGGCGAACAAGGAGTTCGCCCGGCAGTACCTGGCCGGAGAGCTGGAGGTGGAGCTGATCCCGCAGGGCACGCTGGCCGAACGGCTGCGGGCCGGCGGCGCCGGCATTCCCGCCTTCTACACCCCGGCCGGGGTGGGCACGCAGGTCGCCGAGGGCGGGCTGCCCTGGCGCTACGACGGCTCCGGCGGGGTCGCGCTGGCCTCCCCGCCGAAGGAGGTCCGCGAGTTCGACGGGGTGGAGTACGTGCTGGAGCGCGGCATCCGCACCGACTTCGCGCTGGTGCGGGCCGCCCGGGGCGACCGGCACGGCAACCTGGTCTTCAACAAGTCCGCGCGGAACTTCAACCCGCTGGCCGCGATGGCCGGGAGGGTCACGATCGCCGAGGTGGAGGAGCTGGTCGAGCCCGGCGGGATCGACCCGGACGCGGTGCACCTGCCGGGGATCTTCGTGCAGCGGGTGGTGGCCCTGACCCCGGAGCAGGCCGCCGACAAGCAGATCGAGAAGCGGACGGTTTCCGCGCCCGAGGCGGCAGGGAGGGTGAGCGGCTGATGGCCTGGACACGGGAGGAGATGGCCGCGCGGGCGGCCCGCGAGCTGCCCGACGGCGCCTACGTCAACCTCGGCATCGGCCTGCCGACGCTGATCCCGAACCACCTGCCCGAGGGCGTGGAGGTGGTGCTGGAGTCGGAGAACGGCATCCTGGGCACCGGCCCCTACCCCACCGAGGACCAGGTCGACCCGGACCTGATCAACGCCGGCAAGGAGACCGTCACCGTCCTGCCGGGCGCCTCCTTCTTCGACTCCGCGCTCTCCTTCGGCATGATCCGCGGCGGGCACATCGACGTCGCCGTGCTCGGCGCGATGCAGGTCTCGGCCCGCGGCGACCTGGCCAACTGGGCCGTCCCCGGCAAGATGATCACCGGGATCGGCGGGGCGATGGACCTGGTGCACGGCGCCCGCACGGTCATCGTGGTGATGACCCACACCGCCAAGGACGGCAGCCCGAAGATCCTCGCCGAGTGCGCGCTGCCGCTGACCGGCAAGGCGTGCGTGAACCGGATCATCACCGACCTCGGCGTCCTGGACGTCACGCCGGACGGACTCGTCCTGATCGAGTGCGCGCCGGGCGTGCGCGCCGAGGAGATCGTCGCCAGGACCGCCGCCGAGGTCCGCATCCCCGAGGAGATCCAGTCGTGAAGGACGTCTACATCGTCGACGCGGTCCGCACCCCGATCGGCCGCTACAACGGCGCGCTGGCCGCCGTGCGCCCCGACGACCTGGCCGCCCACGCCGTCCGCGCGCTCCTCGCCCGCACCCCGGAGCTGGACCCGGCGCGGATCGAGGACGTGTACTTCGGCAACGCCAACGGCGCCGGCGAGGAGAACCGCAACGTCGGCCGCATGGCCGCCCTGCTGGCGGGCCTGCCCACCAGCGTGCCGGGCGTGACCGTCAACCGGCTGTGCGCCTCCGGCCTGGAGGCGGTGATCCAGGCCGCCCGCGCCGTCGCGGTCGGGGACGCCTCGATCGTCCTGGCCGGCGGCGTGGAGTCGATGACCCGCGCGCCGTACGTGCTGCCCAAGTCCGACCGGCCCTTCCCGGCCGGGCACGCCGAGCTGTACTCCACCACCCTGGGCTGGCGCATGGTCAACCCGCGGATGGACCCGCAGTGGACGATCCCGCTGGGCGAGTCCGCCGAGCTGATCGCCGACAAGCACGGGATCACCCGCGAGCAGCAGGACGAGTTCGCGCTGCACAGCCACCGGAAGGCGGCCAAGGCGCAGGCCGAGGGCCTGTTCGACGCCGAGCTCGCCCCCGTGCCGGTCCCGCGGCGCAAGGGCGACCCGGTGGTCGTCGGCGCCGACGAGTCCGTGCGCGCCGACGCCTCGCTGGAGGCGATGGCCAAGCTGAAGCCGTCCTTCCGCAAGGACGGCGGGACCGTGACGGCGGGCAACGCCTCCCCCCTCAACGACGGCGCCGCCGCGCTGCTGCTCGTCGACGAGGAGGGCCTGAAGGCCACCGGCCGCGAGCCGCTGGCCCGCGTCGGCGCCACCGGGGTGTCGGCGACCGATCCGCACTACTTCGGCCTCGCGCCCGTCGAAGCCGTCCACCGCGCCCTGGCCAGGGCCGGGAAGACCTTCGCCGACCTGGACGTGCTGGAGCTCAACGAGGCGTTCGCCGCCCAGGTGCTCGGCTGCGTGGCCGAGTGGCCCGAGTTCGACCCCGCGATCCTCAACCCGCAGGGCGGCGCCATCGCCCTCGGACACCCCCTGGGCGCCTCCGGCGCCCGCCTCGCCGGCACCGTCGCCCACCAGCTCGCCCGCAGGGGCGCCGGGGTCGGCGTCGCCACCCTCTGCATCGGCGTCGGCCAGGGCCTCGCCCTCGTCCTCGAGCGCTAGGAAGCGTTAGGAACCCCCATGACTCTCACCCAGCACGACATCGACCAGGAGATCGCGGCCGAGCACGCCGCGTACGAGAAGCGGGTGGCCGACGGCGCGCCCGTGGAGCACCACCCGCGCCGGGACTACGCCCCCTACCGCTCCTCGGTGCTGCGCCACCCGAAGCAGCCGCCGGTCGCCATCGACGTCACCCAGGATCCGGAGCTGGTGGAGCTGTCCTCCCCCGCGTTCGGGGAGCGGGACATCACCGGGATCGACAACGACCTCACCCGGCAGCACACCGGCGAGCCGATCGGCGAGCGGATCACCGTCTCCGGCCGGCTGCTGGACCGCGACGGGCGCCCGGTGCGCGGCCAGCTGATCGAGATCTGGCAGGCCAACTCGGCGGGCCGGTACGCGCACCAGCGCGAGCAGCACGACGCGCCGCTGGACCCGAACTTCACCGGTGTGGGCCGCACCCTCACCGACGACGAGGGCCGCTACCGGTTCACCACGATCCAGCCGGGCCCGTACCCGTGGCGCAACCACGTCAACGCCTGGCGCCCGGCGCACATCCACTTCTCGGTCTTCGGCACGGCGTTCACCCAGCGGCTGGTGACGCAGATGTACTTCCCGAACGACCCGCTGTTCCCGTACGACCCGATCCTGCAGTCCGTGACGGACGACGCGGCCCGGCAGCGGCTGGTCGCCACCTACGACCACAGCCTGTCCGTGCCCGAGTTCTCGCTGGGCTACCACTGGGACATCGTGCTGGACGGCCCGAACGCCACCTGGATGGAAGAAGGGCGCTGACCGCCATGACGAAGATCGACACCAGCAGGCCGGAGAACGTGCTGCCCACGCCCTCGCACACCGTCGGCCCCTTCTACGGGTACGCGCTGCCGTTCCGCGGCGGCGAGGAGATCGCGCCGCTCGGCCACCCGGACACGATCACGGTGCGCGGGTACATCACCGACGGCGAGGGCAAGCCGCTGCCGGACGCGTTCGTGGAGCTGTGGGGCCCGGACCCCGAGGGCGACCTGCCGCAGGTGGACGGCTCGCTCCGGCGCGACCCGGCGACCGGCGGCTACCTGGGCCGCAACGGCGTGGAGTTCACCGGCTGGGGCCGCATCCAGACCGACGCCGACGGCCACTGGTACGCGCGCACGCTGCGGCCCGGCGCGCGCGGGCGCAGCGCCCCGTACATCAGCGTGTGCGTGTTCGCGCGCGGGCTGCTCGTGCACCTGTTCACCCGGATCTACCTGCCGGGCGACGAGGCCGCGCTCGCCGCGGACCCGCTGCTGGCGCGACTGGCGCCCGAGCGGCGCTCCACGCTGATCGCCGCGGACGAGGGCAACCGCACCTACCGTTTCGACATCCGCCTCCAGGGCGAGGGCGAGACGGTCTTCCTGGAGTTCCGGTGACGGCGGCCGGCTCCGACGACGCCGGCCTGCTCGCCCCCGGGTGGGCCGGCTCGCCGGCCGCCGCGGCGACGAGCGACACCGCCTACCTGCGGGCGCTGCTGGACGCGGAGGCCGCGCTGACCCGCGCCCAGGCCGCACTCGGCCTCGTCCCGGCCCCGGCCGCGGCGGCGGTGACCGAGGCGGCCCGGGAGGACGGGTTCGACGTGCGGTCCCTCGCCGAGCGCGCCCGCGCCGGCGGCAACCCGGTCATCCCCCTGGTCGCCGACCTGACGGCGGCGGTCGGCGAGGAGTACGGCCCGTACGTGCACCGGGGCGCCACCAGCCAGGACATCCTGGACACGGCGGCGATGCTGGTCGCCGCGCGCACCCTGGAGCTGGTCCTGGCCGACCTCGCCCGCACCGAGCGGGCGCTGGCCCGGCTGGCCGCCGGCCACCGCGACACCGCCCTGCCGGGGCGGACGCTCACCCAGCACGCCGTGCCGACCACGTTCGGGCTGAAGGCGGCCGGGTGGCGGTCGCTGGTGCTCGACGCGCGCGACCGGGTCACCGCCGTGCGGGAGGCGCTGCCCGCCCAGCTCGGGGGCGCGGCCGGGACCCTGGCCGCCTTCGCCGCGTACGGCGCGGACGACCCGCTCGCGCTGCCGGCGGCCTACGCCCGCGAACTGGGCCTGGCGGCGCCGCCGCTGCCGTGGCACACGCTGCGGACGCCGGTCGCGGACCTCGCCGGGTGCCTGGCCTTCACCGCCGGGGCGCTCGGCAAGCTCGCCGTGGACGTGCTCGCCCTGTCCCGGACCGAGGTCCGGGAGGTGGCGGAGGGCAGCGGGGGCGGCTCGTCGGCCATGCCGCACAAGGCCAACCCGGTGCGCTCCACGCTGATCGCGGCGGCGGCCCGGCGCGCGCCGCAGCTCGCGGCGACGCTGTACGGCGCGCTGGCGGCCGAGGACGAGCGGCCCGCCGGGGCCTGGCACGCCGAGTGGGAGCCGCTGCGGGAGCTGCTGCGGCTGACCGGCGGCGCCGCGCGGGACGCCGCCGAGCTGGCCGAGGGGCTGCGGGTGCGCCCGGAGGCGATGCGCGAGAACCTCGGCCTGACCCACGGGCTGATCGTGTCCGAGCGGCTGTCCGCCGAGCTGGCGCCCGTGCTCGGCCGGGCCCGCGCCAAGGCCCTGCTCACCGAAGCGGCCCGGCGCGCCCACGCCGAGGGCCGCGCCCTGGGCGACCTCCTCGCCGAGGAGCCCGGGCTGGAGGGCGTCGACCTGGGCGGGCTCACCGACCCCGCCCGCTACACGGGCGCCGCACCCGCGCTCACCGACCGTGCACTGGAGCGACGTTGACCGAGAGACTCCTCAACCACCGCGCCGAGGGCCCCGCCTCGGCTCCCCCGCTGCTGCTCGGGCCCTCGCTGGGCACCTCCTGCGCCCTGTGGGACGAGGTGGCGCCCGAGCTGTCGGCCCGCCACCGGGTGGTCCGCTGGGACCTGCCCGGGCACGGCGGCTCCCCGGCCGATCTGATCGGCCCCGGCGCCACCGTCGGCGACCTGGCCGGGCTGGTGCTGGAGCTCGCCGACGCGCTCGGCGTCGAGCGGTTCGCGTACGCGGGCGTGTCGCTGGGCGGCGCGGTGGGACTGCACCTGGCGGTGCACCACCCCGAGCGGCTGTCGTCGCTGGCCGTGATCTGCTCGTCGGCGCACTTCAACGGGGCGGGGCCGTGGCGGGAACGGGCCGCGCTGGTCCGCCGCGAAGGACTGGCCGGGCTCGCGGACAGCGCGGACGCGCGCTGGTTCACGCCCGGCTTCACCGTGCCCGGGCTGGTCCGCGACCACCGGGACGCCGACCCGGAGGCGTACGCCGCCTGCTGCGACGCGCTGGCCGCCTACGACCTGCGGGAGGAACTGGCCCGGATCTCCGTGCCGACGCTGCTGATCGCCGGCCGGGAGGACCCGGCGACCCCGCCGGCGCATCTGCGGGAGATCGCGGACGCCGTGCCGGGCGCCGCGCTGGTGGAGATCCCCGGCGCCTCGCACCTGGCGCCCGCCGAGCGCCCCGAGGCCGTGCTGACGGCGCTGCGCGCCCACTTCGACGGGGACGCCGCACGCGGCATGGAGGTGCGGCGCCAGGTGCTGGGCGACGCGCACGTGGACCGGGCGCAGGCCCGGCAGACGCCCTTCACCGCCCGCTTCCAGGACTTCATCTCCCGCTACGCCTGGGGCGAGATCTGGACCGACCCGACGCTCAGCCGCCGCGAGCGCAGCATGATCACCCTCACCGCGCTGGTGGCGCACGGCCACTACGAGGAGCTGGCCATGCACGTACGGGCGGCCCGGCGCAACGGGCTCACGCCGGAGGAGATCGGCGCGGTGCTGCTGCAGACCGCCGTGTACTGCGGGGTCCCGGCGGCGAACTCGGCGTTCGCCACGGCGCAGCGGGTGCTGGCGGAGGAGGACGGCGGCGCGGGCTGAGCGTCCGGCGCGGGCGCACGAGGCCGCCCGCGGCCGCGGGGCGCGACGCCCGGCGGGAGGGGGCGGGCCGGCCGGGGCGGGCCCGAGGCCCTCACACCCCGACGCGGGACAGCGCGCCCTCGGCCTCCAGGGCCTTGCGCGCCCGTGCCGCCAGCCCGTCCGCGCCGCACGAACGCGCCAGCGCCAGGCCCCGTTCGAGTTCGGGCACCGAGCGCGCGGCGATGCCGTACTCGACGCGGGCCGCGGCGTGCTCGTACCGGCAGGGCGAGGCCTCCAGACGGGCCGCCGCCCGGGCGGCGAGCCGGACCGCGCGCGGGCCGGTCTCCAGGGCGGCGGCGCAGCGCAGGGCCTCCCCCACGGCGGTGTCCGTGCCGAAGCGCTCGGCGTGGCGGCGGGCGTCCGCGGCGAGCCGGGCGGCACGGCCGGGGTCCTGAGCGGCGAGGGCCCGGGCGAGGTCGAGGGCCCAGGGGGCGAGCACCGGATTGTGGCCGCCGCGGGCCGCCGCCGCCTTCCCGGCGGACTCCAGTTCGTCGACGCCCTCCTCGGTGCGGCCGACGGCCAGCAGCAGTCGCCCGCGCACCGACCGGGTGTCCGGCAGGACGATGGTGGACGGGTACGGCGGTGCGAAGCCGTACTGCCCGGCGACCCTCCAGGCCTCCCCGACGTGGCCGCGGGCGAGCAGCGTGTCGATCAGGCCGCAGGTCGCCGACCAGTACAGGGGCAGGCCGCGGCCGACCCGCTCGGCCAGCCGCAGCGCCTCGCGCAGGACGCGCTCCGCGTCCCTGAGGCGGCCCTGCCTGCGGTAGGCGAGGCCGAGGAAGGCGTGGGCGAGGGCGAGGTGGCCGCCGCTCCAGCCGGCGGCGGTGTAGGCGCGCAGGGCCTCCGCGAACAGGCTCTCGGCGCGGTCGAGCCGGTCGGCGCAGGCGTACGCACTGCCCAGCATCATCAGCAGCTCGACGCCCCACTCCGGGTCGGTCCAGCCGAGGCCGGGGGCGAGGCGGCCGTCGACGAGGGCGCGGTCGCACAGTTCGACGACCGTCTCGGCGTTCTCGCCGTGGGTCATGGCGTCGAAGGCGCGCAGGATGAGCAGGGCGCGCTCGGAGTTGTCCCGGCCGGTGCAGGAGGCGGCGAGTTCGGCGAGGCGCGCGGAGC
This sequence comes from Streptomyces glaucus, assembly GCF_039533365.1. Taxonomy (NCBI): domain Bacteria; kingdom Bacillati; phylum Actinomycetota; class Actinomycetes; order Kitasatosporales; family Streptomycetaceae; genus Streptomyces; species Streptomyces glaucus. The sequence continues at coordinate 81,829 of NZ_BAAATK010000003.1, forward strand.
GCCCCGGCGAGGTGTCCTCGCCGGCGTGGAGGCCCTCCCACATGCAGCGCACCGCCTGCAGCCGCATCCGGGCCGGTCCCGGTCCGTGCCGGGCGGCCTCCGCCGCGACGGTGCGGACGGCCTCCTCCGGCTGGTCGTTGTGCAGGTAGGCCTGGGACAGGCGCCAGACGGCCTCCACGCGCGTGTCCGCGTCGAGGCCGGGCAGGGTGAGCGCGGCGCGCAGGTGGCCGATGGTCCGGGCGGGCGCGGTGAGCAGGGTGGCGCAGCCGAGTTCGTACAGCACGCGGGCGTGGACGTCGGGCCCGGGCGGTTCCTGCAGGGCGCGTTCCAGGCAGCGGCGGGCGGCTTCCGGGGCGCCGACGGCGAGGTGTTCGCGGGCGGCCTCGCGCAGCTGCTCGACGAGTTCGGCGTCGTCGTCCGGGTGGACCTCCATCAGGTGCCGGGCGGCGGCGACGACGCCGCGGCCGGAGTCGGTGAGGAGCTGGGCGGCGATGCCGTGCATGGCCCGGCGCAGGGCGTCCGGGATGGACTCGTAGACGGCGGTGGCGATCAGCGGGTGGACGAACTCCAGGTCGCCGTCGGCCACCTGCCCGGCGGCCGGATCGGGCTCGGTGAGGATGCGGTCGGCGCGCAGCAGCTCGGCGCAGCGGGCGGCGTCCTCGTGGCTCATCACGGTCAGCCGGGCCACCAGGTCCACGCGGATGCCGGTGCCGAGGACGGCGGCGCCCCAGGCGAACCGGGTGGCGTCGACGCCGAGCTGTTCCAGGCGGGCGACGAGGCCGCCGCCGCGGGCGGCGCGGTTCAGGGCGCGCAGTTCGCCGGCCCGGGACCCGACCGGTTCCAGTCCGCTGTCCCGCACCTTGGCGAGCAGTTCGACGGTGTCGTAGGGGTTGCCGCCGGTGACGGCCCACACCTCGCGGCAGAACGGGGCGTCGGCGTCCGTGCCCAGGGTGGCGCGGGTGAGCCCGGCCGTGGCGTCCGGGGTGAGGGCGCCGAGCGTGGTGACGGGGCGGTGCGCGGCGGCGGCGATCGCGTCCAGGTGGCGGGCGGCGGCGCCGGTGGCCTCGCCGGGCCGGCGGGCGACGACGACCAGCACGGACAGGTCGCCGAGGCGCTCGGCGAACGCGGCGAGCCAGCGCAGGGACTCCTGGTCGGCCCAGTGGGCGTCGTCGATCAGCAGCACCAGCGGCCACTCCCGCCGGGCGAGCCGGCGCACGGCGGCGACCAGGCCGTCGCACACGCCCTGCGGGTCGGCGTGCCGTTCACCGGGGTCCGCGATGCCGAGGGCGGGGCCCGCGATGCCGTACCAGTCGCCGAGGTACTCGCGCGCCTCCTCCGGCAGCAGCGACACCAGCGCGGGCTGCAGCAGTTGCCGCACCACGTGGAAGGGGACCGACCGCAGGGTCTGGCCGCCGCGGGCCGACCACACCGCGCAGCCGCGCCGTTCGGCGATGCGGCGGGCCTCGGCCAGCAGCGCGGTCTTGCCGAGGCCGGCCTCGCCGCGCAGGACCAGCAGGCCGCCGGGGGACGAGCGGTCCGCGCACAGGGTGTCGACCGCCTGTGTGAGGACGGCGATCTCCTGGTCGCGCTCCCACAGGGAAGCCGAGGCGGCGGCCCTGGGCCGTACCTCCGTCATCCCGTTACCTCCCCGGGTCGAGTCGCTCGAACGACGTACGGATCCCGAGCGTAGCCCTCCGGCCGGCGGAGCGGAGCCCGGTCGGGGCAGCAGTTGCCGTGACGGACGACACCGGGTAAAGGGGGCCGGCGCGCGGGGCGGGGCCGCGTTCGGCCCGTTGCTCACGGGTCGTCAAAAACCTTGCCAAGAAAGGGTTTTGCCGGTGGCGGGAACGGCGGTCCGCCGGAAGCGGCCGCGGCGCGCGGCCGCCGGGTTCCGGCCGCGGCGCACGGCCGCCGGGAGCGGGGCGCGGGTCCGGCCGGATCCGGTCCGGGCCTCTCATCCGGCTTTCACCGAGACCTCATACGGTGGGGTCATGACGCAGGTGACTCCCCCCGGGTGGTACCCCGACCCCGGGCAGACAAGTGACGGTCCGCCCACCGAGCGCTGGTGGGACGGCAAGACCTGGACGGACCAGGTCCGCCCCGCGGGATCGGCCGCCGCGTGGGGTCCCCCGACGCAGCCGCCCTTTCCGGGCGCCCCGCCGTATCCCGCCCGGCCGCCGGCCGGGCGGCGCCGGCTGCGGACCGGCATAGCCGTCGCCGCGGCCGTCGCGGTCCTCGCGAGCATCGGGATCGGCGGGTACGCGCTGATCGACGGTGACGGCCCGGGCGGCGGCGTGGGCGCCCGGCAGGAGACCCCGGGCGGGCCCTTCGGGGACTCCGGCGGCGGGTCGGGCGGCGCGTCGCCCTCGCCGGAGCGGTCCGAGCCGCCGAGGATCGACAGCGGGTCGGTGACCGACGCGGTCAGCGGGATCAGCCTGCCCATCCCGGACGGGTGGTACGGCCAGGAGATCACCGTCGGCGCGCAGGTGACGTCCGAGGACTCCTACGAGTGCCCCGGCGACGCCTCCGCCACCTGCACCAAGGGCGGCGCTTACTCGGCGCCCGCGCCGGCCCTCGGCACCGAGGGCAGCACCGCCGAGGAGGTCGCGAAGGCGGACATCGCGGCGAACGCGGAGGAGTCCTACGGCGGCAGGAGCTACGGCGGGATCACCTCGCACGACGTGCTGGCCTCCAAGGCGGTGACCGTGGCCGGGCAGAAGGGCTACCTGGTCCGCTGGAAGGCGGTCACGAGCAAGGGGGCCGACGGGTACGTGCAGTCGCTGGCCTTCCCCTCCCCCGCCGACCCGCGGCAGATCGTCGTGGTCCGCTTCGGCGTGGACGCCGGGGAGGAGCAGTCCGTCATCGACGACATCACCGAGGGCATCGAGGTGTCGACGGGCGGCGGCAGCGGGCAGGACGTCTGACCCCCGGCACCGGGCCCTCCCCGGCGCGGGGGAGGCGGTCCGGCCGGGTGGGGTCCCCCTCCGCTCGAGAGGGACCCCACCCGGCCGGGGGTGCGCGCCGCCCCCGTCCCCACGGTGCGGCGCGGGCAGGTCACCGTCCGGTCATCCCGTGGACGGCGGCCTGGGTCCTCGGGTGAGGCCGAGCGCCGGCAGCACGGCGGCCTCCACGAACCGGACCAGGTACTCCGGGTCCGCGTGCTCGCCCTCCAGGACGGGCCGGATCCGCAGCACACCGAACATCTGCGCGGGAACGTACTCCAGCGCCGGGTGGCCGGCGGCCACCTCCCCCCGCTCGACCCCGCGGCGGAGGATCTCCTTCAGCGCGGCGATCTCCGGGTCGACCAGCGCCTCCCGCAGCGCCCGGCGCAGCTCCGGATCCTGCGTCACGGCATGGCCGAGCGCCTGGAGCAGCACGGTGTCCTGGGCCGACCACTCGCCCGCGGCACGGGCCGCCTGCCGCAGGTCCTCGGCGAGCGAGCCGGTGTCGATGCCGGCGAACCGCACCCGGCGGTGGGAGCGCAGGGCCGCCGCGACGAACTGGGGCTTGGTCTTCCACTGCCGGTAGAGCGTGGACTTGCTGCAGCGCGTGCTGGCGGCGATGCCCTCCATGGTGACGGCGTCGTACCCGCAGGCGCGGATCCGGTCGAGAACGGCGTCGAAGAACTCCTGCTCACGCTCGGGCGTGAGCTTGGAACGGCGCGAGGCGGCGACCGTCTCCGGTCCCTGCGCGGCCTGCGACGTCATCGGGTCTGCTCCTCGCTCGTCTCCGGCGGGCCCTCGACGGACGCCGGGGGCCCGCACTCCGGTGCGGCCCGGACGGGCCGGGCCTCCGGGCCGTCCGGGTCCCTCGATACGCCAGTGTACCGGTACTCCGCCGTATCGATACTCCATCGTATCGGTACACTGACGTATCGATACTTGATCGTATCGATGACAGACGCACCACCGTCAGCGAAGGGGCCGGGGGATGAACGCCCGCACCGAGCCTGCAGAAGCGGAGGCGGACGCGGCAGCGCGGCCACCGCTCGTCCGTGAGCTCCTGCTCGTCGCAGGGCTCTTCCTCGTCTACAAGGCCGGCCGGCAACTGGCGACGGGCCGCACCGGCGAGGCCTTCCGCAACGCGCACCGCGTGTGGGACCTGGAACGAGCGGTCCGGCTGCCCGGCGAGGGCGCGGCGCAGTCCCTGCTGCTGCACGGCGACACCCTGGTGCACCTGGCGAACACCTACTACGCCGCCGTCCACTTCCCCGCCACCGCCGCCTTCCTGCTCTGGCTCTGGCTGCGGCGTCCGGCGCACTACGTCTGGGCCCGCCGGGCGCTGGCCGCGCTGACCGCCGCCGCGCTGGTGCTGCACCTCGCCTTTCCGCTCGCCCCGCCGCGGATGCTCGCGGTGACCGGCCTGGTGGACACCGCGCGGGTGTACGGGCCGTCGGTGTACGGGCCCCCGGCGGACGACCAGCTGTCGAACCAGTTCGCGGCGATGCCGTCGCTGCACTTCGGCTGGGCGCTGATGCTGGCGGTCGGACTGGTCGTCGCCGTCCGGTCGCGGTGGCGGTGGCTGTGGCTGCTGCACCCGCTGCTGACCCTGCTGGTGATCGTGGGGACGGCGAACCACTACTGGCTCGACGCGCTCGTGGCGGCGGCGCTGCTCACCCCGGCGCTCGCGCTGCTCCCGGCGCCGCACCGCACGGCGACGGCCGCCGGGCGCGGCCGGGAAGGGATCGCCGCGGCCGGGAGCGGGGCGCTCGTGGGAGCGGGACGGTGAGCGCCGTCCTGGCCGCCGTCGCCCTGTCCCTGGTCTCCGCCGTCGCCTACGCGGCCGCCGCCGTGGTCCAGGAACGGCTGGCCGCCCGCCGCTCCGGCGCGGGCCCGGCGCGGCCGCCGGCCGGCGGGGCGTGGTGGTGGTCGGTCGCGCTCAACGCCTTCGCCGCGCTGCTGCACGTGGTGGCCCTGAGGTACGGACCGCTCACCGTGGTCCAGCCGCTCGGCGCGCTCACCCTGGTCGCGGCGGTGCCGATGGGGGCGCGGCTCGCGGGACGCAGGGTGGGCGCGGTCGAGTGGCGGGGCACCGCGCTGACCCTGCTCGGGCTGGCCGCGCTGCTGGTCACGGCGTCCGGGCCGGCGCCCGACGACGTGCTGAGCGGCCCGGAGGCGCTGGCCGTCGCGGGCGCGACGGCGACGCTGATCGGCCTGCTGGCGCGGCCGGGCGTCCGCCCCGGGCTGCGGCACGCGACCGCGTCCGGGTTCGCCTCCGGAGCGGCCTCGGCGCTCACCCAGACCGTCACGGTGGCCGCCACCGACCGGTCCGGTCCGGTGCTCGGTGTCCAGGTCGTCGGAATGGCGCTGCTCGTCGCGGCCTTCGCGACGGGCGGACTGCTGCTGTCGCAGACCGCCTACCGGGGCGGCCTCGGCGCCCCGCTCGCCGTGGTGACCCTGGCCAATCCGGTGGCCGCCGCGGTGATCGGGCTGTCCCTGCTGGGCGAGCGCCTCCGGGGCGGCCCCGCCGGGGTGCTGCTCGCGCTGGCGGGCGCGGCCGTGGCCTCGTGGGGCGTGGCGCTGCTGAGCCGGGCGGAACCCGGACCCCCCGGCGGCCGTCCGCCGGCCGCGGCTCCGGCCCCGCGGTCCGCGGCCGCGCCCGGCCCGGCCCCGGGGCCCCGGCCGGCGGAACCGGGACCCCTGACGACCGCTGCTCGCTGAAGGCCGCCGCACGGCGCGGGGCGGCGCGTACGCGGTGCGGATCGCCCGGTCCAGCACCCCCGGCCGCCCGTTCTCGACGTGTCCCGCGAAGCGCCGCAGGAACGCCGGGTCGGACTCGGAGGTGACGGTCAGGTCGTACCAGCGGTGGCCGACGGCGAGCCGGACCGTGCGCCGCACCGTGGCGCCGGGGCGCACCGTGACGGTGGTGGTCCGGCCGCCGTAGCCGTCGCCGAGCCTCAGCCGGACCGCGCCGCGGCCCCGGTGGGTGAGGACGAGTTCCACGGCGTCGCCGGTGTGCCGGGCGGTGACCTCCGGTCCGGCGGACCGGCCCGTGCCCTTGAAGACGCGCACGAAGCCGTTCGGGCCGTGCACGGTGAGGTCGTAGGCGCCGTCCGGGGACGCCGGGTCCCAGGTGTCCGCGACGGTCCGGCCGGCCCCGGTGGTGTACGTCCAGGGGCCGTCGGCGCGGTTGCCGGAGGTGACGTGGAAGGCGGCGCCGGCCTCGGCGCCCGAGGCGAAGGTCAGCGTGACCCTCCCGGCCGACGGGTCCACCGCGGCGTCCACGCGGGGCGCGTACTTCAGCGGCCGGGTACGTCGCAGGCCGCGCTCCTGGCGGGGCATCCGCGGGTCCGCCGGCGGCGTCGGGCGGTAGTCGGGGTGGCGTTCGCGGTCCTGCGGCTCGTAGCCGTCGGTGTCCGGCAGCGCGGCCGGCCGGCTGTCCTTGCGGGAGAAGTCGAACGCGGAGGTCAGATCGCCGCAGACGGTCCGGCGCCACGGCGAGATGTTCGGCTCGCGCACCCCGAAGCGGCGCTCCATGAACCGCAGGATCGAGGTGTGGTCGAAGGTCTCGGAGCAGACGTACCCGCCCTTGCTCCACGGCGAGACGACCAGCATCGGCACCCGCGGGCCGAGGCCGTACGGGCCGGCCGGGCGCTTGGCGTCGCCCGGGTAGAGGTCGAGGGAGACGTCGACCGTGGACCTGCCCCGCGCGTCGGACGCCGGCGGCAGCGGCGGCACCACGTGGTCGAAGAAGCCGTCGTTCTCGTCGTAGGTGATGAACAGGGCCGTCCTCGCCCACACCGCCGGGTCGGCGGTGAGCGCGTCCAGGACCTGCGCGATGTACCAGGCGCCGTAGTTCGACGGCCAGTTGGAGTGCTCGGAGAAGGCCTCCGGCGCGGCGATCCAGGAGATCTGCGGCAGCCTGCCCGCCTTGACGTCGGCGCGCAGCCGGTCGAAGTATCCGTCGCCGTTCTTCACGTCGGTGCCGGTGCGGGCCTTGTCGTACCAGGGCTCGCCGGGCCGGGCGGTGCGGTACCGGTCGAAGTAGAGCAGCGAGTTGTCGCCGTAGTTGCCGCGGTAGGCGTCCGGGATCCAGCCCCAGGAGCCGGCCGCGTCCAGGCCGTCGCCGACGTCCTGGTAGATCTTCCAGGAGATCCCGGCCTGCTCCAGGCGCTCCGGGTAGGTCGTCCAGGCGTAGCCGAGTTCGTCGTTGCCGAGGACCGGGCCGCCGCCGGTGCCGTCGTTGCCGGTGTGGCCCGACCACATGTAGTAGCGGTTGGGGTCGGTGGAGCCGATGAACGAGCAGTGGTAGGCGTCGCAGACGGTGAAAGCGTCGGCGAGGGCGTAGTGGAAGGGGATGTCCTCGCGGGTCAGGTACGCCATGGTCGTGGTGCCCTTGGCGGGCAGCCACCGGTCGTACCTGCCGCCGTGGTAGGCCTCCTGGCCGTCGGTCCAGCCGTGCGGCAGGCCCTCCAGGAACTGCATGCCGAGGTCGTCGGCGTCCGGGTGGAAGGGCAGCACCTCCGTGCCGTCCTGCTCCTGGTGCCACACCGGCTTGCCGCTGTCCAGAGTCACCGGGCGCGGGTCGCCGAAGCCGCGGACGCCCCTCAGCGTGCCGAAGTAGTGGTCGAAGGAACGGTTCTCCTGCATCAGGACGACGATGTGCTCGACGTCCTCGATCGACCCCGTGCGGTGGTGGGCCGGGAGCGCGGCGGCGCGCTCGATGCTGGCGGACAGGGCGGTGAACGCCGCGGTGGCGCCCGCGAGTTGCAGGAAGCGGCGCCGGTTGGCTTCGGGCATGGGTGAGGGACCTCTCGTCCTGACGGCGGAGAACTGGCCGGAACGCGGCGGATGGCGCGCGGAGCGAGTTTTCCAGCAGCGGCGAACGTCGAGGAAGGGCCGGATGACGGCCGTGTGAAGGTCGTCGGTATGTGAGGTGTGCCGGGCCCGCCGCCCGGGGATGGTCGCGATCATGACACGTATGGACACCTCGGCCCGACCCACGCACCGGCCCGTACGCCAGCTCCTCGCCGCCTCGGTGGGCAACGCGGTGGAGTGGTACGACTGGTACGCCTACACGTTCCTGGCCACCTACATCGCCGCCCGGATCTTCCCCGAGGACGCGGACGACTCCCTGGTGCCGCTGCTGTCGACGTTCGCGGTGTTCGCGGTGGGCTTCTTCATGCGGCCCGTGGGCGGGCTGCTGATGGGCGCGGTCGCGGACCGGCACGGGCGGCGGACCGCGCTGACGGTCACCATCCTGCTGATGGGCGGCAGCAGCCTGCTGGTGGGCCTGACGCCGACGTACGCGGCGGCGGGCGTGCTGGCCCCCGTGGTCCTGGTGGTCGCGCGGCTGCTGCAGGGGCTGTCCGTGGGCGGGGAGTTCGCGGCGTCGACGACTTTCCTGGTGGAGTCGGCCGGGCCCGGCCGGCGCGGGCTGTTCTCCAGTTTCCAGTACGTGTCGACGACCGCCGGGCAGCTCGCCGCCTCCGGGCTCACCACCCTGCTCGTCGCCACGCTCCCCGAGGAGTCGATGAACGGCTGGGGCTGGCGCGTCCCGTTCGTCCTGGGGGCCGTACTGAGCCTGGCCGGCCTGTGGATCCGGCGGGGCGCGGAGGAGACCCGCAGCGCCGAGCAGCGGCGGGCGCCGCGCCCCGGCCTGCTGGAGGCGCTGCGCCGCCACCCGCGCGAGTCCCTGCTGATCTGCGGCATCACCGCGGGCGGCACCCTCGCCTACTACACCTGGACGTCGTACCTGCCGACGTACGCCGAACTCAACGCGGGCGTCGAGAAGTCCGAGGCGCTGCTCGCCGGCACGATCTCGCTGGCCTTCTTCGGGCTGCTCCAGCCGCTCGGCGGGCTGCTCTCCGACCTCCCCCGCGCCCGGACGGGCCCGCGCGGGGGCGTCCCCGTCGGCCGCCGCCCGCTGCTGCTCTTCTTCGGGCTGGGCTTCGCGCTGCTGTGCGTGCCGCTGCTGCACGCCCTGCGCGACTCCTTCGCCGTGCTGCTGCTGGTGAGCTGCGCGGGGATGGTGCTGCTGACCGGGTTCACCTCGATCAGCGCGGCCGTGAACGCCGAGATCTTCCCGCCCCGGGTACGGGCGGCCGGCATCGGTTTCCCCTACTCGCTGACGGTGGCGCTCTTCGGCGGCACGGCCCCCTACGTCGGCACGCTGGTCAAGGAGCTCGGCCACCCCGGGCTCTTCCCCTGGTACGTCGCCGCCGTGTGCCTGCTGTCCTCACTGGTGTACCTGCGGCTGCCGGAGACCGCGCACCGGGAGCTGCGGCGCTGACGGGCTCCCGCCCGCCTCCGGCCGGGTGACGGTGTCGTTCCCGGAGCCGCTGCCGCTGCCACTGTCCGGCGCGTGTTCCGGGACCGGCTCACTCGGCGGCGGGGACCACCCGGAGGTGGGAGGCGGCACGGCGGGGGCGGCGGGCGCCGGAGGCGGTGCGGCGCGCCTCGCGCAGCACCAGCGTCAGCCGCGTGCAGCCCATGCGCTCCAGCGCCCTCGACGTCTCGACGACGACCCGGCAGTCGGTGGCGCCCCAGCGCGGATCGGGGTGGTGCAGCGGGCGCACGGCCCCGTCGTGCTCGACGGCCTCCTCGCCGACCGCGCGGATCCAGTGCGGCAGGCCCTGCCGGTAGGCGGCCTCCATGATCGGGTCCTGGGCGATGTCGCGGCGGATGGCCTGCAGCCCGTGGTCGTGGCCGTGCCGCTCCACGGCGGCGGCGAAGTGCGCCAGCATCGGCAGGCACCAGCTCGACTCGTGCTCGCCCAGCACGGCGGACGCGTCCGGGTGGAACAGGACGAACCTGAGGAAGTTGTCGCCCGGCATCGCCGTCGGGTGCGGGCCGACCTCCCGGAAGAGCGTCCGGAAGGCGCCGTTGGCCAGCACCACGTCCCAGCGGTGGTCGACGACGAAGGACGGGAAGGGGACGGCCTCCAGGAGCGCGGCGTAGTCCTGCAGGTACGCCTGGGCCGCGGGAGTCTCGGGGACGGACCGCGGTGCCGACCGCTGTCCTCCTGCCTGATATGCCATCGGGAGGTCACCCCTCTTGCCTGTGCCGCACTGCCGCGGCGCCCCGATCCTGCTGCTCGGACGCGCGGCATGTCAACTATCGTGGCATTTCATGCCGGTTGACGGCTGAAATTGGCCACAGTTGTGGCGAGACCTGGATGCGGGTTCGGACGAAGGGCTACTCTCCGGGAAGTTCACGGCAACCACATGTGAGAAGCCTGTGAGAGACGTAGGAGATCTGTCGGTGACGGGTGGCTTCGTCGAGGGTCCGGGCGCCGCGCCGACGACCGCGCTGCCGGCCGTCGTCGCCCGTGTCACCGCGCTCGCCGACCGGCTCGGCGTGCCGCACGCCGAGGTCTTCGACGTCGGCCGTCTGTCCGTCGCCTCCGGCGTCCCGGAGCCCGTGGTCAAGGCCCTGCTCAGCGGCCGGCCGGCGGGCGAGCCGGATGTGCAGGCGCGGTTCGTGCAGCGGCTGGACCTGTTGCGCCGCACCCGGCTGAAGCCGAACGGACGCCGCTACACCCAGCAGGAGATCGCCGACGGCGCCGGCATGTCGCGCCAGCAGGCGGGCGCCCTCATCAACGGCGACCGGCGCCCCACGATGGAGCACTGCGACGCCATCCAGCGGTTCTTCCGGGTGCACGCCGGGTTCCTCACGGCCGAGGACCCCGAGGCGCTCGCGACCGTCCTGCAACACACCGAGCAGGAACTCCTGCAGAAGCTCGCCGACCGCGAGCGGGAGGCCGCCGCCGCGGCCGGCGACCCGCTGGAGCGGCTGCTGCAGGACCACGGCGTCCGCGGGATCGCCTGGCGGGCCGCGCAGCTGCCCACCGACCAGCACCGCGACAAGGTCGCCGAATGGCTGGACATGCTCCTGGAGAGCGTGAAGCGGCCCGAATCGTGAGCCTGGGGAGGGGTGTGGGCATCGGGAGGGAGATGCGCCGGCTGTGCGGCGAGCTGGTGGCGGAGCTGACGCTGCCCGCCCCGGCACGGCCCGCCGACCTGTACGCCGCGCTCTGCGCCGCGATGAGCAGACGCCGGGGCCGCCCCGTGCACTTCCGTACGGCCGCCTTCCCGCCCGGCACCGCCAGCGGGCTCTGGCTCGACATGGCCGACCAGGACCTCGTCGTGGTCGAGGAACGCACCGCGCCCGACCACCAGTTGGTGATCCTCGGGCACGAGCTGTGGCACATGAAGGCCGGGCACCACGGCCACCACGTCGAGGGCGCCGCGGTCGCCGCGCGCCTGCTCGGCGACGAGGCCGACCTGCGGGCCACCGTCCGCACGGTCGCCGCGCGCTCCCGCTTCGACCTCGCCGACGAGGAGGAGGCCGAGAGCTTCGGCCTGCTGCTGGCGAGCAGGTGCCGCACGTGGCTGGCGGGTTCGTCGCTGCGGGGGCCGGTGCAGCGGGACCACCTGGCGGGGCGGATCGGGGCGTCGCTCGGATACCTCGGGCCACGGGGCTGAGCGGGCCGGTCTCCCCCGCCCGCCCGGCCGGGGCCGCCGCCGGTCAGCCGTGCGGGACCGTCACCGACGTGGCCACCAGGCCGCGTCGGACCGTCCAGCGGCCGTCGAAGTGGGTGAGACGGCGGCCCGCCAGCTCGGGGCCGGGGACGAGCAGGGCGGCGCGGAAGGTGCCGTGGTGGTCCCCGCCGGCGTCCGCCGCGATCTCGATGTCGGCCTCCGAGAAGTCCAGCCACTTCCGGGTGAGGGGGAACCACGCCTTGTAGACGGACTCCTTGGCGCTGAACAGCAGCCGGTCCCAGTGGACCGCGGGCCGCTGCTCGGCCAGCCGGTGCAGCCGTTGCGCCTCCGTCGGCAGGCACACCGCGGACAGCACTCCGTCCGGCAGCGGCCCGTGGGGTTCCGCGTCTATGCCGAGCGCGGCCAGGTCGCCGTCGCGGGCCAGGGCGGCGGCGCCGTAGCCCTCGCAGTGGGTCATGCTGCCGACCAGGCCGGACGGCCACTGCGGGGCGCCCCGCTCCCCGGGCAGCACGGGCTGCGGCGGCACGCCGAGCTTCTCCATGGCCCGGCGGGCGCAGGCGCGCACGGCGGCGAACTCGCGCCGCCGCTTGGGCACCGCCCGCGCGACGAGCGCCTCCTCCTCGGGGTACAGCGGTGCGTCCCCGGTGTCGTGGCCGTACGTCTCCACGGCGACCACCGTGTCCGGCAGCAGTTCCTCGATCACCGGGACCCGGCCTCCCTCGGCAGGATGCGGCGCAGCCGGCCCGGCGGCTGCGGCCGTTTGCGCCACTCGCGCGGATAGCCCACCGACACCTCCTCGAAGCGCACTCCCTCGTGCCAGGTGGTGCGCGGGATGTGGAGGTGGCCGTAGACCATGGTGTCGACGCGGAACCGGCGGTGCCAGTCGGCGGTCAGCCGGGTGCCGCACCACATGGCGAACTCGGGGTGCCACAGCACGTCCGTCGGATGCCGGTCCAGCGGGTAGTGGTTGACGGGGATCGTGGGCAGGTCGCCGGGGATTTCGGCGAGCCTGCGCGCGGTCTCGGCGACCCGCGCCCGGCACCAGTCCTCGCGGCTCGGATAGGGGTCGGGGTGCAGCAGGTACTCGTCGTTGCACACGATCCCGGTGCCGTGCGCGTACGCCAGCCCCTCCTCCTTCGTGGCGCACCCGGCCGGCAGGAACGAGTAGTCGTACAGCAGGAACAGCGGCGCCACCACCGCCGGTCCGCCGGGTCCCTCCCAGACCGGGTAGGGGTCCTCGGGCGTGGTCACGCCGAGGTCGCGGCACATCTCGACCAGGTGCTCGTACCGGGCGACGCCGCGCAGGGCGACGGTGTCCCTCGGATGGGTCCACAGCTCGTGGTTGCCCGGCACCCACACGACCCGGTGGAACCGGTCCGCGAGCGTCTTCAGCGCCCACCGGATGTCGGACACGGTCTCCGACACGTCGCCGGCCACCAGCAGCCAGTCGCCGTCCGACTCGGGGTACATGTCCTCGACCAGGGCGCGGTTCTCCGGGTATCCGATGTGCAGGTCGCTGATGGCCCACAGCTGCCCGGCACGGCCGGTCGTCGACGTCATCCTCCGCCTCCTCCGCGCTCGTCGCCCCCGCGGGCACACGACGCGTCCAAGAGATCACATCCGCGTCCGGGGGACAAGGGCGGACCGGGCCGGCGGGTCGGCGTCCGCGCGGTCCGCGGGCGCCGAGCGGCGGGCGCGAGCGGCAGGCGTGACCGGTGTGCGTGAGCGGGGAACCCGTAACACGCGCGTTGCACGCGGCACTCCCGCGAAGCCGTATGATCGCCCCAACACCACCGCCGCGCATCCCCTCTCGCACAGGGCGGTTCGGTGTCCCTCCCTACCCCCCTGGCCGGGCACGGCCTGCTTCGCCCTGCCCGCGAACCGTGAAAGGCGGCCTGCATGGTCTCTCGCGTACGCGTCTGGCTGAACCGCACGTACGCGGAGAACGTGTTCTTCATGGATCAGCTGCGGAGAAATCCCAGCGACCGGGCGGTGGAGATCCACGCCACGCACGGCGACCCGGACTCCCCCGTGCTGGCCGCCGCCGACACCGCCGACCTGGAACCGGAGGGCCTGTCCCCCGCCGCGTACGTCGAGTACGCCCTGGACCAGTGCGCGCGGCGCGGCATCGACGTGTTCGTGCCGCGGCTGCACCAGGCGGCGATCGTGGCGCACCGCGCCGAGTTCGAGGCGGCCGGCACGGCACTGCTGGCGCCGCCGCCCGAGGCCGTGGCCGTCTTCCGGGACAAGGTGATCGCCTACCAGGCGGTCCAGGCGATCGGCGTGCCGACGCCGCCGTGGTGGCGGGTGCGCGACGCGGACGAACTCGTCGCCGCCGTCGACGAGTTGGAGGCGAGCGGGCACAAGGCGTGTTTCAAGCCGGTGTCCGGTGCGGGCGGGGTGGGCTTCCGCGTGGTCACGCGCGCGCCCTTCTCGCTCGTGCACCTGAGCGGCTTCCCGAGCCCGTACGTGCCGCTGGACCTGGTCGTCGAGGCGCTGCGGAGGGCCGAGGAGCCGGTCGACTGGCTGGTGATGCCGCGGCTGGAGCAGCCGGAGGTGTCGGTGGACTGCCTCACCGGGCGCGACAACCGGGTGCGGCTGGCGGTGGGCCGCACCAAGAACGGCCGCCGCCGGGGCTTCACGCTGGACGAGCGGTGGCTGGAGCCCGCGCGGCGGATCGCGGAGGGCTTCGGGCTGCACCACCTGTCCAACATCCAGTTCCGGATGTACGGCGAGCGGCCGGTCCTGATGGACGTCAACACCCGCCCGGCCGGCGGGCTGCACCAGCTGTCGCTGTGCGGGGTCAACGCCCCCTGGGCCGCGGTGCGGCTGGCGCTCGGCGAGGACCCGGGCGAGATCGTGCCGCCGTTCCTCGGGCAGGACTACACGGTGGTGTCCGGGCCGCGTCCGCTGCGGGCCGCGACGCCGCCGCGGCCCGTGGAGGAGGGGGAGCTGCTGCCGGTCCCTCCCGCCCCGGTGCGCGCCGTCGGGACCGCCGCCGAGGCGCTGCCGCTGTAGACGCGCGCCGGCCGCGGTGCCGGGCGGGCGGGGGCGACACGTCACGGCGGCCTCCGCGTCCACCGTGGCCGCGCTCCGGCCTGCGCGTCCCTCGCTCCCCCGGCGGTTCGCGGGAACACCGCCGGCGCGGTCTGCGGGCCCGGCCCGCCCTCGGCCCGGCGGTGTCCGCCGGGCGCGGCACCGGACACGCCCTACCGCAGGTACGCGAGACCGGGGTGGACGGCGGTGTAGCCCTCGACGAGGCGGCGGGCCACGGTCACGGAGTCGACGAGCGGGTGCAGCGCGAACGCCTTGACCGCCGCCGCGCGGGAACCCGACTCGGCGGCGGCGAGCACCTCGCGCTCGACCGCCTTCACCGCGCAGACCAGGCCGGTGGCGTGGCCGGGCAGCGGGTCGGCCGCGACGGGGTGCGCGCCGTTGGCGTCGACGAGGCACGGCACCTCGACGACGGCCTCGGCGTCGAGGACCGAAAGGGTGGCGCGGTTGCGGACGTTGAGGATCAGCGTCGTGCGCTCGTCGCGGGCGACGGCCCGCATCAGGGCGAGGGCCACCTTCTCGTAGCCGCCGGACAGGTCCTCCTCGTCGCGCTCGCCGGCGCCCGCGGTCTCGCGGTTCTCGGCCATGTAGGTGGTCTCGCGCTCGGCGCGGGTGCGGTCCCAGATCTCCAGGGCCGGGGCGTCGGGGTCCTCCATCCGCGCGTAGAAGCGGGCCTGCTGGTCGCGCAGGAAGGCGCCGCGGGTCTTCTCGGCCCGCTGGTAGGCCCGGACGGCCTCCCGGTTGAAGTAGTAGTAGTGCAGGTACTCGTTGGGGATCGCGCCGAGCGACCTCAGCCAGTCGGCGCCGAAGAGCCTGCCCTCCTCGAAGGAGCCCAGCAGCTCGGGGTCGGCGAGCAGGCGCGGCAGTTCGTCGCGGCCGTCGACGCGCAGGCCGCGCACCCAGCCGAGGTGGTTGAGGCCGGCGTAGTCGACGAACGCCTCGCGCGGGTCGACGCCCAGCACCCGGGCGACGCGGCGGCCGAGGCCGACCGGGGAGTCGCAGATGCCGACGACGCGGTCGCCGAGGTGGCGGGACATGGCCTCGGTGACGAGACCCGCGGGGTTGGTGAAGTTGATGACCCAGGCGTCGGGGGCGAGGCGGGCCACCCGCCGGGCGATGTCCACGGCCACCGGGACCGTCCGCAGGCCGTAGGCGATCCCGCCCGCGCCGACCGTCTCCTGACCGAGGACGCCCTCCGCGAGGGCCACCCGCTCGTCGTGCGCGCGGCCCTCCAGGCCGCCGACGCGGATCGCGCAGAACACGAAGTCGGCGCCGGTGAGCGCCTCGTCCAGGTCGGTGGTGGCGCTCACCTCGGGCGCGCCGGGCACGCCGGCCGCCTGCTCGGCGAGCACGCGGGTCACCGCGGAGAGCCGGCCGGCGTCCAGGTCGTGCAGCACGACCCGGGTGACCCGGCCCTCCGCCCGGTCCGTCAGCAGCGCCCCGTACACGAGCGGCACCCGGAATCCGCCGCCGCCCAGAATCGTCAGCTTCACCTCTGCACCCTTCCCGCCACGGCCGCCTCGGCGCCCGCCTCCCGCGGGAAGGCCCGCGGCGCCGTGCCGGCCGGCTCGTCCGTCCTCACCGCGTCCGGGTCCCGGGGCCGTGGACCGCGCGGTCCCCGTGCCCGGGAGCCCCGCCGCGCCGGTGCGCGGCACGCCCCGTCCGCCGGCCTCGATCATGGCACGCCCGGCCGGCCCTCGACGGCCGTCGCGCCCGCGCGACGGGAACGCACGCCCCCCGGGTGCGGCGCGGGGCACGCCTTCGGCCGTACGGCCCGACGCGCGGCGTTCTTTGCCGCATTCGGGTCCTTCACGGGATGAACTCCCCTGGCGCGGCGGGACTTCATCGGTTTCACCTCTTGACGACCGGATGGGCTCGGAGCACATTGGCGGCACTTTGAGAGCGCTCTCACGCAGCCGGGAGCGCTCTCCTGGGACACCCGCACCACCCCGTTCCGTACCCGGGAGGCATCCCCACATGAGCGAAACCTCCGGCACGCCCCGCAGACGCCGGCCCCTGCGCCGCGCGCTCGTCGCCGTACTCGGCACCCTCGGCCTCGCGGTCGCCGGCGCCACCGTCGCCACGCCGTCCGCGAGCGCCTCCGCTCCCCCGCCCCCGTCGGGCTGGACGCAGGTCTTCCTGGACGACTTCGACGGCGCCGCCGGATCCGGCGTCGACACGGCCGATTGGCAGTACGCGACCGGCACCGGCTATCCCGGCGGCCCCGCCAACTGGGGCACCGGCGAGGTCGAGACGATGACGTCCAGCAGGAACAACGTCTCCCTCGACGGCAACGGCAACCTGCGCATCACGCCGCTGCGCGACGCGGCCGGCAACTGGACCTCGGGCCGCATCGAGACCAACCGCGCCGACTTCCAGCCCCCGGCCGGCGGCAAGCTGCGCGTGGAGGCCCGCATCCAGGTGCCGAACGTCACCGGCGCCGCCGCCAAGGGCTACTGGCCGGCGTTCTGGATGCTGGGCGCGCCCTACCGCGGCAACTACTGGAACTGGCCCGCCGTCGGCGAGCTGGACATCATGGAGAACACCCAGGGCCTGAACACGGTGTGGGCCACGATGCACTGCGGCACCTCGCCGGGCGGCCCGTGCAACGAGACCAGCGGCATCGGCGGCAGCACCGCCTGTCCCGGCACCGCCTGCACGGCCGGCTTCCACACCTACCGGATGGAGTGGGACCGCTCGACCAGCCCGGAGGAGATCCGCTTCTACGTCGACGGCGTCAACTACCACACCGTACGGGCCAACCAGGTCGACGCGACGACCTGGGCGAACGCCACCGACCACGGCTTCTACATCATCCTGAACGTGGCGATGGGCGGCGGCTTCCCGAACGCCTTCGGCGGCGGCCCGGACGGCGGCACCCAGCCCGGCCACCCGATGCTCGTGGACTACGTCCAGGTGCTGTCGGCCGGTGGGAGCGGTACCACGCCTCCGCCGACCGGCAGCCGCGACGCCTACGGCACCATCCAGGCCGAGTCGTTCGACGGCCAGTCCGGGGTGATCACCGAGGCCACCTCCGACTCCGGCGGCGGCCAGAACATCGGCGCCCTCGCGAACGGCGACTGGGTCCAGTACAAGGGCGTCGACTTCGGTTCCAGCGCGGCCCGGCAGTTCTCCGCGCGGGTCGCGAGCGGGGCCGCGTCCGGCGTCAGCGGCCTGGTCGAGGTGCGCCTGGACAGCCGCACCAGCGCGCCCGTCGGCAGCTTCGCGGTGGGCAGCACGGGCGGCTGGCAGTCGTGGCGGACCATCCCCGCGAACATCGGCCCGGTCACCGGAAAGCATGACGTGTACCTGACCTTCACCAGCGGACAGCCCGCGGACTTCGTGAACGTCAACTGGTTCACCTTCGGGCGCTGACCGGCCCGGGCGGGGTCCCGCTCCCCGGAACCCCGCCCGGTCCTCTCCGGTGGGGCCCCACGCGTGCGTGGGGCCCCTGCAGAAGGACATCGTCGAAAAGTCGGGTCTGGCTGGGGCCCCACGCGTGCGTGGGGCCCCTTTCGCATGCCGCCGCCCTCAGCGCAGCTCCGCCCGGAACGCCGCCGGGGTCATGTCCGTGTGCTGGTGGAAGAACTTGGAGAAGTTCGCCCCGTCGGGGAAGCCGACCGCCGCGCCGACCCGGCCGATCGGCAGGTCGGTGTGGGCGAGGAGGCGCTTGGCCTCCAGGATCACGCGCCTGTCGATGAAGGACTTCGGGGTCTCGCCGGTGGCGGCGCGGACCGCGCGGACCAGGGTGCGGCGGGAGTAGCCGAGCGCGTCGGCGTAGGCGCTGACGCTGTGGTTGGTGGCGAAACCCCGCTCCACCGCGTCCCGGAACCGGGTGAAGGCGGTGTCGGTCTGCCCGCCCGCCGTCCGCGCGGAACTCGCCGCGAGGTGGGCCAGGCGCAGCAGGAACGCCGTCAGGCAGTGCCGCAGCACCGCGGTGTGCAGGCCCAGCGGCAGGGTCGCGGTGTCCTCGTACTCGCGCCGCAGCTGGGCGAGGGCGGCCTCCAGGCCGGCCCGCTGCGCCGGGTCGGGACGCAGCAGGGGCGGCAGGTCGTAGCGGTAGAGGCCGGTGGTCTCCACGGTGGCGCGGGGCAGGAAGCCGGGTTGCATGGTCAGGACGGTTCCGCGGTACTCGCTCTCCTGCGAGAAGCGGTGGACCTGCCCCGGGCGGATCCACAGCAGGTCGCCGGCCGTCGCCTCGTGCTCCGCGAAGTCGATCATGTGCCGGACCGGGCCGCCGGTGAAGAGCATGACGACGTGGAAGTCGATGCGGTGCACCCGGCCCAGCGGGGCCGCGGTGGGCCAGGTGCGGCCGGTGCCCATCGGGCCGACCTGCATGCCGACGCCGAGGACGCTCCGATCGACCGGGAAGGGGAACGTTCTGATCCCGTCGCCGCCATCGCCGTCGTCCTGGGGGGTTTCGTCCGCCATGTCCTTCTCGTGCCGTCCTGCTGGTGCGTCATGCCGTGGTGGGGTGTCCCACTTTCACCACAGGCTGGCACACCTCGACCTTCCCGCAAAAAAGTCAGACTTTTAGTTTTGAACACGTCAGACCAGCCACTTCGCTTCGATCGAGGACTTCTTGAAGATGAGCACGCAGACATCGGACAGCTTCGAATGGACCGACCTCGACCGGCGTGCCGTCGACACCGCCCGCCTGCTGGCGGCCGATGCCGTGCAGAAGGTCGGCAACGGCCATCCGGGGACGGCGATGAGCCTGGCTCCCGCCGCGTACACGCTCTTTCAGAAGGTGATGCGTCACGATCCCGCCGATCCCGAGTGGACCGGCCGTGACCGCTTCGTCCTGTCCCCCGGCCACACCTCGCTCACCCTCTACACCCAGCTGTACCTGGCCGGCTACGAGCTGGAGCTGGACGACCTGAAGGCGTTCCGCACGCACGGCTCGAAGACGCCCGGTCACCCCGAGTACGGGCACACCGCGGGGGTGGAGACCACCACCGGCCCGCTCGGCCAGGGCGTCGCCAACGCCGTCGGCATGGCCATGGCCGCCCGCTACGAGCGCGGCCTGTTCGACCCGGACGCGCCCGCGGGCGAGTCCCCCTTCGACCACACCGTCTGGGCGATCGTCTCCGACGGCGACCTGCAGGAGGGCGTCTCCGCCGAGGCCTCCTCCCTGGCCGGCCACCAGAAGCTCGGCAACCTGGTCTTCCTCTACGACGACAACCACATCTCCATCGAGGGCGACACCGCGACCGCGTTCTCCGAGGACGTGCTGAAGCGCTACGAGGCCTACGGCTGGCACGTGCAGCGGATCGAGCCCGCCGGCAACGGCGACATCGACGTGCACGCCCTGTACGCGGCGCTGAGGGCCGCGCAGGCCGAGACCGAACGTCCCTCGATCATCGCGATGCGCACCATCATCGCCTGGCCGGCGCCGAACGCGCAGAACACCGAGGCCGCGCACGGCTCGGCGCTGGGCGAGGACGAGGTCGCGGCCACCAAGCGGGTCCTCGGCTTCGACCCGGAGCAGAGCTTCGCCGTCGAGCCGGAGGTGCTGGCCCACACCCGCAAGGCCCTGGACCGGGGCGCCGAGGCGCACGCCGCCTGGGACAAGCGGCTCGCCTCCTGGCGCGACGCCGCCCCCGAGCGGGCCGAGCTGTTCGACCGGATCAGCAAGGGCGAGCTGCCCGCGGGCTGGGAGGAGAAGATCCCGGTCTTCGAGGCGGGCAAGGCGCTCGCCACCCGTGCCGCGTCCGGCAAGGTGCTCCAGGCACTCGGCGCGGTGATCCCCGAGCTGTGGGGCGGCTCCGCCGACCTGGCCGGCTCCAACAACACCACCATCGACAAGACCAGCTCCTTCCTGCCGAAGGGCAACCCGCTGCCGGAGGCCGACCCGTACGGCCGCACCATCCACTTCGGCATCCGCGAGTTCTCCATGGCCGCGGAGATGAACGGCATCGCCCTGCACGGCAACACCCGCGTCTACGGCGGCACCTTCCTGGTGTTCTCCGACTACATGCGCAACGCCGTGCGCATGTCCGCCCTGATGCAGCTGCCGGTGACGTACGTGTGGACGCACGACTCCATCGGCCTGGGCGAGGACGGCCCCACCCACCAGCCCGTCGAGCACCTGGCCGCGCTGCGCGCCATCCCGGGCCTGAACATCGTGCGCCCGGCCGACGCCAACGAGACCGCCGTCGCCTGGGCCGAGATCCTCAAGCGGCACGCCGCCAGCCCGGCGCCGCACGGCCTGGCCCTCACCCGCCAGGGCGTGCCGACGTACGAGCCGAACCCGGACGCGGCCAGGGGCGGCTACGTCCTGCGGGACTCCGACACCGGCACCCCGGACGTGATCATCATCGCCACCGGGTCGGAGGTCCAGCTCGCCGTCGCCGCGCGGGAGCAGCTGCAGGCCGAGGGGATCGGCACCCGGGTGGTGTCGATGCCGTCCGTGGAGTGGTTCGAGGAGCAGCCGCGCGAGTACCGCGAACAGGTCCTTCCGCCGTCGGTGAGGGCCCGCGTCGCGGTCGAGGCCGGCATCGGCCTGACCTGGCACCGGTTCGTCGGGGACGCCGGCCGCATCGTCTCCCTGGAGCACTTCGGCGCCTCGGCCGACGCCAAGACCCTGTTCGCCGAGTACGGCTTCACCCCCGAGAACGTCGCCGCCGCGGCCCGGGAATCCCTGGCCGCCGCCCGCGGTTGATCGAGACGCCGAAAGAAGATGATCACTGTGACCGAAGCGACCGCCACCGCGGGAGCACTGGAGCGCCTCTCCGACGAGGGCGTCTCCGTCTGGCTGGACGACCTGTCGCGCCGGCGGATCGAGTCCGGCGACCTCGCCCGCCTGGTCGAGACGAGGAACGTCGTCGGCGTCACCACCAACCCGTCCATCTTCCAGGCCGCCATCGGCTCCGGTGAGGGCTACGAGGAGCAGCTCGCCGACCTGGCGGTGCGGGGCGTCACCGTCGACGAGGCGGTCCGCATGATGACCACCGCCGACGTCCGCGCCGCCGCCGACGTGCTAGGGCCGGTGTACGAGGCGACCGGCGGCCGGGACGGCCGGGTCTCCATCGAGGTCGACCCGCGCCTCGCCCACGACACCGCCGCGACCGTCGCCGAGGCCCGGCAGCTGGCCTGGCTGGTGGACCGCCCCAACGTGATGATCAAGATTCCGGCGACCGGGGCCGGACTCCCGGCGATCACCGAGGTGATCGGCGCCGGCATCAGCGTCAACGTCACGCTGATCTTCTCGCTGGAGCGCTACCGCGCGGTCATGGACGCCTACCTCGCCGGCCTGGAGAAGGCCCGGGCGGCCGGGCTCGACCTGTCGCGGATCCACTCCGTGGCGTCCTTCTTCGTCTCCCGCGTCGACACCGAGATCGACAAGCGGCTGACCCTGCTGGGCACGGACGAGGCCCTCGCGCTGAAGGGGAAGGCGGCCCTGGCCAACGCGCGGCTCGCCTACCAGGCGTACGAGGAGGTGTTCGGCTCCGCCGACGGCCGGACGCCGCCCGGTGGGCGCTGGCGCGCCCTGGCCGGCGACCGCGCCACCGAGCAGCGGCCCCTGTGGGCCTCCACCGGTGTGAAGGACCCGGCGTACCGGGACACCCGGTACGTGGAGGAGCTGGTCGCGCCCGGCACGGTCAACACCATGCCGGAGGCCACCTTGGACGCGGTCGCCGACCACGGCGCCGTCACCGGCGACACCGTCACCGGCGGCTACGCCCGGGCCCGTGCCGACCTCGCCGCCGTCGAGCGGCTCGGCATCTCCTACGCCGAGGTCGTCGAGCAGCTGGAGAGGGAGGGCGTCGCCAAGTTCGAGGCGGCCTGGCAGGACCTGCTGGACGCGGTCACGAAGTCCCTCACCAGCAAGGGAGTTGACGGGGAATGAACAAGAAGCTGTCCGGGACGGGCGCCCCGGCGGCCGGGGGGAAGGCGGAGCGGACCGCCG
This sequence comes from Streptomyces glaucus, assembly GCF_039533365.1. Classification (NCBI taxonomy): domain Bacteria; kingdom Bacillati; phylum Actinomycetota; class Actinomycetes; order Kitasatosporales; family Streptomycetaceae; genus Streptomyces; species Streptomyces glaucus. Next base: position 104,238 of record NZ_BAAATK010000003.1, read on the forward strand.
TGACCCTGCCCGCCCTGCCCGCCACCGACTGGACCAACCCGCTGCGCGACGCGCGCGACCGCCGGCTGCCCCGCATCGCGGGCCCGTCCGGTCTGGTCATCTTCGGCGTCACCGGCGACCTGTCCCGCAAGAAGCTGATGCCGGCCGTGTACGACCTGGCCAACCGCGGCCTGCTGCCGCCGGGCTTCTCCCTGGTGGGCTTCGCCCGCCGGGAGTGGGCGGACCAGGACTTCGCGCAGGTGGTGCACGACGCGGTCAAGGAGCACGCCCGCACGCCCTTCCGGGAGGAGGTCTGGCAGCAGCTCGCCGAGGGGATGCGGTTCATCCCCGGCGACTTCGACGACGACACCGCGTTCAAGCAGCTGCGGGAGACCGTCGACCAGCTCGACCGGGCGCGCGGCACCAGCGGCAACTACGCCTTCTACCTCTCCGTGCCGCCGAAGTTCTTCCCCAAGGTCGTCCAGCAGCTGAAGAAGCACGGGCTGGCCGACGCCCCGGAGGGCTCCTGGCGCCGGGCGGTGATCGAGAAGCCGTTCGGGCACGACCTGGCGAGCGCCTGCGAGCTGAACGCGCTCGTGCACGACGTGTTCGAACCGGACCAGGTGTTCCGCATCGACCACTACCTGGGCAAGGAGACGGTCCAGAACATCCTGGCGCTGCGCTTCGCCAACCAGCTGTTCGAGCCGATCTGGAACCGGTCCTTCGTGGACCATGTGCAGATCACCATGGCCGAGGACATCGGCATCGGCGGCCGGGCGGGCTACTACGACGGCATCGGCGCGGCGCGGGACGTCATCCAGAACCACCTGCTGCAGCTGATGGCGCTGACCGCGATGGAGGAGCCCGTCTCCTTCGACGCCGAGTCGCTGCTCACCGAGAAGCTGAAGGTGTTCCAGGCCGTGAAGCTGCCGGAGGACCTGGGCAGGCACACCGTGCGCGGGCAGTACACGGCCGCCTGGCAGGGCGGCGAGAAGGTGCGCGGCTACCTGGAGGAGGAGGGCATCGACCCGAACTCCACCACCGACACCTACGCGGCGATCAAGCTGGAGGTGGACAACCGCCGCTGGGCGGGGGTGCCGTTCTACCTGCGCACCGGCAAGCGGCTGGGCCGCCGGGTGACGGAGATCGCGGTGGTCTTCCAGCGCGCCCCGCACTCGCCGTTCGACTCCACCGCCACCGAGGAGCTGGGCCAGAACGCGGTGGTCGTCCGGGTCCAGCCCGACGAGGGCATGACGGTCCGGTTCGGCTCCAAGGTGCCGGGCACGTCGATGGAGATCCGGGACGTGTCGATGGACTTCGCCTACGGCGAGTCCTTCACCGAGTCCAGCCCGGAGGCGTACGAGCGGCTCATCCTCGACGTCCTCCTGGGCGACGCCAACCTGTTCCCCCGTCACCAGGAAGTGGAAGAGTCCTGGAGGATCCTCGACCCGGTCGAGGAGTACTGGGCCGCCCACGGCAGGCCCGCGCAGTACGCCGCGGGCAGCTGGGGACCCGAGGAAGCCGACGAGATGCTCGCACGAGACGGACGGAGCTGGCGCAGGCCATGAGGATCGACCTGACCGACACCACGGCAAGCAAGATCAACAAGGCGTTGGTGCAGGGCCGCCGCGCCATCGGCACGCCGGCCGTGGGCATGGTCCTGACGATGGTGATCGTCACGGACGAGGAGAACGCCTACGACTCGATCAGGGCGGCCGAGGAGGCCTCGCACGAGCACCCCTCGCGCACCCTGGTCGTCATCAAGCGGCACGCCCGCACCCCGCGCGACCGCACCCGCTCCCACCTCGACGCCGAGGTCCGGGTGGGCGCCGACGCGGGCACCGGCGAGACGGTCGTGCTGCGCATGTACGGCGAGGTGTCCGAGCACGCCGACTCGGTGGTGCTGCCGCTGCTGCTGCCGGACGCGCCGGTGGTGGTGTGGTGGCCGGTGGACGCGCCGGAGAACCCGGCGAAGGACCCGCTGGGCGCCCTCGCCCAGCGCCGGATCACCGACCTGTACGCCGTCGAGCGGCCGCTGCGGGAGCTGGAGGCCCGGGCCCGGCACTACGCGCCGGGCGACACCGACCTGGCCTGGACCCGGCTGACGCCGTGGCGCTCGATGCTGGCGGCCGCCCTGGACCAGGCCCGGCTGACGGTCACCTCGGCGGCCGTGGAGAGCGAGGCCGACAACCCCAGCGCCGAGCTGCTGGCGCGCTGGCTCCAGGCGCGGCTGCAGGTGCCGGTGGACCGGGTGGAGACCGCCGGGCCGGTCGTCACCGGGGTGCGGCTGGGCACCGAGCAGGGCGAGATCGTCATCGACCGGCCCGAGGGCCCGCTGGCCACGCTGTCCCTGCCCGGGCAGCCGCCGCGCACCCTGGCGCTGAAGGTCCGGCCCACCTCCGAACTCATCGCCGAGGAGCTGCGCCGCCTCGACGCGGACGAGATGTACGCCGTCGCCCTGCGCGGCGAGGGCGCCAAGGAGGCCGTTGCCCATGTCTGACGTTCCCCAGCTGAACCGGCGTCCCGAGTGGGCCGCCCTGGAAGAGCACCGCGCCCGCGACCTGCGGGAGCCGAGTCTGCGCGAGCTGTTCGCCGCCGACCCGGGACGGGCGGAGCGCTACGTCGTGCACGTCGGCGATCTGCGCATCGACTACTCCAAGCACCTGGTCACCGACGAGACGCTGCGGCTGCTGCGGGAGCTGGCCGCCGCCACCGACGTCTTCGGCCTGCGGGAGGCGATGTTCCGCGGCGAGAGGATCAACACCACCGAGGACCGGGCGGTGCTGCACACCGCGCTGCGCGCCCCGCGCGAGGCGGTGATCGAGACCGGCGGCCGCAACGTGGTGCCCGGGGTGCACGCGGTGCTGGACAGGATGGCCGACTTCGCGGACCGGGTGCGCTCCGGGGCGTGGACCGGCCACACCGGAAAACGCATCCGCAACGTCGTCAACATCGGCATCGGCGGCTCCGACCTGGGCCCGGCGATGGCCTACGAGGCGCTGCGCGCCTACACCGACCGCTCCCTGACGGTCCGGTTCGTCTCCAACGTCGACGGCGCCGACCTGCACGAGGCGGTGCGCGACCTGGACCCGGCCGAGACGCTGTTCATCGTCGCGTCCAAGACGTTCACCACCATCGAGACCATCACTAACGCCACCGCGGCCCGCGCCTGGCTGCTGGCCGGGCTGGACGGGGACGACAAGGCCGTCGCCCGGCACTTCGTGGCCCTGTCCACCAACGCCGAGAAGGTCGCCGGGTTCGGCATCGACCCGGCCAACATGTTCGAGTTCTGGGACTGGGTCGGCGGGCGCTACTCCTACGACTCCGCCATCGGCCTGTCCCTGATGATCGCCATCGGCCCGGACCGGTTCCGGGAGATGCTGGACGGCTTCCGCATCGTCGACGAGCACTTCCGCACCGCCCCGGCCGAGGCCAACGCCCCGCTGATCCTGGGCCTGCTGGGCATCTGGTACACCAACTTCTTCGGCGCCCAGTCGCACGCGGTGCTGCCCTACAGCCACCACCTGTCGAAGTTCCCCGCCTACCTGCAGCAGCTGGACATGGAGTCCAACGGCAAGTCCGTGCAGCGCGACGGCACCCCGGTCGGCTGGCAGACCGGGCCGGTGGTGTGGGGCACGCCCGGCACCAACGGCCAGCACGCCTACTACCAGCTCATCCACCAGGGCACGAAGCTGATCCCGGCGGACTTCATCGGCTTCGCCCGCCCGGCCGGCGAGCTGAGCGAGGACCTCAGGGCCCAGCACGACCTGCTGATGGCCAACTTCTTCGCCCAGACCCAGGCGCTGGCCTTCGGCAAGACGCCGGAGGAGGTGCGCGCCGAGGGCGTGCCCGAGGAGCTGGTGCCGCACAGGACGTTCCAGGGCAACCGCCCCACCACCACCGTCCTGGCGCGCGAGCTGACCCCGTCCGTGCTGGGCCAGCTCGTCGCCCTCTACGAGCACAAGGTGTTCGTCCAGGGCGCGGTCTGGAACATCGACTCCTTCGACCAGTGGGGCGTCGAGCTCGGCAAGGTCCTCGCCAAGCGCGTCGAGCCCGCCCTGACCGAAGGCGCCGACGTCCCCGGCCTGGACCCTTCCACCACCGCCCTCGTGGCCGCCTACCGCTCGCTGCGGAACACCGGGAACGCCCAAGGAGAAGTGAACTGACATGACAGCGACGCAACTCGGTCTCATCGGTCTGGGGAAGATGGGCGGCAACATGCGTGAGCGGATCCGCCGCGCCGGCCACACCGTCATCGGATACGACCGCAACCCCGAGCTCTCCGACGCGGCGAGCCTCGCCGACCTCGTCGACAAGCTGCAGGCGCCGCGCACGGTGTGGGTGATGGTCCCGGCGGGCCCCGCCACCCAGTCCGTCATCGACGAACTCGGCGAGCTGCTCCAGCCCGGCGACATCGTGGTCGACGGCGGCAACTCCCGCTGGACCGACGACGAGAAGCACGCCGCCGAACTGGGCGCCAAGGGCATAGGCTTCGTCGACGCGGGCGTCTCCGGCGGCGTGTGGGGCCTGGAGAACGGCTACGCCCTGATGGTCGGCGGCGACAAGGAGCACGTCGACCGGCTCCGGCCGGTCTTCGACGCGCTCAAGCCGGAGGGCCCCTACGGCTACGTCCACGCGGGCAAGGTGGGCGCCGGGCACTTCGCGAAGATGGTCCACAACGGCATCGAGTACGCCATGATGCAGGCCTACGCCGAGGGCTGGGAACTGCTGGAGAAGATCGACTCCGTGGAGAACGTCCGCGAGGTCTTCCGCTCCTGGCAGGAGGGCACCGTCATCCGCTCCTGGCTGCTGGACCTGGCGGTCAACGCCCTCGACGAGGACGAGCACCTGACGGGGCTGCGCGGCTACGCCGAGGACTCCGGCGAGGGCCGCTGGACGGTGGAGGCCGCGATCGGCCACGCGGTGCCGCTGCCCGCGATCACCGCCTCCCTCTTCGCGCGGTTCGCCTCCCGTCAGGAGGACTCGCCGCAGATGAAGATGATCGCCGCGCTGCGCAACCAGTTCGGCGGCCACGCCGTCGAGTCGGCGAAGAAGGCGTGACGGCCGTGGGGGACATCCTTCTGGTCCGCCACGGCGAGACCGAGTGGAGCAGATCGGGGCAGCACACCAGCTTCACCGATCTGCCCCTCACCCCGGCCGGCGAGGCGCAGGCCAAGTCGCTCGCCCCGCTGCTGACCGACCACGCCTTCGCGCTCGTCCTGACCAGCCCGCTGCGCCGCGCGACGCGCACCGCCGAACTGGCGGGGCTGACCGGGGCCGTGCGGGACGCGGACCTGCACGAGTGGGACTACGGCGGCTACGAGGGCGTCACCACCGACGAGATCCACCGGACGCGCCCGGACTGGGACCTGTGGACCGACGGGGTGCCGCCCGGCCCGGAGGGGCACCTGGGCGAGTCGCCGGAGCAGGTCGGACGGCGGGCCGACCGGGTGCTGTCGCGGGTGGCCGCGGCGCTCCCCGGCGGCGACGTCGTCCTCGTCGCCCACTCCCACTTCCTGCGCGTCCTCACCGCCCGCCGGCTGGGCCTGCCGCCGTCCGAGGGCCGGCTGTTCCGGCTGGAGACGGGCACCCTCAGCCGCCTGTCGACGGAGCACGGGCGGCCCGTGATCGCGGAGTGGAACACCAGGGCGTGACACGGGTACGCCGGGACCGGCCGGTCCCGGCGTACCCGCCGTCGTCACCGGGCGCGCCCGGTGACGACGGCCGCCGCGGGCGTGCCGGGGGCGGTCAGCCGCCGGTGAACCCCTTCACGGCGTGCTGCGCCGCCAGCCGCACGGGCGCGTTCCGCGCGCCGTAGCCGCGGTAGCCGCCGTCGCGCTGGACCAGCTCGAAGAAGACCCGGCCGACGGTGTGGGTGTAGCAGTGCCGGAACACGCCGTGCGCGTCCCGGTCGTAGAGGATGCCCAGTTCGCGGTACGTCTCCAGCTCCCCGTCGGCGAACTCGTACCGGGCGGCGAGGTCGTCGTAGTAGTTCCCGGGGATCGGCAGCGGACGGCCGCCGGCCGCGCGGAAGCGGCGGGCCGCGGCGACCACGTCGTCGGTGGCCAGCGCGACGTGCTGGGCGTGCACGGTGTCGTCGGCGGGCGCCGCGCCGACGCCGAGGGCGATCCGGACGCTGCCGTCGGCGTTGGTGACGGCACGGCTGCGCTGCAGGCCGTAGGGGTCGGCGAGGTCCACGCTCTCCTGCGCGCGCAGTCCGAGCACGCTGCGGTGGAACAGGGCCGCCTCGTCGAAGTGGTGCCAGGGCTGGGTGAGGGCGAGGTGGTCGATCCGGGACACGGCCGCGCCCGGCGGGTCGTGCGGCACGTCGGCGAAGTCGGCCCGCCAGTCGGGCAGGCGGGGCCGGCCGGTGGCGCAGAAGAAGAGCTCCGTGCCGTCGGGGGCGGCGACCGCGTCGAGCGGGACGTCCTCGGGGCCGCGGCGGCGCGGCAGCACGGGGGCGAGCAGGGCCTCGGCACGGCGGGCGGCGCCCGCGGGGTCGGGCGACTCCAGGCCGACGGCGGCGAGCCGGGTGCCGTCGCGGGAGACGGCCGGTCCGGTGTTGACCAGGACGCGGGCCTCGCCCTGCTGCCACAGGTCGACGGGCTTGCCCCGGTGCCGCGCGGTGCGGGCGAAGCCCAGCGCGGCGAGCAGCGCGGAGACGGGCGCGGCGTCGGGCGTGACCAGCTCGGCGAAGGCGACGCCGGTGGGCACCACGGGCGCGGGCGGCGTCGCCGCGCCGACGGCCTCCTGGAGCAGCAGCAGGGAGCGCCGGGCGTCCACGGCCGTCGGGGCGGCGGGGGCCTGCCGGAAGACGTCGTTGAAGACCTCCAGCGAGAGCGGGCCGTCGTAGCCGGTGCGCAGGACGTGCCGCACCAGGGCGGCCACGTCGAAGCCGCCCTGTCCGGGAAAGCAGCGGTAGTGGCGGCTCCACTGCAGCACGTCCATCGCGAGCAGCGGGGCGTCGGCGAGCTGGAGGAAGAAGATCTTCTCGCCGGGGATGTCCTCGATGCCCCGGGGGTCCGAGCCGCGGGAGAGGATGTGGAAGCTGTCCAGGCAGGTGCCGAGCGCGGGGTGGCCGGCGGCGGCGACGATCCGCCAGGCGTGGTCGTAGGTGCTGACGTGCCGGCCCCAGGCCAGTGCCTCGTAGGCGACGCGGACGCCGAAGTCCTGCGCCAGGCCGGCCAGCCGGTTCAGCTGCTCGGCGGCGAGCGCGTCGTCGTCCACGGCGAGCGGGTCGACGCTGGAGCAGACCAGGACCGTGTCGGCGCCGAGCCTGTTCATCAGCTCGAACTTGTGCCGGGCGCGCCGCAGGTTGCGGGCGAACACGTCGGCGGGCACGGCCTCGACGTCCCGCATCGGCTGGTAGAGGTCGATCGTCAGGCCGAGGTCGGCGCAGCGGGCACGGACCTCCTCGGGGGTGAGGGGGCTGGCCAGCAGGTCGTCCTCGAAGATCTCCACGCCGTCGAAGCCGGCCCGGGCGGCGGCCGTGAGCTTCTCGGTGAGGGATCCGCTCAGGGAGACGGTGGCGATGGACGTGCGCACGTCGGTGCCTTTCTCTGCGGTCGTCTGCCGTGGTCCGCGCGTCACCGGGGGCTTCCCACGGCGTCCGCCAGCCCGGCGAACTCCGCGAGCATCCGCGCGGTGTCCGGTTCCCGCCCGGTGAACAGGCGGAACGCGTCCGCGGCCTGGAAGACGGCCATGCCGCCGCCGTCGAGGACGGGGCAGCCCCGCGCGCGGGCGGTGCGCAGCAGCTCGGTCTCCAGCGGCCGGTAGACCACCTCGGCGATCCACAGTCCGGGGTGCAGCAGTTCGGCCGCGAGGGGCAGTCCGGGGTGGGCGGCCATGCCGGTGGGGGTGGCGTGGACGACGCCGTCGGCCCCGGTGAGCAGCTTCGGCAGGGCGTCGGGGGCGGCGCAGGCCGCCCGGCCGGTGCCGAAGTGCCGGTTCAGGGCCGCGGCGAGGGCGGCGGCCCGCTCGGGCAGCGCGTCCACGACGGTGATCCGCCCGGCCCCCAGGGTGAGCAGGGCGTGCGCGACGGCCGCGCCCGCGCCGCCCGCGCCGAGCTGCACCACCCGCTCCAGCGGTGCGTCGGGCAGGCCGCGGGCGAAGGAGGCGGCGAAGCCGGTGACGTCGGTGTTGTGGCCGATCGCCCGGCCGCCGTCGAAGACCACGGTGTTGACCGCGCCCAGCGCCTCGGCCTGCGGGGCCAGCTCGTCCAGGTGCCCGACGACCAGTTGCTTGCACGGGTGGGTGATGTTCAGGCCGTCGAAGCCCAGGTCGCGGGCGGCGCGCACCAGGTCGCCCACCGCCTCGGGCGGCACGCCGAGGGTGTCGATGTCGATCAGCCGGTACAGGTAGCGCAGCCCCTGGCGGTCGGCCTCCCGCTCGTGCAGGGCCGGGCTGAGCGACGGGCCGATGCCGGAACCGATCAGGCCGACGAGATACGAGTCCTTGGCCACCGCGGACCTCCAGAGCGGCTCGGTTATGTACGAACTGGTGAGTTAGTCATAGCAGCAAGTCCGCGCCCTTGGGAAGCCTCCGGGAACCCCTCGCCCGGCACGGCGGCGGAGCCGGGCTTCTACAATCACCGGCACTGGCCCCTTGCCCGAAGGAATCCGATGACCAGCGTCGACGAACCGGTACGACCAGGCGGGCGCACCCGTGACGCCGCCCGCACCAAGGCCGAGATCCTCGACGTGGCCACCCGGGAGTTCGCGCGGGCGGGCTACGACGGGGCCCGCGTCGACGAGATCGCCGCCCGCACCCGCACCACGAAGCGGATGATCTACTACTACTTCGGCGGCAAGGAGCAGCTGTTCACGGCCGTGCTGGAGCGGGCGTACGGCGTGATCCGCGAGGCCGAGCAGCAGCTCGACGTCGAGCACCTGGACCCGGTGGCGGCCATCCGGCGCCTGGCGGAGCTGACCTTCGACCACCACGAGCAGCACCCCGACTTCATCCGCCTGGTCAGCATCGAGAACATCCACGAGGCGGAGCACATCGCGGCCTCGGAGGAACTCGGGAGGATGGGCTCGCCGGCGCTGGAGGTGATCCGCCGGATCCTGGCGGAGGGACGCAGGTCGGGGCTGTTCACGGCCGACGTCGATGCCGTCGACCTGCACGCGATGATCAGCGCGTTCTGCTTCTTCCGGGTCTCCAACCGGCACACCTTCGGCGCCCTGTTCGGCCGTGACCTGGTCGATCCCGCCCAGCGCGAGCACTACCGCGCCATGCTCGGCGACATGGTGATCGCCTACCTGACCGCGGAGCGCGCGGCGGACTGAGCCGCGCCGCACGCCCACGGCACGGCCCCTTGACACCCGGGAAACGCGGGCGCAACATCCCTACCCAACCCCTACTAACTATCCAGTGGGTTAATTAGCCGGGTCGCGCCCGGCACGGCCGACCCGTCACCCCAGGGAACCGGCATCCCTCCCCCGCATCCCCGTCCGCCTGCGCCGGACTCCCCCGAAGGAGCACGCCGTGTCCGTCCCCGCCCCCGACGCCCCGCCCGGACAGCCGAGGAAAGCCGCGACCGCCGCCTGGATCGGCAGCGCCCTGGAGTACTACGACTTCTTCATCTACGGCAGCGCGGCCGCCCTGATCTTCCCGGAGGTCTTCTTCGACGAGTCGGACCCGGCCACCGCGACCCTGCTGTCCCTGGCCACGTTCGGCGTCGCGTACGCCGCCCGGCCGCTCGGGGCGTTCTTCCTCGGCCACTACGGCGACCGGATGGGCCGCAAGAAGATCATGGTGTTCACCCTGATCCTGATGGGCCTGTCGACGTTCCTCATCGGCTGTCTGCCCACGCGCGACCAGGTCGGCACCCTCGCGCCGGTGCTGCTGGTGCTGTGCCGGGTGCTGCAGGGCGTCTCCGCGGCGGGCGAGCAGGCCAGCGCCAACTCCATGACGCTGGAGCACGCGCCGCCGGGCCGGCGCGGCTTCTTCACCAGCTTCACCCTCAGCGGCACCCAGGGCGGCCAGCTGCTGGCCACCCTGGTCTTCCTCCCGATCGCCGCGCTCCCCGAGGAGCAGCTGCTGTCCTGGGGCTGGCGGATCCCGTTCTGGCTGAGCGTCGCGGTCGCCGTCGTCGGCTACGCCATCCGCCGCAACCTGGACGAGACCCCCGCCTTCGCGCAGCAGGCCTCGCGCGAGGGCGTGGTGAAGCTGCCGCTGGCGGTGCTGGTGCGGGAGCACTGGGCGGACGTGCTGCGGGTGGTCGCGGGCGCGCTCATCGCCTCGGTCAGCACGATCTTCACGGTGTGGGCGCTGGCGTACGCGACCGGCGACTCGGTGGGGATGTCCCGCTCCTCGATGCTGTGGGTGGGCGCGCTGGCCAACCTGGTCGCGCTGGCCGCGATCCCGCTGTGGGCCGCCCTCTCCGACCGCATCGGCCGCCGCCCGGTGTTCCTGGTCGGCGCCGCCGGCAGCGCGGTGACGATGTTCCTGTACCTGTGGGCGATCTCGACCGGCTCCTACCCGCTGACCCTGCTCCTGGGCATCGTCGCCTTCGGTGTCGTCTACAGCGCCGCGAACGGGGTGTGGCCCGCCTTCTACGGCGAGATGTTCTCCACCCGGGTCCGGCTGTCCGGGGTGGCGATCGGCACGCAGATCGGCTTCGCCGTGGCCGGGTTCGCGGTCACCTTCGCCGCGCGGATCGCCGGCCCCGACGGCGACGACTGGTCGGCGGTGGCCCTGTTCACGGCGGCCCTGTGCGTCCCGCCGGTGATCGCCGCGCTCTCCGCCCGCGAGACCCACGAGGTGCCCACCGAGCGGCTCGGCGAGCGGGACCGGGCCGAGGCGGCGCGGCCGGAGACGGCGACGGCCTGACCGCGCCCGCCGTGCGGGGCCCCGTGAGCCGTGCCGGCCGCGGGGCCCCGGGGTGCGCCGGAGGGGGCCTAACCCCGGGAGACCCCGTAGACCCGTTCCACCCGCAGCCGCAGGACGAGGCGGCGGTCGCGGACCATCGCGGCCCGGTAGTCGTCCCAGTCGGGGTGCTCGCCCTGGACGTCGCGGTAGAGGCGGATCAGCTCCTCGACCGTGGCGTCGTGCGGGTCGGCGGCGACCGGCGAGAGGTCGGCGGTGCCCTCGGCGACCGCGTAGGACCACCGGTCGGGGGTGGTCACGTGGTACGAGGCGCGGGGGTCCCGGCGCAGGTTGCGGGTCTTGGCGCGGTCGTCGGTGACCGAGACGCGGACGACCCGCTCGTCGGGGTAGTAGGCGTGGGTGACGTTCGACAGCTGGGGGCGGCCGTCGCGCTTGAGGGTGACGAGCACCCCGCCGTGGCTCTCGGAGAGCAGCCGGAGCAGTGCGTCCTGCGTGGCGTCCTGAGTCATGCCTGCGTCAACGGGCCGGACGCGGCGGCCCATTCCCGCGGAGCGGGCCGTTCACCGGGATGGCCGGTCCTGGTGAAGATCCCGGCCGTGCACGTGTTCCCCGGTGCTTCCCCGGCCACGATGAGGTCTGAGGGCGTCCGCGGCGGGTAGGCCGGACCGCACCTCGACGAACGCGACGGAGGAGAGCGATGGCACAGCTGCGACAAGAGGCCGACCCGGACGAGGTGGGGCTGGACCCGAAGGCGCTGGACCGTCTCGACCGGCACTTCGCCCACCACGTCGACGAGGGCCGCCTGCCCGGCTTTCTGGTGGCCGTGGCCCGTGGTGGCCGCGTCGCGCACCTGACCGTGCACGGCCGGCGCGACCTCGCGGCCGGGCTGCCCGTCGAGCCCGACACCCTGTGGCGGATCTACTCCATGACCAAGCCGGTGACCACGGTGGCGGCGCTGCTGCTGGTGGAGGAGGGCCGGCTGTCGCTCGACGACCCGGTGGCCCGCCACCTCCCGGCCTTCGCGCATCCGCGGGTGTACGTCGGCGGCTCCGGCCCGGACACCGAGACCCGCCCCGCCGACGGGCCCGTGCTGGTCCGGCACCTGATGACGCACACCGCCGGCCTGACCTTCGGCTTCTACCGCACCCACCCCGTCGACGCCCTCTACCGCGCGGCCGGCCTGGAGTCGTCGGTGCGTCCGGGCGCGGACCTGGCCGAGACGGTCGACCTGTACGCGAGCCTGCCGCTGCAGTTCGAGCCGGGCACGCAGTGGAACTACTCGGTCGCCAGCAATGTGCTGGGCCGGGTGATCGAGGTGGTGTCGGGGCAGCCGCTGGACGTGTTCCTCGCCGAGCGGGTCTTCGGCCCGCTCGGCATGGCGGACGCCGGGTTCTGCGTCACGGACGAGCAGGCGGGGCGGCTGGCCGAGCTGTACGGGGAGCGCGACGGCGGCGGTGTCGAGCCGATCCCCGGGCTGCCGCTGCGGGGCCGGCCGCGGTTCCTGTCCGGCAGCGGCGGCATGGTGGCCTCCGCGCACGACGTGCACCGGTTCATGGAGCTGCTGCGGCGCCGCGGCGAACTCGACGGCACCCGGCTGCTCGCCCCCGAAACGGTGGACCTGATGACCCGCAACCACCTGCCCGGCGGCGCCGACCTGCGCGCCTTCGGCAGCCGCCCCGCCCATGACGAGCCCGGCAACGAGGGCGTCGGCTTCGGCCTTGGGGTCTCCGTGGTGATCGACCCGGACCGCACCCAGGCGCCCTCCGGGCTCGGCACGTACGGCTGGAGCGGGGTGGCGACGACGACGTTCTGGGTCGATCCGGGCCGTGATCTGACGGTGCAGTTCATGACGCAGTTGCGGCCGCAGTCCTCGCACACGGTCTTCCCGGACCTCAAGCGGCTGGTGCACGAGGCGATCGCGGACTGAGCCCGGCGGCGGCCCGGGCCGCTCGGCCGCCCGGCCCGGGCGGCGTCCTCGCGCCGACGCGGGCGGCACCGCGCCCCCGGGGCCGCCCGGGCGTCCCGGCGGGGCGGTGCCGCCGGCGCCGGCCGCGTCAGGCCTCCCGCGGCTCGACGCCGAGTTCGCGGCAGGCCTGGTGGAACCGGTCCAGGCAGCGGCCCCAGGGGCCGCCCACGCCGAACTCCAGCAGCAGCGGCAGCAGCGCCGCCGAGAAGTCGGTGCTGGACTCCTCCGGCAGCAGGGACGGCAGGTTGTCGATGGCGATCAGGTCGAGCGGGGGGTCCTCGCGCAGCCGGCGCGCGGGCTCGTCCCAGTCGGTGGTGCGGTCGTAGACGGGCAGCACGTTCAGCGGGGAGCCGACGTCGCAGGTGACGTCGCACAGGGTGCGCAGGCGGCGGGCGGGGTCGTCGAGGTCCCGCTCGCGCAGGAAGGGCGGGACGGGGCTGGTGGCGAGCACGGCGTTCACCATCACGTCGTGGCCGAGCAGGGCCCGCCGGTCCAGGTTCCCGGTCTCCGCCAGGTCCCAGGCGGTGGGCTCGACGCCCGCCACGGTGAACGCCGTCCGGGCGCCCCGGCCGCTGCGGCCCAGGGCGCCGGTCACCAGCGCGGTGAACTCCGCGTCGCCGGCGGCGGGCCGCAGCGCCTGGTCCAGCTCGTCCCTGGTGGTGGGCGTCAGCGGCGCCGCCAGCCTGCCCCGGTGCCGGAGCACCGTCAGGGCCGCCCCCAGGTAGCCGGCCCAGAACCCGAAGGCGGTCAGGCGCCGGCCGGTGTCGTCCACCAGGTACTCCAGGTCGTACAGCCGTCCTCCCCCGGCGGCGAACCGCCGCAGCAGGTCCGCCGCCCCCGGCTGCCGCTTGTAGGCGTGCCCGAAGAAGACGTGGCGGTGCGTCAGCCCGGCGGGCTCGTCGGGGAGTTCCTTCAGTCCGACGACGACGGCGTCCCGGGGCGCCGACACCCAGGAGCCCGCGGGCGCGACACGGCAGCCGGCCGCCTCGTACTCCGCCACGGGGAAGATCCGCTGCGGGGACTCCTCGACGGTGAGGACGGCCCCGCTCTCGACGAGCCGACGGGCGTCGCGGGGCACGATCGGCGTGCGCCGCTCGGTGCCGCGGACCTCGTGGCGCAGCCACAGGTGGACGTCGGTCATACCGGGTGGGCCTCCGGGCGCGGGGCGCCTGCCGCGGACCGGCCGGCGCTCGACGGGCTGACGTCCACGACGATACGCGGCCGGGGTGCCGGGCGCGCCCCGGCCGGCGGCACGGCGCGCTCGCGGGCGTTGCCGCCGCTCGGCGCGACCGGGCCGGCGACGCCGCCCGGTGACGGCCAGGGGCTCGTCGCCCGGTGGCGGCGAGGACTCCCCCGTGGCACCGGGGCTCTCCCCTCGTGGCAGCTGGAGCTGCGCGGTCCCGGACCGCGGGAGTGCTTCCCCGGCGACGCCGGGGAATCCTTCGCTCAGCGGCGGCGCGGCAGCAGCGCGACCGCCGCGAGCGGTACGGCGGCCAGCGCCAGCCAGGGCACGGCGCCCGGCAGGCCGCTGTCCAGCAGCGTGCCGGCCGCGGAGCTGCCGGCCAGCACGATCAGCCCGGACACCGAGGACAGGGCCCCCGTGTACAGGCCGAGCCGGCCGTCCTCGGCGAGGTCGGGCACCCAGGCGCGGGCGACGGGCGCGACGAGCATCTGCCCGAGGGTGAGCAGGACGACGAAGGCGGCGGCGGGCAGCAGCCCGGCGGTGCCCGTCCAGCCGGCGGGCCGGGCGAGCGCCACGACGGCGAACCCGGCCGCGACCAGCAGCAGTCCGGCCGCCATGGACCGGCGCGGGTCCAGCCGCCGGCCCGCCCAGCGCGTCATGGGCAGCTGCGCGGTCACCACCAGCAGCGAGGACAGCGCGAACAGCCAGGCCAGCGGCGCCCGGGAGCCGGCGGCCCGCTCCACCTCGGCGGGCAGGGCCAGGTAGAGCTGGTTGTAGGCGAGCAGGTAGGCGCCGTACGCGCAGCACAGCGCGAGGAAGCGGCGGTTGCGGACCAGCGGTCCGAGCCCGCCCCGCAGCCGGGTGCGCGTCCGGCCGGGGATGTGCTGCGGCAGCAGCCGGGCGTGCCCGGCGAGGACCAGGACGAAGATCGCGGCGCCGGCCAGGCACGCGGTGCGGAAGTCCACCGCCAGCAGCAGCGCGCCCAGCAGCGGCCCCGTGAACGCCCCGGCCTGTCCGGCGACGGTGAACAGCGCCAGCACCCGGGTGCGGGGCCCGCCGCCCGCCTCCTCCCAGAGCACGGCCTGCCGGGCGACCTCCGACTCGACCGCGGGCGAGAACAGCGCGGCGGCGAACCCGATGAGCAGGACGGCCCCGATGACCGCCCAGGTCCGCTCCGCGTACCCCAGCCACCCGAACCCGGCGATGCGCAGCGCGCAGCCCGCGAGCACCACGGGCCGGACGCCGTACCGGTCGGCGAGCGCCCCGCCCACCACGAACAGGCCCTGCTGGCTGAAGGTGCGCAGGCCGAGCACGAACCCGACCAGCCAGCCGGCCATGCCCACGGTCCGCCCCAGGTGCTCGGACAGGAAGGGCAGCACGGCGAAGAAGCCGACGTTGAAGGCGAGCTGGGTGAGGATCAGCAGCCGCAGCAGCGGGGGGAGCCGGGGGCGCCCGGCGGCCTTGCGCAGGACCGTCGGCGACGGCGCGGTCATCGCGTCACCGCCGGTTCCCGGGTGCGGGAGGGTTCTTCGGCCACCGCGGCGGGCGTACGGCGCCGCGGCCGGCGCACGCCGCCCGCCGCGGTCACCGCCAGGGCGCCCAGCAGGGCGAGGACGGCCGCCGGGGCGAGGACCGCCCAGGGGGCGCGCTCGGCGTAGGGCTGGTTCTCGGCGAGCAGCAGGCCCCACTCGGGGGACGGCGGCTGGGCGCCGAGGCCGAGGAAGCCGAGCGAGGCGAGGGCGAGGGCGATGCCCGGCAGCCGCAGCAGGGCGTGCCGGGTGACCGGCGGCAGCACGGCGGGCAGGAGCGCGCGGCGCAGGATGTGCCGGCGGCCGGCGCCGAGGGCGCGGGTGGCCGTCAGGTGCAGGGTGGCGCGTTCCTGCTGGAGCAGCGCGGAGGTGTGCGCGGCGAGCGGGGCCCAGGCGACGGCGGTCACGGCGAGCGCGGGCGTGGCGGCGCCGCGGCCGGCGACGGCGGTGACGAGCAGCGCGGCGAGGACCGGCGGCACGGCGTTGACGGTGTCGACGAGCGGCCCGGACAGCCGGGGCGCGAGGCCCAGCAGCACGCCGAGCACGAGCGCGGCGGCGCTGATGCCGAGGGCGAGCAGCAGGGTGTCCAGGGCGCCGTGCCCGATCCGGGCGAGCAGGTCCCGGCCGAGCGCGTCGGTGCCGAACGGGTGCGCCCGGGAGGGGGGTTGCAGGCGTTCGCCGGGGTGCAGCGCGAGCGGGTCGCGGGGCAGGCCGAGGGCGACGACGCCGAGCAGCAGGGCGCCGTACGCGAACGGCAGGACCCCGCGGGCGGGCGGCGCGGGCCGGTGCAGGGTGGGCAGGGCGCCGTCGCGCAGGGCGGGGCCGGTGAGCAGGCGGGCGGCCAGGCGGGTGACGCCGGTCGTCAGGGCGGCGAGCAGCACCAGGGCGAGGGTGCCCGCCTGCAGGACGGGGAGGTCCTGGGCGAGGGCGGCCTGGAGGGTGGTGCGGCCGAGCCCGGGGATGTCGAAGATCTGCTCGACGGCGACGGCTCCGCCGGTCAGGCCGACGGCGAACAGGCCGAGGTTGGGCAGCAGCGCGGGCAGGCAGCGGCGCAGCGCCTGCCGGGCGATGCGGCCGCGGGGGATGCCGCGGGCGGCGGCGGCCGGCGCCCACGGCTCGGCGAAGGCGCCGGGCAGCAGGTCGTCGAGGAGCCGCCCGAGCACGGCCCCGGCGGGCAGGCCGAGGGCGAGCGCGGGCAGCACCGTCCACCGCGGCCCGTACCAGCCGAGGGCGGGCAGCCAGCCGAGCTGGACGCCGACGACGGTGGCGAGCACGGAGGCGACGAGGAACTCGGGCAGCGCGGCGAGCAGCGCGGAACCGGTGCCGCCCCGGCGCACGCGCCCGGCGGTGCGCAGGGTGCGGGCGCACACCAGCGCGGCGGTGCCGGCGGCGACCACCAGCGCCACCGCCATCAGCAGCAGCGACGCGCCCAGCGCCCGCAGCACGTCCGGCAGGACCTCGGAGCCGGAGATCCACGACCGTCCGGCGTCCCCGCGCGCCAGTCCGCCCAGCCACTGCCCGAGCAGGTGCGCCGGCCCCCGGTCCAGCCCCAGGTGCGCCCGGATGCCGGCCAGCGCCTCGGGGGACGGATCGCGCTCGGCCGACCTGGCCTTGAGGACGGTGAGCGCCGGGTCGGTCCGCGTCAGCCAGGGCAGCAGGCCGACGCCGCACACCAGGCCGGCCGCGAGCGCGGCGCGCCACAGGACCTGCCGCATCGTCAGCGCCGCGTCCCGGTGCCCACGAGGACGCGCTCGTACGGGTCGAGGAGCACGCCCCGCACCCCGGCGCCGACGCCGGTGACGACGCGCTGGTGGACCAGCGGCACGACGGCGTCGGTGCCGAGGATCGCCGCCTCGGCCGCCATCGCCGCGTCCTGCCGCTTCCCGGGGTCGGCGGTCTCCTCGGCCGCGGCGACGGCCCGGTCGACGGCCTTGTCGCACAGCTGGGCGATGTTGTAGCCGCCGTCGCAGGTGTAGTCGCCGGAGAGGACGGCGACGGGGTCGCCGGTGTCGAGCAGGGTGTTGCGGGCGAGGACGACCGCGTCGAACTTCCCGGCCAGGGCGTCGCTCTCCAGCCGCGAGTACTCCCGCACCTCCAGCTTCACCGTGAATCCGGCCTTCCGGAGCTGCCGCTCGATCACCTGGGCGACCTCGGGCAGTTCGGGGCGGTTGTCGTAGGTGGCGAGGGTGATCGCCGTGCCCTCGGCGCCGCCCGGCCGGGCCCGGCCGGCGGGCTCGGTGCGCTTGCCCTCGGCCCAGGTGACGGCGGGCCCGTAGATGCCGGCGCCGGGGTCGGCGTGCCCCTCGTACACGTCCTTCGCGAGCACGGAGGTGTCGACGGCCCGCCGGGCGGCGGCCCGCACCCTGGGGTCCTCGAACGGCCCGGCCGCGGTGTTGAGGAGCAGGCTGGTGGTGCGGGTGGTGGCGGTCTCCCGGCGCGTGGCCTCCTCCAGGGTGGCGGCCTGGGCGACGGGCACGGCCTCGGCGATGTCGACCTCGCCGGTGCGCAGGGCGTTGGCGCGGGCGGTGCCGTCGGCGATGAACCGGGCGTCGATGCCGGCGGCCTGGGCGCGGCCGCCCCAGTAGTCGTCGAACCGGTCGAGGGTGGCGGCGGAGGACCCGGTCACCCCGGTGATCTCGAAGGGGCCGGTGGCGGTGCCGACGGGGTCGACGCGGCCGTCCTCGCGGTACGCCTTCGCGGACAGCACGGCGAGGCTCGGGCTGGACAGGCGCAGCGGCAGGACCGGGTCGGGCTCGCTGGTGGTGATGCGCAGGCCGCGGGCGCCGTCGGCCTCGGCGGTGAGGGTGACGCCGGACAGGGCGGCGGGCGCGGGCTCGGCCTCGGCGGCGTGGCCGAGCGCGGCGGCCACCGCGGCCGGGGTGACGTCGGTGCCGTCCTGGAAGGTGGCCTCGCGCAGGGTGAACTCCCAGGTGCGGGCGTTCTCCCGGCGCCAGGACGCGGCGAGCGCGGGCGCGGCGGCGCCGTTGGCGTCGAGGGAGGTGAGTCCTTCGGTGACGCCGAGCCGGCTGAGGAGGGTGGCGTCGGCGCCGTACGGGGAGAGGTTCTCGGCGGGCGGGAAGGCGAGGGCCACGCGCAGGCGGGAGCCGTCCTTGGCGTCGTCCGGTGACGGTCCGTCGCCGGCGGCGAAGCAGCCGGCCAGGAGCGGTGCGAGCAGCGCGGCGGCGAGCAGACGGGAACGGGTGCGGAGGCGGGAGCGGGGGACGCGCATGATCCTCGGTTCGTCGGAGGCGGGGCGGTGCGGTGGCGCGAGGGGCCGCCCGGCAGCTTACATGAAAACGATTTTCACCCTAGGGCCGGGGGTCCCGCCGCTCCGGCGACCATCCCGCGGGCACCTCGAAGTGCACGATGCCCTGCCCGCCGCCGGGGTCCTCGCGCTCGTCGTGCACGACCTTCCCGACCGACCGCCAGAACGCCTCGGCGCCGGGCACGGACGGATCCGTGTGCAGGTACACGGCCCGGTAACCGCCGTCGGCGACGGCGAAGTCGAGCAGCGCGCCGACGAGCCGCCGCGCGATCCCCCGGCGCCGGTGGCCGGGCCGCACGTAGATCCGCCGCAGCTGCGCCGTCTCCCCCGACGGGAACCGCTCGGCGACGTCCGGCGGGTTCGGCGGGTGCAGGGGGCCGCGCGAGTCCAGCGCGCCGGTGCCGACGACGCTCCCGTCCCGCTCGTCGACGGCGACCAGGAGGGTGTGCCGGGGCGAGGCCAGGTAGGCGCCGGCCGGGTCGATGATGTCGCCGTGCCAGCGGGGGACGTAGCCGGTGCCGAAGTCGCGGTAGACGGTGTCGAGCATCACCGCCCGGGCGGCGCCGAGATCGTCCGGGGTTGCCGTCCTGATGGTGTAGTCGTGCACTTGCACATCATATGCATCAAGCGCGGACGTTGATCATCCGGGCGTCCGGACCCCGATTTGACAGTGTTCGGCGAGCCCCCGAACCTACCCACATGACATTCATTTTCAAGGGTTCGGAGCGGTCATGAGGGTGGCGTTCGTCGGCAAGGGCGGCAGCGGGAAGACCACGCTGTCGGCGCTGTTCTCCCGCCACCTGGCGCGCTCCGGCGCCCCGGTCCTGGCCGTCGACGGCGACATCAACCAGCACCTGGCCGAGGCGCTCGCCCCCGACGACGACCGCCCCTTCACCGCCCCCGCCCTGGGCCCGCACCTGGGCGACATCAAGGACTACCTGCGCGGCACCAACCCGCGGATCCCCTCGCGGGAGGCGATGGTCAAGACGACCCCGCCCGGGCGCGGCTCACGTCTGCTGCGCCTGCTCGGCGACGACGAGCTGCACGCGCGCCACGTCGGGCACGCCGGCGGCGTACCGCTGATGGTGACCGGCGAGTTCGACGAGAGCGACCTCGGGGTGGCCTGCTACCACTCCAAGCTGGGCGCGGTGGAGCTGTACCTCGGCCACCTGGTCGACGGTCCCGGCGAGTACGTGGTGGTCGACATGACGGCGGGCGCGGACGCGTTCGCGTCGGGCCTGTTCACCCGTTTCGACCTGACGTTCCTGGTGGCGGAGCCGACCCGCAAGGGCGTGTCGGTCTACCGCCAGTACCGCGACCACGCGCGCGAGTTCGGCGTCCGGATCGCGGTGGTCGGCAACAAGGTGACCTGCGAGGACGACCTGCTCTTCCTCAAGGAGCAGGTGGGGGACGACCTGCTGACCCATCTGGTGCACTCGGACTGGGTACGGGCGGCGGAACGGGGCCGCCCCCGAGGGGAGCTGGAGTCCCACAACCGGCACGCCCTGGACGTCCTGCGCGAGGCGGTCGACGCGCACCCCCGGGACTGGGACCGCCTGCACCGTCACGCCGTCGAGTTCCACCTGCGCAACGCCCGCGCGTGGGCGAACGAGGCGACGGGCCGGGACCTGGCGGACCAGGTGGACCCGGACTTCGCACCGGGCCCGTCGGCCCTGTCCTGAGCCGCCCCTCACCGGCTCGCACCCCCGGCGCGCCGCCCCTCACCGGCTGCTCGGCGCCCGCCGCGCCGAGCGGCCGGACCAGGTCCTTGCGCCCGTACCCGACCGGACGGGCGCGGTGGGCCGCCGTCAGCGCCCCGTGGACGCGCGGCATCACCCGATCGCGTGAACCGATCCGATCGTCGTTCCGCCGGGGACGGCTGTCGGAGGCAGGCGATATCCTCGCAAGACGCTTGCGACACATGTGTCTTACGACCACGGGGGGTGTCCATGCAGGGGCGCGGCCAGAGTTTCCCTCAGGACTGCCCGGGCGGCCACCCGGGCATGTCGACCGAGGCGGGCATCGACGTCCAACGACAGCTGGAGTCCCTGATCCAGGACTTCCGGACCGGTGATCCGCCGATGCCGGTCATCGTGCTGCACGCCGAGGACCCCGCCGACGACGACCGCGTCACCGAACTCGTCGACGAACTGCGCGAAGGGCAGCAGCGCCACGGCACCCGCCTGGCCGTCGCCCCGACCGAGCCGCAGCCGGGAGACCACCTCGACCCCACGGCCCGGGCCGCGCGGCTCCTGCGCGACCTCGGCGACTCCAGGAAGTGGGGCGACCGGTCCGCCGCCTACCGGCCCTACTCCTTTCCCCGCCTGGGCCTCGTCCGCGCCCTGCAGGAGGCCACCGACGATCCGGAGATGCGCGAGCACTGGCCGACCTCCCCCGCCGGCACTCCCGACGGGAACGCCCAGCGGGAGCAGGCCCAGATCCATCTGCTGCGCATCCTGGCCCGGCAGCGCTGGCGCCCCCGCAGACCCCCGCGCCGGCAGATACTGCTCACCGACGTGCAGCAGTTCCTCCCCATGGGCGTCCTGGGCGCCTTCACCGCGCTGCTCACCCGCCCCGAGTGGTACGTCGCCGTGCTGGCCGGCGTCGGACTGATGATCCTGCTCGCCGTCCTGAACCACGTCCCCGGCCGCGCGCCTCTCTTCCTGTGGCTGCGCAGGGAGAGCCGGTGGTTCCTGACCACGACGTTCCTCCAGTCCGCCGCCCGCCGGCAGTCGACCAGCGTGCGGCTGCTGCGGCCCGTCCGCTCCTGGGGAGCCATAGCGGCCCGCGCCTACGACGTGGCCGAGGCCATGCGGGAGGGCGGCCCGTTCCCCCTCCAGCTGTACGTGCTGGCGCTCTTCGAGGACCTGCGGGACAACCACCGGCGCGGCAGCTGGGACCTGCGGGGGTTCAAGCGGACGCGTCCGCCGGTGCTGTTCCTGCGCCGGGCGGGCCGGGAGAACGGCGGCATCGAACTGATCAGGGCGGTCAGCGACGTCCGCAGCCGGCGCAGCGAACTCGACCCGCTGCTGATCGTGGCGGGCGTGGCGGCGGACGACGCCGCGCTGCTCGACCGCGGCGCGGACGGGGACCCGCCGGCCGACCGGGCGCAGTCCCCGTCCCGGCTCTCGCGCCGCCGGCAGCGGCTGCGGGACTGGTACGACGAATGGGCCGGGAACCTCCGGGCCGACCAGTCCCCGAGCCGGACGAACGCCCTGCCCTGGGTGCTCAGGATCCCCCTGCCCCGGGAGGAACTGGTGCAGCTGCGGGAGACGGAGTGGCGGTGCGTCAGGGCCAGGCACCGGCCGCCCCTGGTCCGCGTGGTGTGGTCGGCGCACAGCCTGCTCCTCGTCCTCGTCCTCGCCGTCACCACGGGCGTCGTCCACTCCCGTGAACTGCACCGGACGTACTGCTCGGCGGGTCTGCTGACCGCCAACCGCGACACCGAACGGCGTCCCGCGCCCGGCGACGGCACGGAGTGCGTCGGGATAGCCACCGGGGACGTCCGGTTCGGCGCGTACCTCCGGGGCGGGACCGACGAGGAGGCCAGGAGGCTGCGCGACCTGGAGAAGCTGGTGCACGCCGAGAACGCCGAGGTGCTGCGCGACCACTCCGAGGCCTACGTCACGGTGGTGTACGCCGGGCCGCTGAGTTCCTCCCCGGTGGAGTCCTCACTGGTCAAGGGCGCCGAGGAGCTGGCCGGGGTGTACCTCGCCCAGCGCGTCGTCAACGAGAACTACACGGTGAAACTGCGGGTGCTGCTCGCCAACGGCGGTGCGGACATGGGGCACCAGCGCGTCACGGCCGACGCGATCGCGCGGTACGCCGACCGCGACCCGACCGTCGTCGGCGTCGTCGGCTTCGGCCGTGACCTGGAGAGCAGCTCCGACGTCACGGACCGGCTCCACGCGGCGGGCCTGCCCATCGTCTCCGGCACCAACTCGGCCACCTACCTGCCGAAGGACTTCTCCAACTGGTTCAGCCTCGCGGCCCCCGACGAGCACCAGGCGGAGGCGCTCGGTCTCATCGCCGAGCAGCTGCGCACCCCGGGGAAGGACTCGTACGCCCTGGTGCTGGCCCGCGACACCGAGAAGTCCCAGGACCGCTACACCGGCGAACAGGCCTTCTACGGCGGGGAGATGCTGAAGCAGAAGGGCTTTCGGCTGCTGCCCGAGCGGAGGTACCGGGTGGCGAACGGAAAACCCGAACTGCGGCTGCACGCGGAGAACATCTGCAGCGGTGAGCAGGTCCCCTCGGTGATCTACTTCGCCGGGCGGGTCGAGGACATCGGATCGCTGATGACCCAGCTGGGCACCGAAGTGGACTGCGCGGACAAGGACATCTCGATCCTCACGGGCGACGACCTGAGCAAGGCCAGGTTCTCCGGCACGGGCGGCCGCGACGGCGTGACCCCGCGGATCACGCTGTACCACGCCGCCCTGGCCGAGCTGGAGGAGGCCGCGTCCCGGACCACCTTCTACGAGGACGCCGCCCATCACCTCCCCTGGCTGGAGGGCAGGAAGGTCACGTACGACGACGCCGAGTTCTCCAGCGGGCAGACGGCCCTCTCCCACGACGCCACGCGTGCGTTGCACTGGGCGGCCAGCCTCGGGGACGCACCCCAGAGCCGCACCGCGACCTGGGTCAACCTCAGGGGCGTCGAACTCGACGGGATGGCCACCGGAAAGATCGACTTCACCCACACACCCCCGTACCGCGAGCGGCGCGACCACAGCATCGTCCTCAAGCGGGTCCGGAGGACCCCGGACGGCGTCTCGGAGACGACGGTCCTGTGCAGCAGACCGGCCGGCACCACCGAGGAGCTCACCGCGGAGAAATGTTCGATCAGGGGACGGGCCCCGGGCGGGTGAGGCGGGGCGGCGAGGGCAGGGCCGGCCGCGGTCGGGACAGGTTCTTCTGCCGGGTCTCCCCGTCGGCGGAGCACGGGCCGCAGTCCGGCCCGACCCTCCGGGCTCGCCGTTGGCGATGACCAGGAACCCGTGCGAGGCGACCTCGATGAGGATGTTCCGGAACCATGTGCCGTCCGCGCGGCACGCCCCGTTGCCCCATGCCGCGCTCGGCAGTTTCTCGTCCGCGGGCAGGGGGTCCGGGCGGTACACGGTGTGGTCGGGCAGATCGGACACGGTCTCGTGGCCGGCCGGACAAGGGCCCGTCCCGCCCGCCGTGGTGACGGCCGTCTCCGCGGGCCCGCCGCCGGGCGGACCGGGGCGATGAGGGCGGCGGCGGGCAGTCCCGCTGCCACGCCGGCGACACGACGCATCGGCTGCTTCATCTCTGCGGCACCTCATGGAGGGGGGATCCCGTCGGCCGAACAAGCCAGAAACCGGGACCGGGGGTGTCGTCGGCGGAGCCGAAGGACCGGGGAAGGTACCGATGGCGGCGCATCCGGGGTGCGGTCGGTTCCCGACACGGCCCCCGGCGCGAGTCCGTGGTGCGGCCGCGGTTCGCCCGCAGGGATCAAAGGCCGCCTCGGCCACGGACTCGGCGGCCTTCCCGCCCGCGGGATCGGGCAGCGAACGCCCCGGACCGCGTAATCGGCACATCGGGGAAGCGAACCCCGGGGAAGCGGAGGTGCCGGCGTGTCCGCGGTCGTCGTACGCGTGCCGGGCCACAGCACGCTCCGCCGCGATCCGTCGACTTGCCGGGACGCGCCTCCCACCGCACGGCCGGCGTCCCCGCCGGCCGCCGGACCCCGCCTTCCCGGCCGGAACGCTCCGATCCACCGCGTCGGCCCCGGGCGCACCGGACGGGACACTCGTGCCCGTCGTCCCGCCGGCCGCCTTCCTCCCCCGAGCGCCATTGAGCGGGGCTCAGTCCCGGGGCGGGAGCGGGTCCGGCAGGCCGGGCGCGAGCCGGAGTTCGCGGATGCCGACCGTGGCCGGAGCGCTACGAGCCCCGGTGCCCGGTGTTCCCCGCAGCGGTTCGGG
Source organism: Streptomyces glaucus (assembly GCF_039533365.1). Classification (NCBI taxonomy): domain Bacteria; kingdom Bacillati; phylum Actinomycetota; class Actinomycetes; order Kitasatosporales; family Streptomycetaceae; genus Streptomyces; species Streptomyces glaucus. The sequence goes on from NZ_BAAATK010000003.1 coordinate 128,938, forward strand.
CACGACCGTGAAACGGTGAAAGCCCTGGCCCGGCACGGTCGTTGGCCTACTGTGACGTCATGACGACGAAGCCTCTTCCCCGTCTCACTCCGACCGGCACCTGTCGGTGCGGCTGCGCCAAGAAGGTCGGAACGGGATCGTTCTTCGCCCCCGGCCACGACAAGGTCGCGGAGGCGGCCCTGCTCGCGGTCGAGTACGGTTCCTCGGTCGCCCAGTTGCTGCACGGTCACGGGTACGGCCCCGGACACTCGGTGAGCGCGCGGGCCGTGTCCGAGGGCGTGTGGCGGAAGTGCCCCGCGTGCGACTACGTCGGCGCACCGGCGAGCATCGCCAGCCACGCGAAGAAGGCGCACCCCGTCGCCGTCGGCGAGGAGACGCGGGGGGCGGAGCGTTGACCGAACCGGCCTCCAGCCAGCGCGCCGACCTCGAGAAGGCCGTGCGCACGTACGGCGGTTACTGGGACACCACACGCGGCCTGCGTGCACTGCGCGACGCCGGGCATGATCCGCAGGAGAAGCGCACCCGGCAGATCCTGCGCGATCTCGCGAGCGAGGGTCTGCTGGTGAAGGTGGAGGACCGGCCGGTCCGCTACCGCGCCGCACACACGGATTGAGGGCGGCGGCCGGCGGTGCCCTCACCGGCCGGCCGCTCCCCTGTTCCGCAGCATCCGCCGCCAGCGGGGTCGCTCAGTGGCGGCGTCCCGTCACCGCGGGATTGGGCCTGCGCGGATTGAAGACCCAGACCCCCTGGGACTGGGTGGCGCCCAGTACTCGGCCGACGTCCAGCAGCCAGGGATGGGCCTTCTGGAAGGGGGCGAAGTTGTCGTTGGAGACGATCACCCCGCCGATCTCCTCCGCGATGCTGATCACCAGGGCGTCTCCGCGGCCCTCGGTGCCGGCGGGCGGCTGGACCACGGTGCCGGCGGCGATGGCCTCCTCCACCAGGGGGCGCTCCTCCGGAGCGACGTCGTGCCGGAGCGTCGCGTCGACGACGACGTGGATGTCCCTGTCCGGGTTCTTGAAGCGCAGCGACTTGACGGCTGCCTGAAGGGCGAGGAAGCTCGGGCGGCCGCCGGCCGCGCGCGGAGGGCGGCCGTTCCACGCCAGGTTCGACCCGTCGACGACCAGGGCGGCGGACTGCTGCCCGGTCGCCGGAGCGGACTTCCTGGGCAGGGAGGCCAGGACGGCCGGGGAAGGTGGCGCGGTTTTCGGCCGGGGCGTGCCGTCGTACCGCCCGTCGGAGGGGGCGGCGGTGCTCCGCTGGGGGTGGGTGGGCCTGGGCGCCGTGCGCTCCGCCGAGCGCAGCGCGAACAGCGCCTTGAGCTCTTCCTCGATCTCCGGCGGCACGGTGCTGTCGCCGAAGACCCTGACCTCGCCGTCGAGGACGACCTCGCCGGTTTTCTGCAGGGTCGCCTTCACCGTCAGCAACCCTTCCTTGCTGTAGGTGTACTCCAGGTCGAAGACACCGTCCTCCGCCTGGGACCGCTGCGGGTAGTCCAGGACGAGCTCGGTCAGCTTGACGTTGTCGGGGTGGTCGACGGGCCGGTCGGGGTCTCCTTCCCACACCTCGACCGTCAGCCTGCGCACTCCGTCCTTGGACGGCTGGTAGGACTTGGTCCGCTGCTGGGGCAGCCGCTGGTTGCGGTCGATGAGCGCGCTGAAGGCGCGGTTGCCGTGGCGGTCCTTGGTGACCGTGCCCAGTGCGTGGGTGTTGACGACGCGGATGATGCTCTTCAGTTCGCCGTCCATGGCCGCCGCGGTGATGGCGGCGCCTTCGGCGACCGCGGTCATCGGATCGCACAGTTCCGGGGCGACCAGCTCGCAGTCCAGCGCTTCGGCCACGGCCTCGCGCACCGCGGGGATCTGGCTGCTGCCTCCGATCATCAGGACGGCGGTGAGATCGCGCGGATCGATGCGGGCTTGTTCGAGGCAGGCCTCGACGGGGTCGAGCGCCCGGCTGATGAGGTCCTGGATCTCGGCGGAGAACTCGTCCTGCCCGATCTCCACGGCGACTCCGTCCGGGGTGGTGATGCGCACCGACTCCTGGGACGACAGCAGGATCTTGTTGCGTTCGAGGTCGAGACCGAACTGCCGCTGCTCGGACTCGGACCACGCCCTGCGCGCGGGCGCACGGTCGAGGACCATGCGGCGCAGGCGTGCGTCGATCTCCAGGCCGCCGAGGCGGTTGACGCCCCGGCTGGCCTTCTCGTCGAAGAAGCCGTCCTCGTGCAGCAGCAGGGTGGCGTCCATGGTCCCACCGCCCCAGTCGAAGACGAGGAACTCCCCGTCCTCCTCCACGGCGTGGGCGTAGGCGATGGCGGCGGCCGTGGGCTCGTTGAGCAGCGTCTTGACCGTGATGCCCGCCGCCCGCGCCGCTTCGCGGGTGCGGAACCGGGCCGCTCCGGTGGCGTTGGCCGGGACGGTGATCACGGCTTCCGTGATCTCGGTCGCGGCTTCCTCCTCCGCGGCGACGGCCATGGAACGGAAGACTCCGGCGGCGGCGGTGGTCGCGGCGAACCGCCGCCCTCCGATCGTCACGAGGGGCTCTTCGCGCAGCATGCGCTTGCACGCTTCGACGGCCTGTTCCGAGCGGAGCTTGGCCTCCCAGCCGAACAGGGCGCCGGACCGGAGGGAACTGGTGCCCACCACCGAGGGGTAGAGCAGTTCGAAGCCGGGCCGCTCCCAGTCGGCGTCGAGTCCCTGTCCGCCGAGTTCCAGGACCTCGACGTACTCGCCGTTCCACTGTGCGGCCACCGAGTTGGTGGTACCGAAGTCGATGCCCGTGGTCACTCTTCTCCCCCCACTGCGCTGGTGTGCGCGGAAACCCTCCGGAGATGTCCGGCCATGATCACCTTGCCGGTCAGCTCGTCCACGTATGCCGGGCGCAGCACCTCGAGACCGTCGCCCTCGCCTTCCGTGACGACGAACCGGTCGCTCTCCTCCGGATCCGTGATCCTGAGGATGCGCATCTGCCGCAGATGGTCCAGCAGCGTGTCGCTGACGAGTTCGCCACCGTGGTCCGTCCGCGTCCACAGCAGTGCGTCGATCTCCGCCAGACGTCCCGCGAACTGGGTCCGGGTCCGGAACTCGTCCAGCACGGCCTTGCGCACGGCCACGTTGAGGCCGGTGGTCGGGACGTCGCCGCCCATGGCTGTGTCCTCCAGGGCGGCGGGGATCCGTTCGACCACACCCTGGATGATCGTTTTGGCGTCGATGGGCTCCGGCGCCCGGGGAGCGGCCTGCTGCTTCGTGGCGGCGGGCTGCTCGGTGGCCTGCTGTTTCGCTCTGCGGTGCCGCAGTCCCCCGGGCTTGTGCGGCGCGTTCTTGCGGTCCTTGCCCGGCTGTATCTGCCCGCAGTGCGGACAGCGGCGATGGGCGCGCTCGTTCTTGGGAAGCTTTTTCTCACCACGGCGTGCCGCGGTTCTCCTGTTCGGGTCCATGGACTGGTTGCGCCTCGCTCACCGTCGTGCGTCGTCTGTCGGAAGGGACCGTCAGCGGGTGGGGCCGTGCCGGTCGAGGTGGGGGGCGGTGCTCCGGAAGTCGTCGAGCAGTTCGACGGCCGCCCGGGCGCGGATGGCCTCCAGGTCCGTACCGCTGGTGGGCGGGGTACGGCGGGCCATCGGTTCCAGTGGGGGCACCAGTTGCCGGGGCACGGCGTCCGGCATCTCGTAGTGGGAGCGGACGAGCGGAAGCCGGAAGAACACGTCCAGACCCGCCTCGTGACGGAGGGCGTCGTGGATGCGGTCCTCCGCCTGGTTCACCCGTGCCTGGCTCGCCTGGTCTCCGGCGAGTTCGTGCCGGCGGAAGAGGTCCCGGCAGTGGCGCTCCCATCCTTCGGCCGCGTGGTCCAGGCCGAGGTCCAGGAACGGGTTCGTCATCGGACCCCGCTGGTTCCTCAGGGTGTTCCTCCAGGTGCGGACGAGGGCGAGATTGCGTTCCGCCGTGGCATCGCCCGTCTCCGCCGCCTTCAGAGCGTGTTCCTCGGCCAGGGCGAGTTTCGCGCTCCCGCCCGCGCCGGCCGACATGGCCACGGCCACGTAGGCGGCGAGGGTGTACGCCTCCCTCATCAGCTCCGCGGGGAGCGAATCGACGGCGCGTTTCCGCAGGAAGGCCTCCACCTGGCGGTCGGCCTCCGCCATGTCCCCGGACTTGATGAGGTCGTACGCGCGTCGGAGGGCGACCAGGGCGTGGAAGTCGCTGCGTGTCGGATCGACGGGTTCGGTGGGCCGCCACAGGGCGGCCATCAGTTTCCAGAGCCCCTTGTCGCGGACCGTCTCCATGGCCCATTGCCCGTTGAGGGCGCCCGACTTCAGGTTGCGCAGTTCGATCTGCTGGGCGCGCGGCAGGGCGGTGTCCAGGGCGTCCAGGGACGGCAGGTGGACATCGGCCACGACGTCGTACAGCAGGTCCCAGACGTCCTCCGGTTCCTGCCGGACGATCGTGTTGCCGCCCAGGAACGCCCGGCGGCGCAGGAAGTCGTCCCAGCCGAGTCGCGCGGCTTCCTGTGAGCCGATGGACGAGGGGGCCAGCCGAGCGCGCAGGTAGAGCGCGTCGGCCTCGTCCCGGACCTCCCAGGGCCGGTCCTCCGCCATCAGGCCGCCGTGGTCCACGAGGTCGTCGATCACGGACAGCGGCGCCCACGGCAGCACGTGCGGCAGATGGGCGTTCGGCACGGGAATCGCGCCCCGTGTCGCCGCCGTGGCGAACAGGGAGAAAGCGGGCCCGCCCGAGATCGCCCGGTGTCTGACGTTGACGAGCTCGATTCCCGGGGCGGTCGAGCACAGGATCCGGCACCGTTCCGAGCCGGGCTCGTTGAGCCAGCGGACCCCGACGGCCCAGAGGGCTCGCAGGTGTCCGAGGACGTCCTGCGGTTCCAGCGTCGCGAGGCCGGCCCGGACCGCCGGAAGCAGCGCCTCCCGGTCCGGCGCCCCGGTGGCAGCCCTGTTCAGGGTGTCCCGCTGTCCGTCCGTCAGCGTGGGCGCCTCGAGGAGGTCCTTCAGCACGGCCAGCACGGTGTCGACTGCCTCGGCCCCGTTGACGCCCAGCCAGCGCCACTTGCGCTGGGCGAAGCCGTTCGCGCCGGCCGGTTCGCGGCTCGACCGGCGCTCCCGTGCCCTCGCCAGGCGTTCCTTCTCGGCGGCTATCGCCGCGCGGCGGGCGGCAACCGGGTCGGTCATGTCGTACACGCCGACAGGGTAACCGCGTGCAAAAGCTTCACCTACTCCTCCCCCCGAAAGCGTGAATCCGCAGGTAGCGCGCCCAATGGTCGCGTATGGCGGTGGTGGCCGCAGGTCCCTGGGGCTCAGCCGGCCCTCTTCCACTCCTGGCACCTGTTCGTCTTGAAGTACTCGCCGCTGTTGAGCGTCACGCGCCCCGGGCCGTCGAGGTTGTTGTTGGCGATGATGGAGCCGAACTCGCCGCTGGCGTCCTTGGCCCGCTCCCAGTAGCAGCCCCACTCGTCCTCGGGCCCGGCCGTCTTGTAGGTGCCGGCCTCGATGTCCTCGCCGACCAGGTACTCGCCCTCGCCGGAGAAGCTGGTCGCCGGTCCGGGCTTGTCGGTCTTCTTCGGCTTGGCGGTCACCGTCTCGGTCTCGGTGACGGTGGGGGCGGGCTCGGGGGCTGCGGTTTCGGCTTTCTCGGTGACGGTGACCGTGGGCCGGGGCGCGGTCTTGATGCCGGTGGTCTCCTTGCCGGTGTCCGCCGAACCGCTGCTGCTGCCGATGCCGACGCCGACGAAGAGGGAGACCAGGGCGACCACCCCGTACTTCAGCCACCGTCTGCGGTCGCGAGCGGGCTGTCCGGGGCCGGCGGGCGCGTCGGGGCCGAAGGGTCCTTGCGTCCCGTGGCCGGACGGCGGGACGGGCTGCTGGAAGGTCATGGTGGTGCTCCGATTCCTTGTGCGTGCGGTGCGTTGCAGGGCGATGCGATGCGGGTGATGCGGTGACGTGACGGGGGCGCCCCGGCGGCGTGCCGGGGCTCGGAGGCCCCGGGTCTTCCGGCCCGCCCCGGTCGCGGGGTGCAGGGTCGCGTCGGCGGCCCGGCCGCCGGAGTCCTTCACGTCGCCGCCGGAGCCGAGGCGGCCGGAGGTGCCGGTCCTGGCGGCGCCGCCGTCCCGGTACTCCGCCTCTCGCTCCCGACGGGCGCCGTTCCCACGACGGCGTCGGCGCGGAACGGCATCACGGTGAGCCGGATTCCCTCGACGACGGCGGTCGGCATGGACGGGCGCATGGGACTCCCCCCGGAGGTCCAGCGAACACTTCCAAGCGGAAGCAGGAACAGAGAAGCACAACATTGAAAGCATCGTCAAACGCATTGACAGATTTGACGACCGCTGTAGCTTGTTGACTGTTCGCCACCGAGAGGCCAGGACTCCTGCCATGCCCCAGTCATCCGCCCAGGTGACCGCCGCCGAGATCTCCCGCATCGCGGGGGTCACGCGTGCCACGGTCAGCAACTGGCGCCGTCGGCACGAGGACTTTCCCGAGCCGTCCGGGGGCACGGAGAGCAGTCCGCTGTACGACCTGGAGTCCGTGCGCGCCTGGCTCGCCTCGCGCGGTCACGCGTCGGCGGCGAGCCCGTCGGAGGAGCTCCGCACGGTCCTGCGCCTGCACGCGCGGAGCGGCGGCGGCACCTCGGAGAACCTGCCGCTCCTGGTCCTCGCGGCGGCGGGCCGCTCACCGGAGGAGCTGACGGCCGCCACGCGGTTGCCGGACCCGGACCTCGCCGCCCGCGCGCGGCAGGACGCGGCGTCCGCGGCCGAGGCCGTGCCGGCCGCGGGGGCGGTCCGTTTCGAGGCGGGCGACGCGGCGGTGCTGCGCGCGCTGTACGCGTGTGTGCGCGACGAGGGCGGCCAGGCCGCGCTGGGCGTGCTCGCCGAGCGGGAGCTGGAGGACAGCGCCGCCTCCGGCGCGTACCGGACCCCCGCGCCGCTGGCGGACCTGCTCGCCCGCCTGGTCCCCGGCTCCCCGGCCCGCGTCCTGGATCCGGCCTGCGGCAGCGGCACCCTGCTGGCGGCCGCCGCCCGCCGGGGAGCGCGCGAGCTGTACGGCCAGGACACGCTCGGCGTGCAGGCCCGGCGCAGCGCCGTGAGCCTGATGCTGGCGGCCCCGGAGGCCGCCGTCACGGTGCGCGCCGCCGACAGTCTCCGCGCGGACGCCTTCCCCGACCTGCTCGCCGACGCGGTGCTGTGCAACCCGCCCTACGGGGTCCGCGACTGGGGCCACGACGAGCTGGCGTACGACCCGCGCTGGGCGTACGGCGTCCCGGCCCGCGCCGAGTCGGAGCTGGCGTGGGTGCAGCACGCGCTCGCCCACCTCGCCCCCGGCGGTCACGCCGTCCTGCTCCTGCCGCCCGCCACGGCCGGCCGCGCGTCGGGCCGCCGGGTACGGGCGGAGCTGGTGCGCGGCGGGGCCCTGCGCGCGGTGATCGCGCTGCCGGCCGGCGCGTCGGTGCCGCTGCACGTCGGACTTCAGGTGTGGGTGCTGCAACGGCCCGAGCCGGGCGGCCCCGAGCGCAAGTCGGTGCTGTTCGTGGACGCGGCGGCGGACGCGGCGACGGCGGCCGGACGCGGCGGAACGGCGGCGACCGCGCGGACGCGGGGCGGGAGCAGGTCGGCCTCCCTGGACTGGGAGGGGATCACGGCGCGCGCCCTGGGCGCGTGGCGGGCGTTCACGCAGAGCCCGGACACGTTCGAGGGCGTGCCGGGTGTGGCGCACGCGGTCGGCGTGGTGGACCTGCTGGACGACGTGGTGGACCTGACTCCGGCACGGCTCGTACGGGCGTCGCGGGCCGGGATCGACCCGGCGCGGCTGTCGGCGGAGGCCGACGCCGCGCGCCGCGGCCTCGTCGAGGCCGCGCGGTCCCTCGCGCGGACGGCGGGTCACGGGGTCTGGAGCGCCGCGGGCGCCGCGGCCCGTGAGTGGCGGACGGCGACGGCTGCCGACCTCGCGCGCGGCGGGGCGCTCACCCTGCTGCGGACGCAGCCGGACAGCGTGCGCGCCCGGGCACAGGCCGCGGGCGGCGGGACCGGCGGAGGCGGGAGGCCCGGGGCGCGGGCGGTGCTCACCGGCTCGGACATCGCGACCGGGTCGGGTCCCACGGGGGACCCGGCGGGGCTGTACGACGACGCGGCGCCCGTGGTCGCCGTCGGGGACGTCCTCGTACGGGCGGTCGCGAGCGCGGACGGCCCGATGGCGCGGGTCGCGGGCGAGGAGGACGCCGGGGCGCTGCTCGGCCACCAGGTCCACCTCTTCCGGCCCGACCCGGCCCGGCTGGACGCCTGGTTCCTCGCCGGGTTCCTGGGCGCGGAGGAGAACATCGCGGGCGCGTCGACGGGCAGCACGGCCCTGACGGTCAGCCCGGGCCGGTTGCGGGTTCCCCTGCTGCCGCTGGAGGAGCAGCGGCGGTACGGGGAGGCGTTCCGGCACGTGCACGAGCTGCGGGCAGCGGCGCGGCGGGCGTCGCGGCTGGCGGAGGAGACGGCACGGCTGCTGACGGGCGGGCTGACCGGAGGGCAGCTGCTCCCGTCCCGGGACGCGGCCCCGCGCCCGTCACGCGGCGATTCGTCCCCTTAGGGCACATCGCCCACAGCGGATGTTTTCTGCCGCATCGCACCGCCGAAAGGTTTTCACCGCTTCCCCGCCCCAAGGGGGTTGATCGTCCCCCTTCCGCAATCCGCGTTCCCGTCCCGACCGCATCCACTACCGTGTCTCCAGGCGCGCATCGCGGCTGATCAGACGCTCGCCACGACCGAATTTCGAGGACACACGTGCAGATCACGCCCCTGAACCCCGAGGACCCGCCCTCGCTGGGCGACTTCGAACTCCTCGGCCGGATCGGCCAGGGAGGCATGGGCCAGGTCTACCTGGGAGAGTCGCTCGGCGGTGAGCCCGCCGCGGTGAAGGTGATCAAGCCGTCGGTCGTGGATTCCGAGTCCCGGCGGCGGTTCGCGCAGGAGATCGAGGTCCTCAAGACCATCTGGGGTCCGCGCATCGCGGCGTTCCTGGGGGCCGACGCGGAGGCGGAGCAGCCGTGGCTGGCCACCGAGTACGTGGACGGCCCGGACCTCGCCCGGCACGTGAAGCGGCACGGACCGCTGCCGTCCGTCCTCACCGCGGCGCTCGGCGCGGTCCTCGCCGAGGCGCTGTCGGCCGTGCACGCGCAGGGCCTGCTCCACCGCGACCTGAAGCCGGCCAACGTCCTGCTCGGACCGAACGGCCCGAAGATCATCGATTTCGGCCTGGCCGCCTTCACCGAGGCGAGCGTCTCCCTCACCGCCCCTCACCAGGTCGTCGGCACGCCGATCTGCATGGCTCCCGAGCAGGCCGCCGGCGTGAAGCCGCTGACGGCGGCCGTGGACGTGTACGCGCTGGGCGCGCTGCTGCTCTTCGCCGCGACGGGTCACTACCCGCACGAGGCGGCGACCCCGTACATGGTGTTCCACCTCGTCACCGACCCCGGCACGGCGCCGGACCTGTCCGGTGCGCCCGGTGAGCTGGTGCCGCTGCTGACCGACATGCTCGCCCACGACGCCGGGGACCGGCCCTCGCTGACCGAGGTGGTGCAGCGGTGCCGCTCGGTGATCGAGGCCCAGGGCCTGCGGATCGCCCAGGCGCGTCGCAGGCTCACCGCGCACACCGCGGGACAACGGCACCGGGCCGCGCCCGCCGACGACTCCCCCGCCTTCCCCTGGTCCGCCCCCGCGAGCGACGCCCCGGGCACGCCGACCGTCCCGGCCCCGGAGACCGTCCCGGCCCCGCCGGCCGCCTCGGAGGCGGAGACCGCCCCGGCCGCCCAGGACCCGCCGGCCACGCCCGGCTCCGGTTCCCCGGCGCCTTCTCCCGCCGTGGCCGAGACCGCTCCCGGCCCCACCGGCCCGGCGGTCCAGGACGCCCCCGGCCCCACGCCCCCCGCCCGGCGGGACCCCTCCGACGGCTCCCGTCGCGAGCAGCCGGCGCCGGGCCGCCCGCCCGCGGCGTCCCGGCGGCCCGGGGAGGGGACGCCGACGCTGCGGCACTCCGTGCAGGCCCGCAGGACCGCGGAGCGCCTCCGTGCCGCGTACGCGGCGGGGGCTCCCTTCTGAGATCCGGACACCACCCCGTCCCGGCCCCGGCCCACCGCGCCGCACGGCCGCTCCCCCGACCACGCGTCCCGCCGGTCCGGCGGCGCCACCGCCGGCCGCCCGCGGCGGGACGCATCCCAGCTCACCGACACGAAAGCCCAGGAGGCACCCGCGTGACCGCCGACTTGAGCACCGCACCCGCGACGAGCGGCGAGGACGCCCTGTTCCCGCCGGGCGCCCAGATCCTGGTACGGGACGAGGTGTGGCTGGTGCGCAACGCGACGCGGACCGAGCACGACGGCGCCCGGGTCGAGGCGGTGGGCGCGTCGGACTTCGTGCGCGACCAGGAGGCGGTGTTCTTCACCGCCCTGGACCGGATCGAACTGCTCGATCCGAGGCGGACCCGCCTGGTGCGGGACGACTCGCCGAACTTCCGCCGCTCGCGCCTGTTCCTGGAGGCGGTGCTGCGCAAGACGCCGCTGCCGCAGTCCGAGCGGGGCCTGGCGCTCGCGGACTCCTTCCTCCTGGACCCGCTGCCCTACCAGCAGCGCCCCGCGCAGCTCGCCCTGTCGGGCCGCAACCTGCGCCCCCGCATGCTCATCGCGGACGTCGTCGGCCTCGGCAAGACCCTGGAGATCGGCCTCACCCTCGCCGAGCTGATCCGCCGCGGCCGCGGCGAGCGCATCCTCGTCGTCACCCCGCAGCACGTCCTGGAGCAGTTCCAGCACGAGCTGTGGACGCGGTTCGCGATCCCGCTGGTGCGCCTGGACTCGGTGGGCATCGAGCGGATCCAGCGGGAGATCCCCGCGGGCCGCAACCCGTTCACGTACTTCAAGCGCGTCATCGTCTCCATCGACACCCTGAAGAACACCGACCAGTACAAGCACCACCTGGAGCGGATCACCTGGGACGCGGTGGTCATCGACGAGTCGCACAACCTCATCAACAAGGGCTCCCTGCGCAACCAGCTCGCCCGCACCCTCGCCCCGCACACGGACGCCCTGCTGCTGGCCTCCGCGACCCCGCACAACGGCGACGCCCGCTCCTTCGCCGAGTTGATCTCCCTGCTGGACCCGGCCGCGATCCGCGACCCGGAGCACTACCGCGCCGAGGACATCAAGCACCTGTTCATCCGGCGCACCAAGGTCAGCCCCGAGGTGCGGGAGCAGATGAAGGGGCAGTGGGCGGACCGCGGCCCCTCCCGTTCGATCCGGGTGGCGGCCACGCCCGCCGAGGAGAGGATCTTCGAGGAGCTGGCCGCGGTCTGGTTGCCGTCCGACGGTGCGAAGTCGGTCAGTGACGTCCCCCTGTTCCCGTACACGCTGCTGAAGTCCTTCCTCTCCTCCCACGCGGCGCTGAAGGCCACGGTCACCACGCGTCTGAAGACCCTGGAGAAGAAGGACGACCCCGAGGCGACGGCCGCCGAGCGCGCGGCCCTGCACCGGCTGCTGGAGCTGGCGCAGGGCATGACGGAGGAGGATTCGGGCAAGTTCGGCGCCCTGGTGGAGCAGTTGCGGGAGATCGGGGTCGGGCCGAAGTCCGGCACCCGGGTGGTGGTGTTCTCCGAGCGGGTGCAGACCCTGGAGTGGCTGGCGCGGACCGTGCCGCAGGCCCTGGGCTTCAGGGGGAAGGCCGCGCAGGAGGCGGCCCGGGTCATGCACGGCGGCCTCTCCGACGAGCAGCAGATGCAGTGCGTGGAGGACTTCGGCCTCGCGGACACGCCCGTGCGCATCCTGTTCACCGGCGACGTGGCCTCCGAGGGCGTCAACCTGCACCGCCAGTGCCACCAGCTCGTCCACTACGACGTGCCCTGGTCGCTGATCCGCATCGAGCAGCGCAACGGCCGCATCGACCGCTACGGGCAGGCGCACCGGCCGCAGTTCCGGGCGCTGATCCTCACCAGCTCCGTCGACGGCGCCAAGGACGACACGCTCGTCGCGGAGCGCCTGCTGGAGCGCGAGGCCCAGGCCCATCAGGCGCTGGGCACGGCGGAGGCGGTGTCCGGCCTGTACCGGGCGGAGGCCGAGGAGAAGTCCCTCATCCAGGACCTGCTGCGGGGCCGCACCGTGGACGAGTCCCTGGACGCCCGCCGCACCCCCGGCGCCGGCGACGGCGCCGACGACGGCATGGACGACTTCCTCGCCGACTTCTTCGGCGCCGTGGGCGACGAACCGGAGGAGGACGCCGCCTCCGGCGCGGACGGCGGCGACGGCGGCGGGGCGGTGCCCCGGGCGCACGTGCCCCGGCTGTTCGCCTCCGCCCGCGAGTTCCTCGACGAGGCGCTGCGCGAGGTCTACCCGGACGCCCACGACCGGCTGGACCTGTCCGCCGACCCGGAGACCGGCCTGCTCTCCTTCGTGCCGCCCTCCGACCTGGTGCACCGCCTCAAGGCGCTGCCCCCGGACTACGTCCGCGAGCAGGGCCTGCGCGACCGCCTGAAAGTCACCTTCAACCGGCGGCTGGCCGAGCACAGCCTGACGCGCGCCCGCGCCTCGGCGACGTCGAGCTGGCCCGACATCTCGCTGCTGACCGACCTGCACCCGGTCATGGAGTGGCTCACCGACAAGGTCCTGGTCCGCCTGGACCGCCAGGAGGCGCCGGTGCTGACCGCCGACGTGCCGCAGCCCACCTACCTGGTGCAGGGCATCTACTCCAACGCGCTGGGCCGCCCGACCGTCGTCAAGTGGATGGCGGTCACCGCGGACGGCGGGGTCGACGACGACATGGTGGCGGTGCTGCGCCGCGCGCAGGTCGGCCCGACGATGGCGAACCCGGGCCTCGCCCACGACACGGCCCGCCTCGCCGAGGCGATCCCCGGCGTCCTGGACACCGCGGAGGCGTTCCTGGAGCTCCACCGCGAGGCGTGGGACGAACCGCTCAGGAAGCCCATCGAGGAGTACAAGGCCCGCCTGGGCTCGTGGGAGCAGCCGACGCTGACGGGCGGTGGCGGCGCGTCCACCGGCACCCGCGAACGCCTCGCCTCCCTCGCGGACTCCCTCCTCACCACCGGCCGCCCGATGCTGCGCCTGCTCGCCGTCCTGGCCCCCGCCACGGCCCACGCCGCCTGACCGCATCCCCCAGAGGTTCTTGAAGATGACGTACGACAGCCTGGTCAACCGCGGCGACTACTTCTCCGCGCACTACCTCGCCGAGGTCCTGCCCAAGGACCTCAGGTCCGGTCTGCTCGCCGAGTGGAAGCAGCGCGAGGAGGACGCCGCCGGCGCCGAGCGGCCCGAGGACGCGCTGCCCATCACCCCGCGCGCGGGCCTGCGGGCGCTGCGCCGCCCCTACTTCGCGGCCCGCTCCTACTTCACGACGGGCGAGGAGCAGGCGGCGACCGGCGACGACGCCGTGACGTACGACGCCCCCGAGTGGCGCGACCGCGTCCGCGCGCTCAACGCGCGGGTGCTGCGCGCCCTCGGCTTCGACGCCAAGCCGGGCACGCTCACCGTCACCCGCGCCGACCAGTCCCACGAGGTGCCGGTCGCGCACGCGGAGAAGGACCTCGTCGCCCTGGACTGCGGCTGGTCCGCCGAGCCCGACGACGCCCTGGACCCCGACGGCGCCGGACGCCTCCTGGACGAGGTGCGCCTGGACGGCCAGCACACCCTCACCACCGGCTCCAAGCTCGCCTCCTTCCTGTTCGCCTGCGAGGACGCCCCGCGTTACGTCCTGCTGCTGGTCGGCGGCGTCGTCGTGCTCGCCGACCGGGCCGCCTGGGGCGAGGGCCGCTACCTGGCGGTGTCCCTGGACCGGGTGCTGGAACGCAACGACACCAAGGCGGGCGGCGAGATCGACACGGTGGCCGCCCTGTTCGGCGCCGACTCGCTGCGCACCCCCGAGGAGGGCGGCGAGAACCCCCTCGCCGCGCTCCTCGACAAGTCGACCAAGCACGCGGTGGGCGTCTCCAGCGAGCTGCGCGACGGCCTGCGGCTGAGCGTGGAACTGATCGCCAACGAGGTCCTGGACCGGCTGCGCGAGGCCGGCGTCCGCCCCGAGCAGGTCAGGGAACTCCCCGAACTGGGCCGCCAGCTCACCCGCGAGTCGCTGCGCTACCTGTACCGCATCCTGTTCCTGCTGTACGCCGAGGCCCGCCCCGAACTGGGCATCCTGCCCTCGGACTACCCCGAGTACCAGATGGGCTACGGCCTGGGCCGCCTCGGCGAGCTGATCGCCGAGCGCGACCTCGTCGACGAGAAGTCCCGCAGGGGCTTCTACCTGTACGAGTCGCTGGACCTGCTGTTCCGCAAGGTCCAGGAGGGCCACCGCCCGCGCCGCACGCACGGCACGGACGCGGAGCCGGCCGACGCCGCGGCGGGCAAGACCTCGGAGGACGTGGGCCTGCGCTTCGAGCCGCTGCGCTCCAAGCTGTTCGAGCCGGACGCGATCCGCCTGATCGGCCGGTACGCCGTCCCCGACCCGCGCGTCGACACCGAGGGCGACACCGGCGCCGACGGCGAGGCCGGCGCCGAGGGCGGGGAGCGCTTCATCGACACCCGCCTGCGCAACGAGACCCTGTACCGGGTGCTGCGCCTGCTGATGCTGACCCGCGGCAAGAGGCGCGAGCGCGGCGGCTTCATCTCCTACGCCCAGCTCGGCATCAACCAGCTCGGCGCCGTGTACGAGGGCCTGATGTCCTACACCGGCTTCGTCGCGGGCGAGGAGCTGTACGAGGTCGCGAAGAACGGCGACCCGAAAGACGGCTCCTGGCTGATCCCGGCGTCGAAGGCCGACGAGTACCCCGACGAGGTGTTCGTCCGGCACAAGGACGAGGACACCGGCGAGGAGCGGCGCGTGCGGTACGCGCCGGGCCAGTTCGTGTACCGCCTGTCGGGCCGCGACCGCCAGACCTCGGCCTCCTACTACACGCCGGAGTCCCTGACCCGGGTGACGGTGCAGCTCGCGTTGCAGCACCGCCTGGACCAGGACGGCACGAAGACCGAGGCGCGCGAGCTGCTGGAGTGGAAGATCTGCGAGCCGGCGCTCGGCTCGGGCGCGTTCCTCAACGAGGCGATCAACCAGGTCGCCGCGGAGTACCTGCGCCGCCGCCAGGACGAGCTGGGCGTCGCCATCGACACCGAGAAGTACGCGGTCGAACTCCAGAAGGCCAAGGCGTACATCGCCCTGCACAACTCCTACGGCGTCGACCTCAACGACACGGCCGTCGAGCTGGCGGAGGTGTCGCTGTGGCTGAACACCATGCACCCCGGCATGGAGGCCCCCTGGTTCGGCCTGCACCTGCGGCGCGGCAACTCCCTGATCGGCGGGCGGCGGGAGGTCTACCCGGCGGAGAAGCTGAAGAAGGGCGGCTGGCTGGGCACCACCCCGGAACGCTTCCCGCTGTCGGAGGCCCTGGCGGGCACCCCGCTCCCCGAGGGCGCGGTGCACCACTTCCTCCTCCCGGCGAAGGAGTGGGGCGCGATCGCCGCCGAGAAGGAGGCCAAGGCCCTGGCCCCGGCGGAGGCGAAGGCCCTCGCCGCCTGGCGCAAGGCGATCACCAAGTCCCCCAACGCCACCCAGACCAAGCGCCTGCAGGGCCTGGCGCGGCGGGCGGAGTACCTGTGGGGGCTGGTCGTGCGCCGGCTGGAGATCTCCGAGCGGGAGATCTCGCGCCGCATCGACGTGTGGGGCGCGGAGGACGGCTGGCTGCGCTCTCCCGAGGTCGCGGTGCCGAGGGAGAAGGTCAAGGCCGACCTGGAGGCCGTCGACACCCCGTACTGGCGGCTGAAGACGCTGATGGACGCGTGGTGCGCCCTGTGGTTCTGGCCCGTGCAGAGCGCTGCGCTGCTGGACGGTTCCCATGAGTCGTACGCGCGGGCGGCGGAGGTCGCCGCGCAGTCGGGCGAGTGGGTCGTGCCGTCGGCCCCGGCCTCGGTTCCTGGCCAGCCGGGTGCGCCCGCGCGGGAGACGTACGAGGCGGCGGACCTGTTCGGCGACGTCCAGGTCGTCGAGGTCAAGTCCAAGGGCACGCGGGGCGGCAGCCGCAAGGAGCGGATCAAGGGCGAACGCCGCCCGGTGATCCCGCTGGCCTCCCTGGACGACTGGCTCGACTTCGCCGAATCCCTGCTGGGCACGCACGACGTGCCGGCGGACTCCCTGGTGGCCCAGTTCGACACGCTCGATAAGCTTGAGCGGTACGAGGACGAACTGCCCGAGTGGATGGGCATGGAGCGGTTCACCTCGCTGGAGTCCCGGTATCCGTGGGCGGCGATCGCCCGGGATGTGGCCGAGCGACAGGGTTTCTTCCACTGGGAGTTGGAGTTCGGGCACCTTTTCGCTGCACAAGGCGGGTTTGATCTGCAGATGGGGAATCCTCCTTGGGTTAGACCCGAATGGATTGAGAATGCGGTCCTCGCTGAATGCGAGCCGTGGTTCATGCTGTCCGAGAAGCCAGGCGCAGAGGAACACAGGCTACGCAAGAACAGGCTGCTGAAAGACGCGTCAGCTCGCAACTTCCAACTCACTGAACTGTCCGGTATTTCGGGTACGGTTTCCATGTTGGCCAGCCCAGCAACCTATCCGTTGATCAACGGGACACGGCCGGATCTATACCGAGCATTTATGGTGCAAACGTGGCGACACAGCGCTACGGAAGGCATGGTGGGGCTCATCCACCAGGACACACACTTCAACGGAATAAAGGAAGGCCGACTCCGCGAGGAAACGTACAAGCATCTACGAATGCATGCTCACTTCTCTAACCGCCTCCGGCTCTTCGAAGATGTGCAGGGCACCCGACAGTTCAGCGTCAACATCTATGGTGGTCCGCGGACTGTCGATTTCGTGCACATGAGCTGGATTTTCCATCCCGACACCTTGGCGGCTTCCATGTTCCACGATGGCCATGGTCCGCTTCCTGGAATCAAGAATGGCGGAAAGTGGGAAGTACGCCCACATGCATCGCGCCTTGTCCACATCGACGCTGAGCGTCTGACCGAATGGAACCGCTTGGCAGGCGAAGGGGCACAACAGGACACGCAGGCACCCTTGCTATACCCGGTTACCGACGCGGAGCAGGGAGCCATCTCTGCACTGTCCAACATGCGACGCCGCCTGTCTATCGACACGCCTCACCTTAGCCAGGGGTATAACGAAACCAACGGCAAAAAGGATGGCTTCATCCGCTGGTCCACTCAAGACGTAGATAGCCCTAACGAAGTCGTCCTCCAGGGCCCACACCTCCTAGTCGGCACCCCATTTGCCCAGAATCCAAAGAACCCTTGCAAGTCACCTCGCGACTGGTTTGAAACTCCGGCACATACGATCAGCGCCGACTACGTACCCCGGACGAATTACGTACGATCCTGCGATCTTGAGGCCTATCGAAACGCTCAGGATAAATGGAACGGCAAGCGTTACACCGAGTATTTCCGCCTAGCTTGGCGATCCATGATCGACTTTGACGGAAACCGCAGCCTTTTCGCCGCCCTCATCCCCCCGGGCCCCGCCCACGTCGATGCCGTGAATTCAATGGCATTGTCGGACAATAAACTAACTGTACTCAACGCCGGATTCTGGGCATCCCTCCCCTTGGATTACCTTCTGCGCATCACTGGCCGTTCACATCTCCGAGTTGCCGAGGCCTATAAAATGCCCGCCCCCGACCCCCAGCACCCCCTCGCCTCGGCCCTCCTCCTACGCGCCCTGCGTCTCAATGTCCTCACCAATGCCTATGCCCCCTTGTGGGAGGAACTGTTCGATCCGCGCTGGGCAGGCTACGAAGATTGGGCCAACGAATGGCCGAGCTTGCGTCGGCTTGCAGAAGGACTCACGCCCACCTGGACATACAACACTCCCTTCCGCACTGAGTACGAACGTCGCGCCGCTCTCGTCGAACTCGACGCGCTTGTCTCTGTCTGGCTCGGTATCACCGCGGACCAGTTGGCCGCGGTCTATAAGTCCCGCTATCCGGTCCTGTACGACTATGAGGCCGTCACTTATTTCGACGCCAACGGCCGAAAGATCGCGGGCAATCACAATACCTACGGTTTCGACCAGACCAAGCAGGACTACATTGACCTTTTGGCTCACTTGGAGAATCCGGAGAGCGCCCCCTCCCCGGCGGGTTACACCGCGCCCTTTTACAAGGCGGACCGCGAGGCCGAGATGCGTGCTGCGCATGCGCACTTCCAAGCTCGCTTGGACAAGGAGATCGCTGCTGGCCGCTGGACTCCGGCGGGAAGCCGTGAGGCGTGAAAGCCGGGCCGATGACAACAGTCGGCGCTTCCGTCAGGGGAGCGCCGACCGTCGCAGGCAGCCGTACAACCTCACATCGCCTCAAGCAGTGCCGACCACGCCTCCGTGCCGACCGTCAGCACAGGCCCGCCCTGCGCCACGCACTTCGAGTCACGCACATGCACTCCGGCAGCCGTGAGGGCGACCTCGACGCACTCTCCGCCCGACCCCGTGCTGTAACTGCTAGTGCGCCAGGACAGGTTGGTCTCAGCCTGCGTCGCGTTTTCCGCGTTCATAGCTCTCCCAGCATCTTCTCGAGGAGCCCCAGGGACTCACGTGGAGTCAGGGCCTGAGCACGCAGGATGCCGTACTGCTCCTCGTACTCGCGCACCGACCTCCGCTCGCTGAAAAGTCGGCTGTCGTTGCGTGCCTCGACGTACGCGAGCCGCTGCCCCTTCCGCGTCTCGTACAGAGTGAACGGTCCGTCCAGGGCTGCGTGTTCCACGCATCCGATCGACATGACCTGAACGACCACGTTCCTCTGCTGCGCGCGAAGCAGCACTTCCTCCAACTGGCCCCGCATGACCGCATGCCCACCGAGGGGCCTACGCAGTACATGCTCCTCGATGACGAAGCTGATGGTGGGGGACGGCTGGCGGTCGAAGATCACCTGGCGAGCGAGGCGGGAGCTCACACGCTGGTTGACGGTCTCGGGGTCCAGCAGAGGCAACCACATCTCGCAGACCGCCCGTGCGTACTCCTCCGTCTGCAACAGGCCGGGCACGGCCTTGCTGGCATACACATGCAGCTCCACCGCCTCCGCCTCCAACTTCGCCGCGTCCCGGAAGAAGGCGGGGTACCTCGCCCGCGCCACCTCCTCCTTCATCACCGTCAGCAGTCCGCCGGCCTCCAGCACCTCATCCGCCCGATCGATGAACTCCGGTCTGGGGATGCGCCGTCCCAGTTCCACCGACGTGATCATCTCCTCGCCGTACCCGAGCTTCGCGCCCAGCTCCGCCCGCGTCAGTCCCCGGCTCGTCCGCAGCAGCCGCACCTGCTGCTCGAAGCACCGGAGGATGCCCGTCTCGCTCTCCCCGTGCGCCGCCATGGTGACCTCACCTCACCCACCCGCCGGGAGGCGCCCGCTCCTTGTCCCGCCGCAGGCGCCGCACCCGTCCGTCACTCACGGCTCACTGTAGGGACGCGCTCCGTCGCCTTCCCGCCGCTTGGCCCCGCTTCCCCCGTACCGCGTACGGGCGCCCGCCCTCCCGCGTACAGCCCCCGCCTGTACACCCGCGCCCGCGTGTCCCATCGGGACACCGGCCGCCTGACGACGCGCTAGGGTTGCGCCTCAAGTTGTGCCTCAAGGGGAGGAACATCGAGCGGCCGTCGCGCCGCTCACCGAATCACCGCGCGGAGACGGGGGAGCAGGGGTGCCCGCGCCTCGCGACTCAGCCATTCGCGGAACAGCCTGGGGGGACTCACCATGACCGACGCGCCTGTGGACGCTGCCCACATCGACGCGGACGAAGCCGACGAGGCCGCCGACCGGAAGGTCGTCGAGCAGGAGCAGGCCGAGATCAAGGACTTCGTCAAGGGCCTGAGCGCGGACGACATCAAGTCGGGCAACTGGTTCACCAAGCTCGCCGCCCACGCCATGAACTCGTACACCGAGAAGGTCGACTGGCAGTACTTCCAGGACCGGTACGCGGGCGTGCCCGCGGACGCCGTCGTGGATCAGCGGATCAAGATGGCGGCCCGGTACGCCGCGCTCGAAGGCGGGCTCTCCGCCGGGGCCTACACGGCGACCGTCGCCGCCACCATCGGAAGTCTCGGGGGCGCCTCGCCGGCGACCGTCCCCGCGGCCGTGGCGACCATGATGGTCGACGTCGCGTTCCTCACCCAGCTCCAGCTCCGCCTGGCCTACGACATCTCCGTGCTCTACCGGGTCCCGCTCGACGTGCACGACCCCGAGGACCTGTGGAAGCTCATCCGCGTGGCCTTCACGATCAAGAGCGGGGAAGCGGCCAACAAGACCGTGGTCAAAGCGATCCCGGCCCTGGTGCGGCCGCTGGTCAAACGCTTCTACTCCGGATCGGCGCTGACCGCCGGGAAGGCGCTTCCCGTCGTCGGGAGGCACCTCCTCCAGCGCAACGTCATCAAGATCGGTATCCCCCTGGTCGGCGTCCCCCTCGCCGTCCTGCTGAACCGCTACACCACGCTGCTCGCCGGCCGGCACGCGCGGGCCGTGTTCCGGAACGAGGCGCGGGTGATCGAACTCGCCGAGGGGATGAGCGAGCGCAGTCGGCACCCGCAGTTGATGCTGTGGGTCGCATGGCTCGTCATCAGGGCGAACCCCAAAATCGCAGACGAAGAGGCTCTGCTGATGCGGCATCTGGTGCGGCTGGTCCGGGAGCGGCACGAAGTGGTCGACGAGCAGCTCGCGCAGGTCGTCGACATCGACCCGGCCGAGGTGTGGAAGCGGGTGGACGCCGAGCCGGGCGATCTCGGCGACGTCGTCGACGCGGCGGAGCGTGTCGCCGCCGTGGACGGTGAGGTCGACTCCCGTGAGAAGGCGGTCCTCGCGGAGCTCCGGGAGCGGTGCCGCCGGGGCTGACGTCGTCGTGCGGCGCGGCTCGCACGCCACTCCCCCGCTGCGGCCCGGCGCCCGTGTACAGCGCACGGCCGTACAGGCGTCGCCGCTGGTGACACGCCCGGCGCGGCCGCGACGCTGGCCCCATGCACACGCCGCTCTTCCCTCTCCCCGGCCCCACGGGAACCAGTGAGTTCGCGATGTCGTTCACGTCGACCCCGCGGGGCGCCCGGCTGGCGCGGCTGTTCGTCGCGCACTGCCTGGACGCCTGGGGCCATCCTTACGACAGCGAGGTCAACGAGACACTGACGCTGATCACCGCCGAGCTGAGCACGAACGCCGTACGGCACGGACGGGTTCCCGGACGGGACTTCCACGTCCGGCTGGCCACCGGGGCAGGCGGTGAACTCCGGCTGGAGGTCTCCGACACCCGCGGCGAGCGCCGGCCCGTCGTCGCCCCTTCCGCGGACCCCGACGCCGAATCCGGCCGCGGGCTGCTGCTCGTCACCGCGCTGGCCGACGACTGGGGCGTCACGGACCGCCGTGGCGGCCCGGGCAAGACCGTCTGGGCGTCGCTCAAGGCGGGCCGGCGCCCGACGGAGGCGACCGTGGCGGATCCATGAACCGATGTCAGCCGTGGTGGATACGCTGAGCCACGATCGTCCACGGATGGTCGATCATCGTCCGTCCGTGGACGCACGACACGATTGAGGAGGTGCGATGCCCGCTCACCGGGACGTCCGCGAGCAGCGCTCGTGCGGGAGCGCATACCTCGCGTCGCCACCGTCCGCGCCGGCGTTTCCGCCGTACCGTGCATCGACTCGATAGGTTGCCCATGCCCGGCCGTCTGCTAGAACTCCACGTCGAGAACTTCCGCAGCCTGCGCGACGTGACCGTGCCGCTCGGTCCCCTCACCGTGCTGGTGGGCCCGAACGGCGCGGGCAAGTCCAACGTGCTGAAGGTCTTCGACTTCCTCGCCGACATCATCCGCACCGACCTCCAGCCGGCGCTGGACTCGCGCCGCGGATTCGACGAGGTGGCCTTCTGGGGCGGGAGCAGGCCGCCGACCTCGATGCGCATCCAGTTGAAGGCGACCTGGACCAGCAACGCGTCGCTCAACGCACCGGACGAGTACAACCTCGTCATCCGTCGCCGTTCCCTGCCGTCGAACCGGGACGGCGGAGGGACGCGGTACACCCTGTCGCGTGAGGAGAGCTTCGCGTTCAAACGCAAGCAGGGACGCGGCCGGCGCATCACCATCTCCGGCGAGGAAGCACGCGTCGTCGACGAACGGGCGGGACAGACGAAGGACAGCGGCAGCTTCGGCATCCGCAGGCTCAGCAGCGGTCTGTCCACGCTGCCCCGGCTCGGTCCCTCCGACGGTGGCGACGAGGTGACACGGGTCGCCGACCGGCTGTCGTCGTTCCGGGTCTTCGACGTCGACGTGACGGCGGCCCGTCAGCCGACACGGCTGCGCGGCGCGGACTTCGCCACCCTCTCGCCGCACGCCGAGAACCTCGCCGCGTTCCTGATCCACCTCAGCGGCCGTGAGGAGACCTGGGACGATTTAGTCGCCGACGCCCGGACCGTTCTGCCGCAGTTGGAGAACATCGAGTTCGAGGAGGTCGGCGGCTCCACGGACCAGCTGACCGTCGTCCTGCGCGAACGCGGCCTGCGCCGCCTCACCCCGCTCGCCGACGCCTCGTACGGCACTGTCCGTCTGCTGGGGCTGCTCGCCCTGCTGTACGACCCGAACCCGCCGGCGTTCACCTGTATCGAGGAGATCGACCACGGGCTGCACCCGCAGGCCCTGGAACTCGTCGTGCAGCGGCTGCGCGAAGCCGCCGAGCGGACGCAGTTCATCGTGGCCACCCACTCCCCCGCGCTCGTCAACCGGCTGCGACCGGAAGAGTTCGTGGTGTGCGACCGCGACGAGGACGGCGCGTCGATCATCCCCGCCCTCACCGTCGACGAGGTCAAGGAGATCGTCGAGGAATCCGGCGAACAGCCCCTCGGAGAGCTGTGGTTCTCCGGAGTGCTGGGCGGCGACCTCACCGGGGGCGAACTGTGACCCCGAAAGGACGGCAAGGAGGCGGGCGGGCGCCCCGGGCGCAGGGACGGGGCGTCATCGTCCTGGCCGGTGAGGACCAGAACGACTGCGAGATCCTGGCCGCGCTGATACGCGCACACCTGCCCGAGCTGAGCGCGGCGGCCAAGCTGGTCCGCATCAACGCCCCGGTGCGGCTGCGCAGGAAATCCGGCCCGGATCTGGCCGCCGCGGTGAAGACGCTGGTCGGCAAGGCGCGGGCCAAGGCGCGCCAGCAGCGTGCCGAGCTGGTCGGATTCGTCGTCCACGAGGACCTGGACGGTTACGCCGACGCCGGATACGACCGGATCCGCAAGACGCTCACCGCCGAACTCTCGGGCCAGTGCCAGGGGTTCCGAACAGCGCTCGCGCTCGCCGCGTGGGAGAGCGAGGGCTGGCTGCTGCTCTTCCCCGAGGCCTTCCCCCGCGTCCGTCCGCACTGGAAGGTCCCCGACCGTCTGCTCGACAAGGACACCGGCCGCATCAAGGACGCCAAGGAGGAGCTCAAACGAGGGCTCGGTCTGCCGGTCTTCCGGGAGAGCGACGGCCCCGCGGTCGCCCGCGAGGCGCTGAAGCACCGGCTGATCCCCTCCCCGCGCGGCAGCAACCGCTCGTACGCGGACTTCGTCGAGGACCTCACGGGTTGGACCTGACCGCCGAGGCCGAGGACCGGGTGAGTGGTGATCCCCAGGTGGTTGCCCGCCGGCAATCGGGGCGGAACGGATCGGTACGGGGCATTTCCCGAACGGCCTGGCCGAGGACCGTTCTCCCGATCAGGAATCGCTGTGCCCGCACGGGTTCGCCGGGCTCCGGCCGCGGTTTCGAACGGGCCTCCACACCGGCGGATGCCCTTGTCGATTCGGACGCGGGCATGCCCGTTCCGCTCGGCGGCCAGGATGTCGCGGTGGCCGCGTTGGCGTCACGACGGCGGCGGCAGGCATGCGGGGCCTTGATCCGCAAGGTGTGGTCGGGGTGGTGAGAAGTGATGGAAGGTGGCGGTGGTGAAGACGCGGTTGAAACGGACGCGGTACCGTCCACGCCTCATCGAGGCGTTCCGTCGTCAGGGCGGGACCCGGCCCCGACCACCGTGGGCTCACGCGTTGAAAATTTCCTGCTCCTCCCGTGCCGAGTGCGAAGGCGGGCGTTTTTCTCTCCTTCTTTGAACTCGCGAGAAATCTGCTCCGCCAGGTCATGGAACTCAGGGCCGACATCCCTCACGTCGATCCTCTTCGATTCCAGCAATTCAATCAGCCGTTTGCAGCCGACTCGCTTGTATTCCCCCTCGGGGAAACAATCACACAGCCCGTCAAGCAGCACGGCAGCCGATGCTCTCACCAGGTCGTCCTCCGCCTCATCACTGACACAATCCCGCCAAACGGCGGCAGGGAAATCCGACAGCTGATCATGCGGGAACCACCAGTCTTTTCGCTGAGACAGCAAAACCTCACCCATCGACTGCAGAATGAGCAGCTTCGCCTCCCTGCTCAGCCTTTCCCTGTGTGACCATCCGTGCATGTAATGACCGAGGAATGAGAACACCCCCGGCGCCTTCGGGTCGGTGAGGTCCCTGGCGTGCTTCTCCAATATCACGGCCGCTTCGTCCACTGTCTCTCTGAGCGCGCGGCCGCCATCGGCGATTCGAGAATCCGACTCGGCGTCCAGAAGGATTTCGTCTATGATCCATGTGGCCGTCTCGGAATCCACTTGACCGGACTTCCACGCGGGCTCGAGCACTCTGATGGCAACACGTGGCTGACCGAGCAGGACTGTGGTGGCCAGCACTCCGGCCACCCGCTGTTGAGTCCCCGAGGGTAGCGCCTCCAGACTTTTGATGACAGCTTCGAAATTCTGACGGCGCCGCGAATTCTTGTTGTGCTCATGTGTCAACAGCGCACCGAAAACAGTGGCCGCTGCGGTAAGCACAGCGCCGAAAAGCGTAAAGGAAGCAGTGAACTGCCTGACGTCCAACTCCCCAGTGAATCCGAACACGCTGGCCCGTACCGCCAGCGACAGTGCCACCCAAAGGAGAAGCAGGACGAAGATCGCGACTATGGCGGACGCCATACCGATGAGCGTGACGCGGTGCCGGTTCATCACTGTTTCTTCCGAAGCCGAGGCGAGGGCGGGGGCGGGGGCGGGGGCGGGGGCGGCTGACTCCGGGCCCTTCTTGCCCTCCCCGCTTGAGCCTGAGTGCGTTCACTCATCCCGGCTCCACCGTCGAGGAATTCCCGACTGAAACTTTTGGATGCTTGGTACGAGGCGGGCATCTTATTGCGCTGTTCCTCGCTCATAAAATTGACGTAGTTCTTTCGTCGGCAGCACCGAACAACTTCATCAGCCCTGTCGTACACCTCCTCGTCCATAAGCTCCACAGGCAGGTTGATCCGACGCGCTTCGTGATAGTCGATGGGGAACAGGTGATGGGTGTAGTTGAATACGAGCTGACGTGCGATATCACTTACCAGATCAGAATCGACACCTTCTACGCGATTGCTCAGCAGGCGCTTCGCGTAGTATTCCCCGATCCTAAGACTCCTCCCCCATCCACCGAAGTCAAGGGCACTCACGCTGTGCAGCATCGGGCCGATCGCCCCTATCGCAAAATCCTGGGACCTCTGCAGGAGATCGCTGACCGATATGCGCCGCCCGGTCTTGCTGATGAGGGTCGGAAGCATTTCCTTCATCGTCCTGATGCCGAAGTCGCGCACATAGTCCACGCTTTGATAGCAATCAAGGGCGGAGAGGTGGTTCGCAGGGTTGCGAGGGTCCGGGAGCTGGGTGTCCAGAGGGCCGAGCTCCCCGAAGACGGACAGATAAAGCCGATCCGCGCCTATGGCGAGAAGCGTACTCGCGCTCTTGGCCCGGCCGGGCACGAACACCCTCACATCTCCGGAGTAGGCGGACAGGTACAACGCCGTGGTGTATGCACTGTCGAGGCTCCCGCCGGGAGAATCGAGGAGGACATTGAGCCTCAGACCGGGGTGTGGCCTATCACCCGGATAATCGAAGGCGCGATAAAGCATCTCCCTTATCTGCCCCTCGGTGCCGACTTCATGATCATCGGAGGTGAATTCGCCGCTGATGAGAATCCAGATCCCACCCGCGTATTCGGCCAGCTGCTCACCCGCGGCCACTACTGCCTCATGCTCGGCGTCAGTCATTTTCTGCGAGTCGAAGCGCCTGCCGACGTCCAGGGCGCTGGCCCTGTCCTCGGCCGAGGATGCACTCTCGTGCAACTCACTCATCGGGACTCCTGAAGCGAGGTGGCTCCCTCCTCCAGGTTCACTCGTACGAGACCCGGCCGCATCTCCGATGACGGCCCGGACGCCGCCGCCCGGGCCGTTCGCCGGCAGATCTCCGACGACCGCCCCTGAACCGGGAGATTCCTCCACGGTCGCACCGGCCGAAGACCCGCGAGCCGTGGTACTCACTCGATTCGGCAGGACCCGGGCGATCGCATCGGCCGACCACAGCCCTCGCGGCCGGCCCGCATCGGAGCTCGGCAACGGCGGGCCGGGGGTCCTCGTATGCGAGCACGGTCTTCGCCCCCGACACGTCGCCGGCCTCGGAGCATTCTGATGACGGTGGAGCCGCGAGGGGGTACCGATGTCCGAGACGGGCGTTATTTTTGACGCTGATCGTCACGGTGCCTTCGCCGGCTGTCACGGCGCCGCGCACCGGCGGTCCCGGTAGCCGTCCTGCCCGAAAGGTCCTCGTGAAGCCCACCCTGGCCGCCGCGCAGCTCCGCGGCAGTCTGACGCAGTACCTCACGACGACGTACGCGCTGGCCGACGAGGACACGCGGCTCGCGCTGGAGCGGTTCCTCGGGGATCCGGAGACGGGCATCTTCCGGGGGCCGTACCTGCGGATCAGGACGCCGTTCCACCCCGCCGACGACGGGTGGCGGTCGGCGCTCGAGTGGCAGCCGTCGTTCACGCCGTGGCGGCACCAGGCGAAGGCGTGGGAGCGGCTGAGCACCTTCAACGGGCCGGCCGAGCCGACGCTCGTGACGACCGGCACCGGGTCCGGCAAGACCGAGTCGTTCCTGATCCCCGTGCTCGACCACTGCCGGCGGCAGAAGGCGCTGGGCCGGCGCGGGGTGAAGGCCGTGCTGCTGTACCCGATGAACGCGCTCGCCACCGACCAGGCCGGCCGCATCGGCGACTACCTGGCGCAGCCGGAACTGGCCCAGGTGACGGCCGGTCTCTACATCGGCGACAAGCCGGACACGGACTTCCGGCGGGTGATGACACGGCGCGAGGAGATGCGCCAGTCGCCCCCGGACGTGCTGATCACCAACTACAAGATGCTGGACCTGCTGCTGCAGCGGGGCGAGGACCGGCCGCTGTGGGAGGGCGCGGAGCCGGCGTACGTGGTGCTGGACGAGTTCCACACCTACGACGGCGCGCAGGGCACCGACGTGGCGATGCTGCTGCGGCGGCTGGCGGCGGCCGTGGGCGCCTCGAAGCCGGAGCGGCCGCTCGGCTCGATCTGCCCGGTGGCGACCTCGGCGACCCTCGGCGAGGGCGGGGGCGACACCGGGGGCATCCTCACCGTCGCCGAGCAGGTGTTCGGCGTGCCGTTCGGTCCGGACGCGGTGATCGGCGAGGAGCGGCTGAGCGCCGACGAGTTCGTCGGCGACATCGACTACGAGCTGCCCGAACCCCCCGGCCCCAAGGAGGTCGTCGACGTCTCGGGCGGGCCGGACGTGGAGTCCGACCCGGACCGGCTCGACCTGGACGGGCTCGCCGAGCGGCTGCTGGGGCGGCGCGGCCTGGACGCCTTCCAGATCGGGCGGCTGCTGAAGAAGCACGACTTCACCCACGGCGTGCTCGCGCTGCTGAACGGCGAGCCGCTCGACGAGTGGGGACTGCGGGACCGCATGGCCCGCTTCGGGTACGCGTGGGCGCGCACCGCGCGGGAGAACCCGCGGCTCGCGCTGGAGGCGCTGTCGCGGTTCGTGGCGCTGCTGTCGTCCGCGCGGGACCCGGAGTCCGACGAGCGCCGGCCGCGCCCGCTGCTGCACATCGAGGCGCACCTGTGGGTCCGGCCGGTGGGGCGGATCCTGAGCGGGGTGGGCGCCCGGCCGGAGTTCCGCTGGTACGAGGACGAGCGGACGCTCGCGCGGCGCTCCGCCCTCACCGCGGCGTCCGCGGCCGAGGACCCGTCCGACGACGACGCGTGGCCGGCCGCGGACGCGCGGCGGCCCGAGGCGCTGCCGGGTTCGGACACCGTGCAGCGGCCGGCCCAGGCCCACCTGCCCGCGGTCTACTGCCGCGTCTGCGGCCGCTCGGGGTGGGCGGCGCTGTCCCCGGAGGCCGATCCGCAGAAGCTGGAGACCAGCCCGCTGCGGATCTGGCAGGCCGCCGTGGGACGGGACAAGCGGCGGCTGCGGTACTTCATCTCGGCGACGCAGGCCGAGGCGCGGGACGCCCTCGCGGCGCTCACCGGTACCGCGCCGAAACAGGCCGGCGGCGTCGACCCGCAGTCCGTGGTGGTGCTGGACGGGGCGCAGGGCACCTACCGCATGCCCGTCGCCGAGGACGCCGACGGGCTGCAG
This sequence comes from Streptomyces glaucus, assembly GCF_039533365.1. Lineage (NCBI taxonomy): Bacteria > Bacillati > Actinomycetota > Actinomycetes > Kitasatosporales > Streptomycetaceae > Streptomyces > Streptomyces glaucus. The sequence continues at coordinate 157,411 of NZ_BAAATK010000003.1, forward strand.
GACGCCTGGTTCGCGCGGGCCGTCCTGGACAAGAAGACCGCCGACCAGGCCGCCAAGGACGACACCTGCCCGGCGTGCAACACCGACAACGGCATCAGGTTCCTCGGCACCGCGCTCGCCGCGCTGGCCTCCGCCACGGTCACCCAGCTGTTCACCGGCGGCCACGAGATCGCGCTGGCTCCGGAGGAACGCAAGACGCTGCTGTTCAACGACTCCACCCAGGACGCGGCGCACCGGGCCGGGTACGTCGCCAACGCCTCGTACAAGTTCTCGCTGCGCTCGCTGCTGGCGCACCGGCTGGACGACTCCGGCGCGCCGCTGCCGCTCAACGACCTCATCGGCGACGTCCTGGACTCCGTGGACGATCCGCAGACGCTGGCCGCGGTCGTCCCGCCGGACCTGCACGACGAACCGGGCGTGGACCGGCTGCTGTCGGGGCGCGGCACCGGGGACGCGCGGACCTGGAAGCTCATCGGGGAACGGCTCGCCTTCGCGACCGTCATGGAGTTCGGGCTGCGCTCGCGGCTCGGACGCACCCTGGAGCTGACCCGGACCACGGCCGCGGAGGTGGTGGTCGCCGACCCGGACCGGATCGTCGCGCTCGCCCGCGACCTCCACCTCACCCTGCCGGGACAGCTCGGGCTGGAGGGCGGCCTGCCCACGCCCGACCGGTACCTGGCGTACGTGCGGGGGCTGCTGGAGCGGCTGCGGCTGCGCGGCGGCGTGCGGCACCGGTGGCTGGACACCTGGATCAGGGAAGCGGGCGTCAACCAGTACCTGATCTCCGGCCGGCGTCCGGAGGGGATGCCCGCCTTCCCCGAGGGACGGGTGGCGCCGCCGAGGTTCCTGCTCGACGGGCCCAAGGAGAAGACGAAGTTCGACACGATCACCGGCCGGGGCAACTGGTACCAGGACTGGACGCGGCGCTGCCTGGGCCTGGACGCGGCGCAGGCGACCGAGTACCTGCGTCGGCTGCTGCCGGTCCTCGCGGACGAGGGCGTGCTGTCGGTGCGCACCGCGAAGGACCGCACGAGTCGTGTCTACGGGCTGCAGCCGGGCCACATCCACGTGCGGCTGCTCACCGACGACCTGGTCAACAAGGCGTTCGTGGCCTGCGAGGAATGCGGCTGGCAGCAGGTGGTGCCGCCCGAGCGGCGCACCCGCTGGTACGGGCACCCCTGCCCGCGCTGGCGCTGCACCGGCATCCTCACCCCGCCGCAGTACGGCATGTCGTCGACCGGGGCGGGCAGCGGCGGCTTCGGCGGGAAGCTGGAGCGCGACTACCGGGCCGACTACTACCGCCGCCTGTACCTGACCGGCGGCACCTACCGGGTCGTCACGGCCGAGCACACCGGCATGCTGACCCGGCCCGAACGGGAGCGCGTGGAGCGGACGTTCCGGCAGGGCGTCCACTACACCGACCCCAACGTGCTGTCCTGCACGCCCACCCTGGAACTGGGCATCGACATCGGCGACCTCTCCGCGGTGCTGCTCGGGTCGCTGCCGGGCGGCCCGGCGAACTACGTGCAGCGGGCCGGGCGGGCCGGGCGCCGGACCGGCAACGCCCTGGTGGTCGCCTTCGGCGGGCGCCGGGCCCGCGACCGGTACTACCTGGACGACCCGACCGAGATGATCGCCGGTGACATCGTGCCGCCGGGCTGCTACCTGTCGGCCGTCGAGATCCTGCGCCGCCAGTACACGGCGCACCTGCTGGACCGGGCGGCGCGCGGCGAGCTGACCACCTCGGACGGCGAGCCGCTGATGCCGGTGCCGCGCCTGTCGTCGGCGCTGTTCGGCACGACCGGCTGGTGCCAGGACCTGTCGGACGCGGCGCTCACCCACGGGGCGCGGCTGGTGGAGGAGTTCCTGGCGCTGTTCCCGCGGGCGTCCGGCGGCCCGGACGACGACCGGGGGGTGTCCGAGCACGCCGCGGACGAGCTGCGCGCGTACGCCACCGGCGGCATCGCGCGCGCCCTGCAGGAGGCCGAGGAGGAGTGGACGGCGCGCCGCGAGGAGCTGCGCCGCCGCATCGCCACCATCGACACCGCCGTGGACGGGCTGCTCGCCGAGGACCGGGAACAGGGCGCGGAGCGGCGCGAGCTGCTCGCCGAGCGGCGCGCCACGGGCGAACTGCTGCGCGAGCTGAGCCAGACCAGCGCGCACGGCGCCCTCGTCGAACTGGGCCTGCTGCCCAACTACAGCCTCACCGACACCACCACCTCGCTGGAGGCCACCCTCTACTGGAAGGAGGCGCCCGGGGGCGACGAGGGCGCTCCGGCCCCGGAGAGCGACGAGGAGCGCCGGGACTGGGTGTACCGCAGCGAGGTACGCGACTACGACCGCTCCCGCAAACTGGCCCTGACCGAACTCGCGCCCGGCAACAGCTTCTACGTCAACGGCTACCGGCACGTCGTGCGCGCCCTGGACATCGGCAGCCCCGAGCGGCGCGCCTGGGCGGTGTGGCGTCTCTGCCCGGCCTGCGGGTACGCGCGCACGCACGGCGACCCGCAGAACGACACCTCGCCGTGCCCGCGGTGCGGTTCGAGGGAGATCGCCGACGCGGGCTGCGTGCACCGCGTGCTGGAGCCCCGGCGGGTGATGTCCCGGGACAAGCGGGACGACGCCCGGGTGCGGGACGACCGCGACGAACGGGAGCGGAGGCGGTACGCGGTCCTCACCACCGTCGACATCGACCCGGCGCACCTGGCGGCCGGATCGTGGCGGCACGACACCGCGGTCTTCGGCGCCGACTTCACCCGCAAGGCCGTCGTCCGCACCCTGAACCTGGGGATCGACCGGCAGGACGGCAGCAGCACGGTCCCGCTGGCCGGGGACGACGTGCGCCTGAACCCGTTCTACGTGTGCGTCAGTTGCGGTGGGGCCACGGCCGACGGGCAGCCCGTCGTCGACCAGTCGCAGCACGCGCTCACGGCCTCGCTCGCCCGTTCCACCCGTGCCAGTGCCCACCACCAGCTGTGGTGCCCGCGCCGGCGGCTGCGCGGCGGCGGGGAGGAGCAGGGCGCCGGGCTGGACGTGCCGCTGCTGCTGGCGCACGAACTGACGACGGAGGCCGTGCGCATCCTGCTGCCGGCGTCCGTGGCGCGGGCCAAGGAGCGGCTCGCCTCGTTCACCGCCGCGCTGTTCGCGGGCATAGCGGCCCGCTACGGCGGCGACCCCGACCACATCGACATCACCGCCGCGTCCATGCCGGACGGCGAGGACCGCGACTGGCCGCGCCGGTTCCTCGTGGTGTACGACCGGCTGCCCGGCGGCACCGGCTACCTGCACCGCCTGGCGACCTCCGACGGCTTCCGCGAGGTCCTGCTGAAGGCCCGCGAGGTGATCGAGAGCTGCGACTGTCTGCGCAAAGGGCTCGACGGCTGCCACCGCTGCCTGCTGCGCCGCGTGCCGCCGGCCGACTACGACAAGGTCAGCCGCAACGAGGTCCGGCAGATGCTCGACGAGCTGCTCGGCGCGGACGGCGAACGCTGGCACACCTCGCCCGTCGCCACCACCCAGCACATCCCGATGCACCGGCAGGCCGAGAGCGACCTCGAGGTCCTGTTCATCGACACGCTGCGCGAGTGGGCCGGACTCCCGGAGAGCCGTGCCAGCGGCGACGCCTACATCACGCCGGCCGGCACCCACGCGCTGGACCTGCGGCTGACCGCGGCCGACGGCACCACGCTGAGCTGGCGGGTGTCGCAGCAGCGCGCCCTGGACGGCACCCGCCCCGACGTCCTGTTCGAGCGGGTCGACGCGCCCGGCCCGCGCGTGGCGGTCTACCTGGACGGCTACGAGTTCCACGCCGGCCGCGAGCACAACCGGACCGGCGACGACGCCGACAAGCGCACGCGGCTGCGCGCGGAAGGGCTCCGGGTCTTCCAGCTCACCTACGGCGACGTCAAGGAGTGGCAGCGCCGCGTCCGGGACACCGGCTACGCGGGCGCCGGCCCGGCCCGCCCGGTGTGGGAACCGTACGGCGACCGGGCCCGGGACAAGGCCCGCGACTACTACGCCAAGGTGTGGGGCGGCCTGCCCGGTGAGCTCGCGGAGACGGTGTGGGTCAACCCGGCCGTGCAGCTCGTCGAGTACCTGCGCCGGCCGGACGCGAGGCGCTGGCAGGGGCGGGCGGAGGCCGCCCTGGCGGGCTTCATGGGCACCGGGGCCCGCCCCGTCGCGCTGTCGCCGGACGTGCTCGGCGAGCAGATCACGGCGGCGCTGCACGGCGCGGCACCCGCGGGCCCGCGCGGCCCGGTACAGCTGTTCACGGTCACCGACGGCTCGGGGCTGCCGCTGGTCCTCGCCGCGGACGGCCGGGCGAAGCCCCCCGCGTGGACCGGCATCGCCCTCCTCGACGACGCGCCCGGCGTCCACGCCCGGGAGGAGGCGCACAAGCGCCGCTGGCGGGCCTGGCTGTACTGGTCCAACCTGCTGCAGTTCCTGGACAACGGCGGCGGTGACGCCGTCCAGCTCACGACCGGCCGTCTCGACGGGTTCCCCGTCGAGACCCTGGCGGTCACGGGCGGCGGCGGCGTCCTGGAGAGCGTCCGCGCCACGTCCGCCACCACCGCCCCCGCCGACGGCACGCCGGCGCCGACCGAGGCCGCCCCTCCTCCGCCGCAGGCCCCGCCTGCCGCGGAGGAGTCCGCGGCAGGCGCCGCCACGCCCGTCCGGGACCCCGCGTGGGACCGGGTCGTCGAGTACCTCGACCCGGACGAGCCCGGCCTGCTCGCGCTCGCCGAGGCCCTGGCCGCGCGCGGTGTCCCCGTTCCCGAGGACGGCTACGAACTCGACGAGAACGGCTGGCTGGCCGAGCTGGCATGGCCGGACGCACGCGTCGGTGTCGTCCTCGGCCCCCGCCCCCCGGAGGGCGAGGACGAGGACCCGGAAGCCGCCGACCGCGACCGCGCGTTCGCCGCGGCCGGCTGGGAAGTGCGGCCCGCCGCCTGCTGGACCGCGGACGGCATCGCGGACCGCCTCGACGGCGCACGACCGTCCGGGGACCGGAAGCAACCTGACGAGCCCGACGGCACCACCACGCACAACGGGGGGAATGAACAACCGTGACCGGCAAGAACGTGACGCTGCGCCTGCTCGACAAGGCGGACAAGGAGATCCTCAGACTCCCCCGCCCGGTCAAGGGCGCGATCTACGACTTCCAGCACAAGTTCAAGACCAACCCCGACTCCGCGGGCCTGCGCCTCAAGCAGTTGCAGGGACACGACAAGCTGTACTCGGCTCGCGTCAACGACGAGTACCGCGCGCTGCTGCTGCGCCTGGCCGACGACGACTGGCTGATCGTCTCGGTCAAGCACCGCAAGGACGTGTACGCGCACCTGGACCGGCTCACGTACTCGGTCAACCGCGTCACCGGCGGCATCGAGTACGTGGACCTGCAGGTCGTGCAGGAGGAAGTCCTCAGTCCCCCGGTCCCGCGGGCCGTCGCTCCCGCCGAGTCCGCCGAGCCCGCCCGCCCCGCCGGGCCGGCCGCTGCGGAGCCGCTGTTCGCGCAGTGGTCGGAGCAGCAGCTCACCGACCTGGGCGTGGCCCCGTCCCTGATCCCGGTCGTCGCCGCGCTGACCACCGAGGACCAGCTCCTCGGACTCGTCGAGCACGCGCCCCAGCTCACCGGCGAGGTGCTGCTGGCGCTGTACGACGGCAGGGCATACGACGACGTCCTGGAGCAGGTCACCGCTCCCGTCGCGGCGCCGGACCCCGTGGACCCCGAGGACTTCCGGGCCGCCGTCGACCGTCCCGCCACCATCGTCACCACGACCGACGACGCGCTGCGCGAGGCCCTGGAGGGCGAGGACTTCGGCCGTTGGAAGGTGTTCCTGCACCCCACCCAGGCCAAGCTGGTCACGCGGGACTACAGCGGTCCGGCGCGCGTGGGCGGCGGCCCCGGCACCGGCAAGACGATCGTGGCGCTGCACCGGGTCAAGCACCTGGTCGACCGGCTCCCGGCCGGCCGGGACAAGCCGGTCCTGCTGACCACGTACAACAAGAACCTCGCAGCCGACCTGCGATCGCGACTGCTCGCCCTGGGCGGCGAGGCACTGCTGTCCCGCGTCGAGATCAGCCACGTCGACCAGCTCGCGCTGCGTACCGTCCGGGAGGCGGAACCGGGCAACCGCAAGCGGATCGTCGACGAGGCGCAGGCGGTGCGCGAATGGCGCTCGCTCCTGGACGAACTCGGCGAGGACGGCTGGGACGCGGAGTTCCTGAACGACGAGTGGACGCAGGTGATCCTCGGGCAGGCCGTCACCTCCCGCACGGACTACTTCCGGGCGCGCCGCGCCGGACGCGGAGGCACGGTCACCCGTGCCGAGCGCGCCGAGATCTGGCAGCTCGTCGAGCGGTTCACCCAGCGCCTGGACCGGCTCGGGATCCAGACCTGGGACCAGATCGCGGAGCGCGCGGCCCAGCTGGAGGCGGAGCGCGCCCGGCGCATCCAGGCCATCGACCGCCGGCGGGAGGAAGCGGGCGGCCTGGACAACATCCACGTGGCCGACGGCTCGGGGGGCTGGCTGCGCTACCGGTACCGGCACATCGTCGTCGACGAGGCCCAGGACCTGCGCCCCGCGCACTGGAAGATGCTGCGCGCGATGACCGCCCCGGACCGCAACGACCTCTTCCTGGTCGGTGACACCCACCAGCGCATCTACAAGAACCAGGTGACCCTCGGCAGCCTCGGCATCAACATCCGCGGCCGGTCGTCGAAGCTGTCGCTGAGCTACCGCACCACCCGGCAGATCCTGCGCTCCGCGCTGAACGTGCTCGGCGACGAGACGTACGACGACCTCGACGGCAGCACCGAGACGCTGGCCGGGTACCGGTCCGTGCTCAGCGGGGCCGTCCCGGACCTGCACAGGCTGGGCGACTGGGAGGAGGAGCGCGAGGCGATCGCCGCGCTGATCGAGTCCTGGGGCCCGGTGCCGCACGAACAGATCGCCATCGCCGTGCCGACCAACCAGATGGCGAGCGAGGTCGCGTACACACTGGCCCGACACGGCATCCGGGCGCTGGAGATCGGCCCGGACGGGCCCCGCGGCGACAGCGGTGTCCACATCGGCACGATGTTCCGGTTCAAGGGGCTCGAATACCAGCGCATGATCATCGCCGGGGTGACCGACGGCCTGGTGCCGCGTGCGAGCGTCCGGCAGCGGCGGACCACGGATCCGGCCCGCTACCGGACGGAGATGCAACGCGCCCGGTCCCTGCTCTTCGTGGCGGCCACCCGCGCCCGGGACAGCCTGGACGTCTTCTGGCACGGGGAGCCGAGCCCGTTCCTCGAGGGACTGATCAGGGTCCGGCCGCCGGTCGCGGCATGACCGGCCGCCGGGGTCCTGCCGCGGCGCGCCCCGGCTAGCGCGGCACGACCGGTCCCTGGGGCACGAGGAACGGCCGCCGGGGGTCCTCCGGCGGCATCCTGCGGGCCGCGAGGGCCGGATCGGGGACCGGCAGATACGGGGCGAGGGCCGCGTACACCTCCGCCGCGCCGCCGGGACGGTCCTCGGGACGCTTGGCGAGCAGCGCGTGCAGCAGTTCCTGGAGCGCGGCCGGGACATCGGCGCCGTGGTCGGCCAACCGGGGCGGGGGCGCGGTGAGGTGCCGGGTCACCAGTTCGGCGGGGTTCCCGCCGTGGAAGGGAGGGCGGCCGGTGAGCATGTGGTGCAGCAGGCACCCCACCGCGTACAGGTCGCTGCGGCCGTCCAGTGGCTCGTCGCCGGCCAGGAGTTCGGGCGAGGCGCAGGCCACGTTGCCGAGTGTCTCGCCCGTCATGGTGAGCCGCGGGTCGGTGTCCGAGAGGACCTTCACGAGACCGAAGTCGAGGATCTTCACCAGACCGCTGGCGCGGACCATGACGTTCTGAGGCTTCAGGTCGCGGTGCACGAGACCGGCGGCGTGCGCGGCGGACAGCCCCGAGCACAGTTGCGCGGCCACGGAGACCGCGGCGGACACGGGCAGGCGTCCGTCGTCGGCGCCGTCGATGACGTTGTCGAGGGTCGTCCCGTCGACGAGCTGCATCACCAGGCAGCAGACGTCCTCGGTGACGGCCGCGTCGTACACGGTGGTGATGTTGGCATGGTCCAGACGGGCGGCGGCCTTGGCCTCCCTCTCGAAGCGTGCCAGGGCGGTGGGGCGCCAGTCGGGCAGGGCCAGGAGGTCCGCGGCGACGGTCTTGACCGCGACGGGACGCTCCAGATACACGTCCGTCCCCTGCCAGACGTGTCCCATCGCTCCTCTGCCCAGGATCCGGTCCAGCCGGTACCTGCTGCGCAGAACCTTGCCCGCGGCGAACTGCTCCACGTTCACTTCCCTCGGTGAGCCCCGGTGGCGTGTCGGTGCGCGGTCCGCCGGCCGGGGCCCGGCCCCGTCGGCCCGCGCGGAAGAAGTCAACCAGTCCCGCGCACGCACCGGGGAAGCCCCCGAGGGCCGCGGAACCGCACGGGTGGCACCAGGGCGACGTCGAGCAGCACCGGCCGAGGCGGCGGGGTCCGCGCTAGCGGATGCTCCGCAGGCGTTCCCCGGTGGCGGTGACGGTCCAGAACGTCCACCCGTTGCGATTCGGGACGACGTGCGGATTGAGGGCCCGCACCAGGGCGGCTGCCGCCCCGCTGGGGGTCTCGTATGCACCGCGGCCGGGTCCGGAGGGAATCGTCACGGTGCGGGACGAGGGGTCGTAGTACGCGTCGACGCGTCGGTCCTCGTAGATCACGTGGATCTCGACGCCCTGTTCCGTGCAGAGTTCCCGGACGTCCGCCCCGACAAGGGTGGGCGCGGCCGGGTCCTCCACGATCAGTTCCTCGTCGGCGGGCAGTTCGTCGGGGCCCCGGTGGGCGGCCTGCGCGTCGTAGCGGGGAAGCCCCAGAAGCTCGTTGAGGGCGTTGGCCAGCAGGCTTCTGCGTGCGGCCAGGAAGTCGGGGAACCGGTCCAGGGACCGCAGTTCCGGATCGCCGGGGATCCACTGTTCGGCCAGGCGCTCCGGTGCGATCTCCGCCATGTACTGGGCGGGCAGCCTGGAGGAGATCATCTTGTTCGTCTGGCCGGTGACGAAGGCCAGGTTGGCGAGGCTGTTCCACTCCTCCTTCGCGTACGTCCCCTGGACCCGGGCGCGCGGGAACACATGATGGAATTCGATCTTGGCGCCGCTGTTCATCGGCTGGTCGCTGATGGCGATGTTCGTCGCCCAGTCCCGTGCCGTGCCCCGCAACGCGGCGATGTAGAGCAGCTTGAAGAAGGGGTGCGTGGAGTACTTCTGCTCCAGGTCCCTCGGGTGGAGGGCGCTGTCCCGGGACCGGGTTCCGGAGGCCCGGCGGATGAGTTCGGCGAACAGGTCCTCTCCCGCACGGGTTCTGATCAGCCTGGCCTCCGCGTCGAGCTTGCCCTCGACCTGCAGCGAGTAGTGGCTGAACGCCATCGCCGTGTACACCCAGCGGCGCAGCAGCTGGGCCTCGCCCGGTCGCAGTTTGCCGTCCCGATGGTGCAGCAGCAGGGCGGGCACGATGGTGACGTTCGGCGACGAGAGGACCTCGGACCGGGGGATCGAACACTCGCCCTTCAGGAAGTCGATGGCGAAGCGCAGCGCCCTCTCGGTGGCGTGCCAGGCCTCCTTCAGCGCGGCTTCGTCCATGTCCGCCCCGATGAGCTTGATGTGATGGGCGCCGGCTCCCGCGAGCAGGCTCATCAGGCGCAGGACGGCTTCCCTGTTCAGGGCGAAGTTGCTGTCCTGCAACTCCTGGTGGAAAGCGTCCATGGTGTCCAGGCCCTCGGCCCAGCGGGCCGCGATGGCGCTGTAGACGAGGTCGCCCTTGGACAGCCGCCGGCCGCCCTTGTTCAGCCGGGCGAAGAGTTCGGCGACCTCCTCGTAGTCGTCGGACTCGTAGGTGATGACGGCGATCTCCTGCCTGCGGATGTCGTGCACCCTCTGCAGGCGCTGCATCCACGCGCCGAAGTGCGGATCGGAGTACTCGACCCCCGCCGCGTTGAGCACCTCGTGGTACTGCACGTTCTCCTGCAGCAACGTGGAGACGCGAAACAGCAGCGGGTCCTTGCTCTGGATCGCGCTCGGGTTGACGAACTCCTCGGTGCGCACGTCGAAGCGCAGGTCGATGAGCCGGCCGTCGGCCTTCGACTCCGGCCGGTACACCCAGGCGAGGGAGGTCAACCGCTGCTGCCCGTCCAGCAGGTAGAAGGGCTGGTGCGCCGCTTTGTCTGCCTGGACGACGGCAGCCGTCTTGAAGGGGACGGTCAGATTGGTCTTCCACAGCAGCAGGGCACCGACCGGGTAGCCCCGGTAGAGGGAATCGAAGAGATCACGCACGTCGGGCCTCATCCAGACGAAGTCACGCTGGATGGAGGGGATGACGACCCTGCCCTGCAGCAGGTTCTCGACCTGAGAAATGATCTTTTCGTTCGCCAGTCCCATGCTGCCCCCAGCCTGCGAGTGATCCACCGCACACACGATATCCACTGGTGGACGGGGCCGGCACGGCCCTCAGTCCTCTGTGCTGTCCCACGACAACGCACTTCGGCTGTCACGTGCGCGGACTCACGGGGCGTCCGGGAACGGTCCCCACCGGCCCGTGTTCCTCATGGACACCACGCTGGCGCGCGTTGGTTCGAACCCGCCGGATGCTCCTTTCTTCCGTCAGACCTCGGGCGTCCCTCCCGACCGCCGCGCGGTGCGTTCGGCCTCCTCCAGCCAGGCGGTGTACCAGCGGGCGAAGGTGACCTGCCTGCCCTCGGCGTCAAGGAGGGGTGAGAGATCGGCGTCGTCCGCCCGGGGATCGGACCAGACGGTGCCCCGGTGGGGGCCGCTGACGACCAGCCACTCCCGCAGGGCACAGCCCGCGTGGCAGATCACGATGGCGCCGGTGGTGCGGGCGGGGGCGAACAGGACGGCCTCCCACCGCTCGTCCCACTCCTCGACGGCGTCGTCGAAGTCCTCGATCTCGTCATAGTCCTCCTCCTCGGGGCGCTCGGCCAGGAGCGCGTCGAGGAGTTCCGGGGCGGGCCCCTTCTCGGGGAACGGCTCGGCCAGCGCGGAGAGGTCCGCCAGGCCGGCGCCGTCGCCCTCCCAACGCCAGCGGCCCCACACACGCCGCACCGGGAAGACACCATAGGCGGGTCCCGCGCCGCCCGCGCCGACCTGGGTGAGGAACGTCCGGTACTCCTCGGGCAGCCGCACGCCCAACTGGGCTTCCAGTTCCGCGAGATCGTCCTCGCCGAGCGGATCCGCCAAGGCCCAGCGGTGCCCGAGGGCGCCGAACACCTCGCTGCTCGCCGGCAGCGCGGCCAGCGCCTCGACGCGCTCCCGCACCCCTGCCCATCGCTGATCGGTCATGCGCAGACCCTATGCGCCCCCACTGACACGACGGGCCGGGAGGGCACGCCTGCCCGAACGGGCCACGTTGTCAGTGGGTGCCGATAGCTTCTCTCCTGTCCCGCCGGGGTGGCGTGGACATCCCCCTTCGCATGCCTAGGAGATGGTGCGTTGTCGGTCTGGGAGAAGTCGAGCACGGTGCGGGTGGTGCCGTCCGCGCGGCCGCGGAAGCTCGCCAAGGTGCCGTTCGTGGAGCTGGCCGACGGGCGCCTGCAGGGCGTGGTGTCCAGCGGGTCGGACATCGGGCGGGTGTACGTGTCGTCGGTCGAGGCGGGGACGTACGCGTTCGCGTGCAGCACCAACAACAACCGTCCCTGCGGCGGCGCGCACGGATGGTTCTGCAATCACATACGCGCCCTCGTCGGGGAGGCCGTGCTCCAGTACGGCGCCGAGCGGGTGGCCCGGTACCTGAAGGTCGAGGTCGCCGCCGAGGAGCCCGACGCGCACTCCCTCACCGACGCCATGACCGCCACGCACCCCGCGCAGGGCGACCGTTCGGCCGCGGCGCAGGTGTTCAGCCGGTTCCTGCGGCACCTGGCCTACCTCGAACTGACCCCGGTCACCGCCCCGTTGCCCGAGATGCAGTGGTTCCCGACGACGAGGGCGGTGGCCTGATGCGCGCCGATCTGCTGACCGACCCCGTCGACGGGCTCGACGAGGCCCTCGCGGCCGTCGACGGCTTCGACGAGGCCCTCGTCGACGGCCTGCTGCGTCCGCAGCCCGGCCAGGCCGGCGGGCTGGCCGGACTCGCCGGCGCCGTCGCCGGGTCGCCGCTGGCCTCGCGGGTCGCCGAGGCGGCCGAGAAGGCGGCCGCGGGGGCCGCGGGCGAGGACCACTTCGTCGCGCTCGCCGCCGCCCGCGTCGCCCTGCTCGGTTCCGTGCACGACGCGCTGACCGCCCGGATCGAGGAGGCCGTCGGCCGGCCCCGGGCCGAGGAGGGCGACGCGGCCGCCGGTGTCCCGGCCGGCGGTGCGGAGCACGCGGCGAACCTGCACGCCGCCGCCCGCAGCTGGCTGTGCGACCTGGCGCGGGCCGGCTGGCGGGGCATCGACCACGACCTGGTCGGCGGGGCCGCGCCGGTCGTCTCCGCGATGCTGCCCGACCCGGCGCTGCGCCGCCTGGCCGCGCTGCTGGACGGCTTCGCCGCCGAACTCGCCGCCTCCTGCCCCGGGGCGGCCCTGGAGCGGGTCCCGGTGCGCCGGTGGGCCGACCTGTGGTCGCGCGCCCTGCTGCTGACGCTGTCCGGCGCGGCCGGCGCGCCCGCCGTGGCCGAGGTGAGCGGCCGCCTGCTGCCGCTCGGCGTCGACGTGCAGGAGCACGCCACCGCCGTGCAGGCCCAGGTGCACGCGGTGCTGGAGCCCGCGGACGGCGGCGCGTCCCGGCTGGTGCGGGCCTCGGTGTCCGCGCCGAAGCCGGACACGGTCGTCGGGGCGGGGCTGTGGCAGCTGCTCCGGCCGCACATGTCGCTGCTGGCCGCGGTGAGCGAGGGCCGCGCGGTGAAGCTCGACGCGATGCCCGTCACCGCCGAGGGCGACCTGCTGTGGGACGACGCCCGTGCCCGCGCGGGCGAGCCCGCCGAGGTCTTCGCCACCGCCCGGGTGGCGCTGCCGGCCGCGGCCGCCTTCGCGACCTCGCCCCTGGACCGGCACCCGGCCCGGATCGCGGTGCCCGTCCTGCTCGAGGGCTACTCCGTGGAAACGCGGGAGGAGGACGGCGGCGCGGTCGCCTTCGAGGTCGCCGGGCGGCGGCTCGCCGTCGACACCGGCCGTGTGCCGGCCGCCGGTCCGCTCACCCCGGAGGCCGTCGCCTCGTCCGGGGCGTGCCTGGGGCTGCTGCGGTGGGACGCCGGGGAGTTCCTGCTCCAGCCGCTCGCCGTGGAGCGGACCGTGCGCAAGAAGGCCGTCGCCGTCCACGCCGGGGCCTGGGCCGGGGGCACGGCCGACAAGGCCGGCGTGCGGGCGGAGAAGGCGGCCACCGACGCCGTCAAGGTGCTGCGCGAGCGTGCCGGAAGGCTGCTGCGGAAATGACCGGGCGGACCACGGGGCAGGTCCCCGTACCCGAAGAGCAGGTCTCCGCGTCCGAGGGGCGGGTTCCCGTGCCCGATCCGGACGAGAACCGGCGGCAGGTGCTCTACTGGCGTCTGCTGGCCCGCCTCTTCGACCCCGAGGAGCAGGCGGCCCTGGAGTCGGCGAGTCTCGCCGTGGTCGAGGACATCGGCCTGCCGGCCGCGCTGCTCGACCCGGGGGCGTCCGTCGACTCCGTGGTGCAGCGGCATCCGGAGCTGGCCGCCGAGTTCGACGGGCTGATGACGCCCGAGCCGGAGGAGGACGGCGCACGCGACCGGGCCGCCGAGGTGCGGCGCGCGGCGCTCGCGTCGAAGGTGCTGCTGAACGTCTTCGCCTCCCCTCCCGGCACCGTCACCGCCGGGCAGCTGGCCCGCTGGCAGTCCGACGCGGGTTGGCTGGAGCGGGCGCTGGGCTGCCGGCCCGGCGAACTGCGCGGCGGACGCGGCGGGAGCGGCGGCAGCCGCTCGGGGGCCGGCGGGGGCGTCAGCCCGACCGGGACCGGCGTCGGCGGGCCCACGCCCGACCTCGGCCGGCTGATCCCCGGGATCGGCCCGGAGCTCGGCTCCATCGAGGCCGGCCTCGTCAAGCGCATGCACCTGCGCGAGGTGCTGGCCGATCCGCAGCTGGCGGCCCGGCTGACGCCGAGCATGTCCCTGATCGAGCAGCTGCTGCGCGACAAGGACAACCTGTCCGGGGTGGCCCTGGCGAACGCCAAGGCGCTGATCCGCCGTTACGTGGACGAGGTCGCCGAAGTGCTGCGCACCCAGGTGGAGAAGGCCACGGTCGGCGAGCTCGACCGGTCCGTCCCGCCCAAGCGCGTCTTCCGCAACCTCGACCTCGACCGCACCATCTGGAAGAACCTCACCAACTGGGACCCGGAGGAGGAGCGGCTCTACGTCGACCGCCTCTACTACCGGCACACCAGCCGCAGGACGACGCCGCAACGCCTGATCGTGGTCGTGGACCAGTCGGGCTCCATGGTCGACTCGATGGTCAACTGCACCATCCTGGCCTCCATATTCGCCGGGCTGCCGAAGGTGGACGTCCACCTGATCGCCTACGACACGCAGGCGCTGGACCTCACGCCCTGGGCGCACGACCCGTTCGAGACGCTGCTGCGCACCAAGCTCGGCGGCGGCACCGACGGCACGGTCGCCATGGCGCTCGCCCAGCCGAAGATCGCCGAGCCGCGCAACACCGTCGTGGTGTGGATCTCCGACTTCTACGAGTGGCGCACCCAGGAGCTGTTCGAGAGCATGGCCGCCGTCCACCGCTCGGGGGCGAAGTTCATCCCGGTGGGTTCGGTGACCAGCTCCGGCCGCGGCAGCGTCAACCCGTGGTTCCGGGAGAAGTTCAAGGACCTCGGCACACCGGTGATCTCCGGCCACATCAAGAAGCTCGTGCACGAGCTCAAGACGTTCCTCACCTGATCACCTGATCGCCGGACGCACGTCCCGCGTACGTCCTCGCCTCCCTCTCCTTCCACGCGCGTCCGTCCTCGACGCGTGTCCCTCTTCCCGCGTGTCTCCCTTCGACGCGCTTTCCCTCGCCCTCACCGTACGGAAAGGCTCTCTCCTCATGTCCGACCTGCTGCGCGCCCCCGCCGAGATCAAGTACGCCGAGGAGCTGGACTGGCTGGAGTCGATCGACGACAACCCCAAGCCGTTCTCGTGGCGCCTGTCCCCGAAGATGGTCCGCCTGTTCATCCTGGGTTCGGAGCGCTCCGACGGCCTGGACCGGGAGATCTCGCAGAAGTGGTTCGGCGACCGCAGTTTCGTGGAGCGCTCGATCGTCACGCTCGCCTCCGACCGCGGTCTGCTGCTCATCGGCGACCCCGGCACGGGCAAGAGCTGGCTGGCCGAGCTGCTGTCCGCGGCGATCTGCCGCAACTCCACGCTGGTGGTGCAGGGCACGGCCGGCACCACCGAGGACCACATCAAGTACTCCTGGAACGTGTCCATGGTCATCGCCAAAGGCCAGTCGCGGGAGTCGATGATCCCCTCACCGATCATGACCGCGATGGAGGCGGGCGCCATCGGCCGCTTCGAGGAGCTGACCCGGTCCACCAGCGACGTCCAGGACGCACTGATCTCCATCCTGTCCGAGAAGTACATCTCCGTCCCCGAGTTGGAGAGCGGCGGCAGCGACAACATCGTCTTCGCCAAGCCCGGCTTCTCGATCATCGCCACGGCCAACAGCCGCGACCGGGGCGTCAACGACCTGTCCTCCGCTCTCAAGCGCCGCTTCAACTTCGTCCGCATCCCGGTGGTGACGAACAAGAAGAGCGAGGCGGAGATCGTCCGCTTCCGCACCGAGGAGCTGCTGCGCCGGCACGCCATCGACCTGGACGTGCCGCCGACCCTGCTCGACGTGCTGCTGCAGAGCTTCGCCGACCTGCGGGCGTCCGCCGCGGCGGCCGGCAGCGACGACGAGAAGCTGGAGTCCGCGCTGTCGACGGCCGAGCAGATCGGCGTGTTGGAGGACGCCGTGCTGCACAGCAACTTCTTCGGCGAGCGCACCCTGACCGCCCGCACCCTGGCCTCCTCGCTCGTCGGCTCCCTCGCCCGCCGCGAACCCGAGGACCTGGCCATCCTCAACAAGTACCTGCACGGCGTCGTCGAGCCGCGCAGCAAGGAGGAGGGCGGCTCCTGGCCCGAGTTCCTCGAGGGCGGCCGCGACGCGATCGCCACCCTGTCGTGAACGGGCCGGACACGATGAGCGGACCCCACGAGAGCACCGAGAACACCGGGAGCGCCGGGAGCACCGAGAACACCGGGAGCGCCGGGAGCACGTTCGCCGCGCTGCGCGGCCAGCTGCAGCAGGCGGCGGCCGCGTTCGCGGGCGGGCCGGACGCCCTGGAGGGCATCCTCCTCGGCATGGTCGACGACGTCGACCGCGCGGTGCGCGAGCCGCTGGAGATCTTCCCCGTCTGCCACCACTCCCCCGCCTCGGCGCTGGCCATGGCCCGCCGGCTGCGCGAGAAGCAGCCCAAGGTGGTCTACCTGGAGCTGTGCGAGGACATGGCGCCGCTCCTGACCGAGCTGCGCAACTGCCGGCTGCCGGTGGCGGTGCAGGCGTTCGCCGGGGACGTCGACGGCTTCCCCGCCGAGTGGGCGCCGCTGTCGGTCGTCGCGCCGATCACCGAGGCGTCCGCCGAGTACCAGGCCATCGCCTACGCGCTCGACACCCCGGGCGTCGAACTGGTCCTGGTCGACCGGTCCGCGGACCACGTCTTCCAGTGGGCCCCGAGGAACGAACGGACGGCGAAGGACGCCGCCGGCGGCCCCGGCACGGCCCCGTCCGAGGCGCCCGAGGCGGAGGCCGCGCTGCACGGCGAGGCCGTCGGCGTCGAGATCGGCGACCTGCGGCCGCGCTTCGCCGAACTGGAGGAGCACCTGCTGCGCCACGGCCGGGTGCGGCACTGGTCGGAGTGGTGGCACCAGTACGTCGAGGTGCCGCTCGGCGACAGCGACCACGACACCTACCGCCAGGTGATGTTCCTCATCGGCAGCCTCTTCCGGCGGCTCGCCCCCGGCGACGGCGACCGGGTCCGGGTGGACGAGGACCGCGAGCGGTACATGTGGACCCGGATGCGCGAGCACCTGGCGGCGACCGGCACCGACCCGCAGGACTGCCTGTACGTCTGCGGCGCGTTCCACGCGGCCAGCCGCGTCGAGGAGTTCGGCCTGCACGGCGCCGGCGGCACGTTCGAGATCTCCCCGCGCACCGCCACCACCTGGCAGTACGGGCTGATCCCGTCCAGCCACGCGGCGATCGAGGCGCAGTTCGGCCTCGCCTC
This sequence comes from Streptomyces glaucus, assembly GCF_039533365.1. Taxonomy (NCBI): domain Bacteria; kingdom Bacillati; phylum Actinomycetota; class Actinomycetes; order Kitasatosporales; family Streptomycetaceae; genus Streptomyces; species Streptomyces glaucus. Next base: position 174,665 of record NZ_BAAATK010000003.1, read on the forward strand.
GGGCTCGGTGTCGATCGCCGCGACGGAGTGGGCGAAGGCGCTGAAGCGCACCCGGGTGCAGCCGTACCGGCTGGCGGGCCAGGCGGGGGCGAGGAAGACCGCGGCGAAGAAGGCCCGGGGCGCACAGGTGGCGGTCCCGGACCGGGAGGCGCCGGCCGCCACCGACCGGCTGTCCGGCTTCCTGCGCCGGCCGCCCGTCCTGGACGCCCTGGACGAGGCCGAACTGCTCGGCTGGTCGGTGGACATCGTGCGCGCGGCCCGGCGCAACGGCTACCTCGCCTCCACCGCCGACGCCATCGCGGTCTTCGAGACGTCGATCCTGCTGGCCGGGATGCGGGACCGGGCCAAGCCCACGCCGTACGACTTCCAGGACGCGGCGGTCACCTGCATCGAGAAGGACGCCGTCCCCGGGCGGCGGGACGTGCGGCGCCTGGTCGAGATCATGATGGGCGGCGACCGGATCGGCCAGGTGGGCTACGAGGCGCTGCCGCCGCTGGCCCGCGACGTGTACGACCGGCTCGCGCCGCTGGAGCTGAAGCTCCAGCAGCGCGGCGTGCAGCGGGCCCTGCTGGACATGGCGTCCCGGCCGGAGCTGCGGGCGTGCTCCGACGTGCTGTGGATGCTGCGGCGGCTGATGCCGCACGGCGCGGCACGGCCGGTCATGGGCGAGCGGCGGCTCGGCGAGCGGTCGATCCAGGAGTCGTGGGACCTGGCGCTCGGCACCCACCAGCGGGCCCTGATCGAGCTGGGCTACGAGGGCGTCAGCCTGGAGCAGGTCCTGGAGCAGCGGCTGCGGCGCGAGGCGTACGGGCCGCGGGCGACCGCGGCGAGCGTGCTGGCGGCGGTCGAGGACGCGGTCCTGTACCTGGGCAGCCGCCGCCTCGCCGACGAGCTCGGCACGCACGCGCTGAAGGTGCTCGCCGCCGAGCGCAGCGTCGACGGCGCGCCGGAGGTGCTGCGGCGGGTGCGTGCGCTGCTGGCGTACTACCGCACCAGTGAGCCGGCGCTGCCGGCGTGGATCGAGTCCTTCGCCAGGACCGGTTACGCCCACTACTGCACCCTGCTGCCGACGGCGTTCCGGGACGAGGACGCGACGGTGGGGCAGGTCGCCGCCATGCTCGGCTTCCTGTTCTCCATGGAGAGCCTCGCGCTGTCGCTGGGCTGCGACCGGACCCAGCTGGAACTCGCGGTCGCCCAGTCGCATCCCGAGGATCCGGCGAAGACGGCGCTGCTGTGGGCGGCGCAGGTGCAGCTCGGCACCCTGTCCCGCGCCGAGCTGCGGGCCCGCTGCGCCGCGCTGCTGGACAACCCGCTGGTGGTGCCCGCCTACCCGCGCTACCTCAGCGGCTTCGTGCACGCGCTGGAGCCCGTGCCGGGACTGGCGGACGTGGTGGTGGAGGCGGTGTCGAACGCGTTCGGACGGCTGCCGGACGCGGTGCTGCTGCCGTGGCTCCCGCTCCTGATCACCACCCTGCGGTCGGGCGCCGCGGACCTCGCCCCGCGGCTGATCCGCGAGGCCGGGCGGATCTTCCCGGGCCGGCTGGCGGCGCTGGACGCGTGGGTGCCGCCGTGGCGCACGCCCCCGGCGGACCCGTTCGCGGCCCGCGGGACGCGGCCCGGCGAGCACGTCCGCCGGGGCGCCGCACTGCTCCCGGCCCACCCGGCGGCCTGCGACGCGCTGGCGGAACTGCTGGGCTGCACGGAAGGGTGGGCGCAGCCCGACGCCCCGGCCCCGTCGGGCGCGACGCTGCTGTCCGCGCATCCGGCGGCGTGCGACGCGGTGGCGGGGTTGCTGGGCTGTGCGGGCGACTGGGCGGTGGCGGCCGGTGCTTCCCCGTCGGAGGGCGCCGTACTCGCGGCTCGGCATCCGGAGACGGCCAGGGCCGTGGAGGTTCTCCTCGCCGACATGTGACAGCCGAGGCCGGGGCCTGCTTCGCCAGGGACCCCGGCCTCGACCGGAGCGGACTCGCTTGAATTCCCGGGCGGGCGGACACCTGCGATGCGGATGCGGGCGCGGACAGACGCGAATCCGCATCGGCGGTTCGGACGTGAAGGGCCGACCGGATGGTTCGGCCGCGGGAGGCCGGTGCACGGCTCCCCACCGGCGCATCGACTCAGATGTCAGAGGCTCGAACCCGTCTGACGGCGTACCGCGGGTCCGGTGACGGCCGATGGCGTCGCAGGTCTTCCTCCCAGGCGGCCTGCGCGTCAGACGGACGGGGAACCGCACGGTCCAGATGGTCCAGCACCCGTGCGTACAGCGGATGCACCCGGTGCCCGCGGGCGGCCACCAGAGCCGACAGGAGCGGCCGGTCGGGGGACGTGGCCCGATCGGTCTCGACCAGTACGGCCACCTTGTCGTCCGGGTGGAGGGCGGGCAGCCGGCCGTCCAGTCGGGTGCCCAGCTCCGTCCAGGTCAGGGGTCGTACCGTCCGGGCGGCCACGGACAGGAGCGGCCGAACGGCATCGGCGTGAGCGCATATCTCGCGGAAGGTCGGGCGAGCGAGAAGCATGTCCGCGTGGGCCTGCCAGGCACGGACGCGCTTGCGCACTTCGGGGCCCGGCCCACGCCACATCGCCCTTTCACGGGTCGTGATGCCGCGGAGGACCGTCTGGAGCTGATCGAGGTGCAGTTCGTCCCCCACGAGGTCCAGGTGGTCGAGGAGGAGGATCATCTCCTCGGTCGCCTTCTTGTCGTGGTACGCCTGGATTTCCCGCGGGGAGACACGGGCAGGCGGGGTGCGGAGAGTTCCCTCTGCGCCCTCTCCGCTGCCGGGGGCGGTCTCCGGTGCCGTGAAGACGTCCGCTTTCTCGGGATGCGGCTGCGGATCCGCCGGTGCCGCCGCTCGCCGGTTCGGCTCATCGCCCCCGGGTGGGGAGGCAGGCGGTGAGGGGGTCTCCAGGGGGCGGCGTTCACCGCTTCGGTCCGTCCGCCGACCGACCGTCGCCGGGGTCGGGATGCTGCGGGAAGCGGGGGACGGTGCCCGTCCGCCGAGCGGCACGAGGCCGTCGGCGGTGGGTTCCAGTCCGGGCAGCCGGATGCCGTGGGCGGTCATGCGGCACTCGGTGAGAGGAACCCAGTCGATGGGAGTGTCGGGGAGCTGTACGCCGACCTCCACGACGCGCGTGATGCCGGCCGGGCGGCATCGGATGCGGAGGGCGTACCCTCGGCGGTCGATCTGCCAGTTGGCGAGCATGCTGTCCGGACCGAACAGCCACTCGATGCCTGCCCACTGCTCCCTGAGGCGGGTGTCGGTCTCCTCCCACTCCGATTTCGACCTTCTGGTGAGCTGTACGCGCACCAGACGCTCCCGCCGTTCCTCGCGGTGCATGTACCGGACGTCGACGAAGTCGCGCAGGTCCTGTTTCCCCTTCTGTTTGTACCGCGGCTGGACGTGCCCGTACTTCTGTTCCTTCAGCCAGACCGCGATCGCCCGGCCCATGTACAGGTGGTCGGCGCTGGCCTCGTTCGTCGAGGCGCGACGGCAGGTGCCCGCAGCCACGTGCGCGAAATGGCACTTCTTGTCGCGGTACTTGCGGGCCGACAGCTTCTTGCCGCATCCGCCGAGGAGTGTTCCGCAGTAGAACTCCCGGGCCGGGTATTCGCGGATGAAGCGGTCGTACTCGGCCGCGTCCATCGGCAGGTACACCGGGTGGTCGGCGGCGGGGGATCCTGCGACGGCCGTCTGGACCTTGCGGGTGTCTTCTTCCCCGGCGGGCAAGAGCATGGTCGGACTCCGGGCGTGGTGGGGCGCGTGGACGGTCCCGTCAAGGTCCGCTTCGCGCCTTGCGGAACGCGTGTTTCAGGTATCAGGCGGAACCGCTTGAGCCGACGAGACGCACCGGCTCCGACAACGCCGCACGGGCGCCGCCGAAGTCGGCCAGCCGGGCCGCCACCGTGGCGGCGGCGAGGCGTTCCGGGAGGGCCGCGGAGAACTTCAGGCCGTGTACGGCCCGTCGGTCCACGTCGGGCAGGACCAGGTTCTCGCCGACGCCCTCGCGGGCCGCGCGCCAGTCGGCCGGGGTGACGTCCGCCCGCAGGCGTACCCAGCAGTCGGCGGGCCGTTGCAAGGGGTCGGCGACCGACGGGAGGGTGGCCGCGAGGGTGGCGTTGGCGCGGTACCCGGCCCAGGTCCACCAGCGCACGTCGCTTCCGGCGCCCGTGATCAGGGTCCCGCCCGGGTGCACGGTGTCGGGTGCGTCGGTCTCGCGCTGCTCGGCCAGGCACGCCTCGGCGCGCCGGGTCAGGGCGACCGGCGGGTCCGCGCCCAGCAGCACTTCGCGCATGGCGCGCGTCAGGGCGTACGAGAGGCCCGCGACGCCGCCGTTCATCCACTTGGCGACGCCCCCGCCGTCGGCGGGTTCGACGAAGACACGCTTGCGCAGCCAGTCGATGTAGGTGACCTGCCAGCTGCGTCCGCCGAGCAGCAGCCGCCGGGGGCCGGGGCGTTCCTCGGTGAGCACACTCGGGTCGGTGCGGCCGATCTCCGTGCGCCCGGACAGGACGGTGAACTGGGGCGGCGCGGTGAAGGACGCGGTGAGTTCGATGAAGTGCCGCTTGCCGAAGCGGCGTTCCGCCTCGGGTCCGACGAACAGCAGGCCGCCGTCGTTGTCGAGGAAGCCTTCCTCGGTGAGGAAGTTCAGGATCGGGGCGGCGGACCGGTCGAAGGGGGCGAGGCCGTTCCACTGCCGGTCCCACAACCGGTCGCCGAGCTTGTGCTGTTGCAGGGTGACGGCGAGGAGTTGCTGGGCCACGAGGTGGCGCGGCTCGGGCGGCGGCAGGACCGGTTCCACCCAGCCGCGCGACCACAGCAACAACAGCCCGGCCGCCTGCAGCAGTGTTTCCTTGCGGGTGGTGAGGAACAGGCAGTTGCGCACGGTGCCGGGGCGGCGGCCGGTGCGGCCGATGCGCTGCAGGAAGGAGGCGACGGTGGCCGGTGAGTCGATCTGGATGACGCGGTCCAGGTCGCCGACGTCGATGCCGAGTTCGAGGGTGGAGGTGGAGACGATGACGCAGTCGCGCGCCTCGGCGAACGCCCGCTCGGAGCGGGTGCGTTCGTCGACGGAGAGGGAGGCGTGGGAGAGGAAGACGGTCACCTCGCGGGCGCGCAGCGCGGCGCCCAGTTCCTCGACCTGGCGACGTGAGTCGCAGAAGACGAGCCGTTTCTCTCCCTGGTGCAGGGCGGCGATGAGTTTGGCGGCGTTGTCGAGGGAGCCCACGTAGTCGAGTTCCACTTCGCCCGCCGGCCGCGGGTGCCGCTGAGCGGCGGTGTTCGGGCCGTCGCCCGTCCCGCCGGACGCGGGCGGCCTCGCCTCCGGGGCCACGACGCGCCCGGTGCGGCTGCCCGCGCTCGCGCCCTGCAGCCAGTGCAGCAGCTGTTCCGGGTTGCCGACGGTCGCGGACAGGCCGACGCGCTGGATGGATCGGCCGGTGACCCGTTCCAGCCGTTCGAGTACGGCCAGCAGGTGCCAGCCCCGGTCGTCGCCCGCGAAGGCGTGCACCTCGTCGACGACGACGGCCCGTACGCTCCCCAGCAGCCGCGCGTGGTCGGTTTTGACGCCGATCAGCATCGCCTCGAGCGATTCGGGCGTGGTGAGCAGGATGTCCGGCGCCTCGGTGCGGATGCGCCGGCGCTGCGACTCCTTGGTGTCGCCGTGCCAGAGGGCGGCGCGCCGCCCCAGCCACTGTGCGTAGGTGTCGACACGGGTGACGAGGTTGTTGAGGAGCGCCTTGAGCGGGCACAGGTACAGCACCGAGGTGCCGGTCCACCGCTGCTCGGCCATCGCCGACAGCAGCGGGAAGCAGGCCGCTTCCGTCTTGCCGCCGGCCGTCGGCGCCAGCAGGACGGCGTCCTCGCCGTCCATCAGCGGGGTGATCGCCGCCCGCTGGAGGGGGCGCAGGTCGGGCCAGCCGAGGGTGTTGACGATGTGGTGCAGGACGACGGGGTCGAGCCGGTCCAGGACGTCGGCCCCTCCTCCGGCCGGGTCCGTCCCGGTCGGGTTGTCGGCGCCGGCCATCACAGCTCCAGGTCGATGTCGTCGGCGGACGCGGAGCCGCCGGTGACCGTGGCGGCCAGGTTCCGCTCCACGTCGGTGAGTTCGCTGCTCGCGACGGTCAGCCGGTAGTGCTGCCGGGGGTCGAAGTCGTCGAACTGGTCCACCCGGTCGAGGACGTCCCCGACGAGCTTCTTCAGGAACAGCCGGGGAGCCACGCCGACCTTCCCGCCCAGTGCCCCGCCGACAGCCCGTGCGAGGTCGGCGACGTAGGCGTCGTCGACGACCGTCTGCACGCGCTCGGGCGACGCGGCGGCGTCCGCGTACAGGTCCCGGATGGTGGCGCCGAGGCCGACCAGGGACTCCTGGGTGAAGCCGGGGAGCCGGATCTGCACGGCGCGGGGGTTGTCGAAGCGCGGGTCGGTGGTGAAGTCGGTGGCGAGCCGCTGGGCGAGCGGGGCCAGTCGCTGCACGCCCTGCTGCCCGTCGTAGAAGGCGGGCGTGCCGGTGATGACGAGGTACAGGCCGGGGAAGCGGCCGGAGTGGACCTCGTCGATGAGCTGCCGCAGCGCGTTGAGCGCCTTGTCGCGGGCGTCGGAGCGGACCCGTTGCAGCGTCTCCACCTCGTCGAGGACGACGAAGAGACCGGTGTGCCCGGAGTCGCGCAGCACGGTGAGGAGCCCCTGCAGGAAGCCGAGCGCCCCGAAGTGGTCGAGGTCGCCGCGCACCCCGGCGGACCGGCGGGCGGAGGCGGCGACGTGGGGCTGGCCGCCGAGCCACGCCAGGACGGCCGCGGCGGTCGTCTCGTCGCCGTCGGCGAGGGCGGCCCGGTAGCCGCGCAGGGCGGTGGCGAAGGACGGGGCGTGCCGGGACACCTCCGCGAGGCGTGCGACGAGCAGTTTCTCCACCTCGCCGGGCAGTTCGGCCTCGGTCGCGCCGGCCGCGAGGGCGTCCTCCTCCAGGGCGTAGAACCAGGCGTCCACGACCGGCCGCAGGGCGCTGGGCGGGAAGCTGGAGGTGGTGAGGCGCTCGGTGAGGCGCCGGTAGACCGTCTCCAGCTTGTGCAGCGGCGTCTCGTTCTCCGAGATCTGGATCTCGGCCACGGCGAAGTTGCGCCGCTTGGCCCGCTCCCCCAGCCAGCGGGTGAAGAACGTCTTGCCGGAGCCCTACTCGCCGCGCACGGCCTTGAACACGGACCCGCCGGACGCCACGGCGTCCAACTCCGCGTCCAGGGCCGCCTCGAACCGGTCGAGCCCGGTGGCCAGCAGGTCGAGTCCGCTCTCGGGTACGGCGCCGCGGCGCAGGGCGTCGATGACGGTGCGGCGACGGGCCGCGCTGACGTGGGCGGGGCGCTTGGATCCGGTGGTGCTCACGGGGATCAGTGTTCCATCTCCCTGCGCACCGGGGCTTCGGTGAAGTGTCATGATGTCCGGTTCGTAACCATGTGGGTCCGAGCACGTCACCGCACAGCCGCCACCTTCGCCGTTCAGGACGGTCACGCACGAATCGACGCTGCGGCCGTCACCGTGCTGCCAAGTGGTGGGAGGAACACCGCAGTTCGATGTGTCATCAGGTGAGCTGCCTGTGAGTTCGATGCGTAGGGAGGCTACGATCCGGATCAACGCAGTCGGCGGGTCTCAGGAACCCATCCCTTGCGATGGGCCCTCCGGTCCGGGCACTCCGGTGCTGATCACACCGTGGGCCGGGGATCGGTCCCTGTGCTTGCACAGGGTGGCGGAGGGATACAGCGGACCGCCCGCCTGTCGGGCGTGGAAAAACCACAAGGTGAGGCTCGTCGACTGCGCCTCACAAGCGGGAACGAGGCGGTTCGGTGACGACGGCAGGCGACTTCGCGGACCTCACCCCGGCGCAGTTCGTCAAGGCGGTGGTCAGCGGCTCGATCCACCCCTACACCGAACACCGGGTTCCAAAGCCCCTCGGCGGGCTGCGAACCTTGCACGCCCCGGTCCCGCGGTTGTCCCGGATGCAGCAGGAGATCCTGGCCCGTCTGGAGGCTCTTCCGGCCGGCTTCCAGCCGCACCCGGCAGCGTTCGCCTACCGGCGGGGCCGCTCGGTCGTGGACTGCGCCGCCGTCCATCTGCGGGCCCACACCGTGATCCGCCTGGACATCGCCGACTTCTTCGGGAGTATCCGCGAACGGCACGTTCACGCCGCTCTGAAGGACGCCTGGACTCACCCGGCGGAGCGCGAATATCGGATCGATCTCGTGGCCAACGACGACGGTCGCCAGGAGATCGGCCTCCGTCGCACCGGCCGCACCCTGGACACGTACACAGTGGCCCGGCTGGTCACCGTGTCGCCGCCCGAGCCGAACCAGACCTGGCCGAACCGTGGCACCGGGCGTCGCTGCGTGCTTCTGGAGGCCACCGGGCAGGAGTTCTCCGTTCGCCGTCCCCGCCTGGTCTACCGGCACACCCGCGAGGGGTTCCTGCCGCAGGGCGCTCCTACCAGCGGGTACCTGTCGAACCTTGTCATGCGTGACGTCGACGACGTTGTCACCCACCACGCCGAGTCCTTGGGACTGCGCTACACCCGCTACAGCGACGACATGTACTTCTCGAGCCGCGGGCTCGTCCACCACGACGACGTCGACCGTCTCGTCGCTGGGGTGAAGGACGCTTTGGAACCGCTGCGCATGAGGCTCAACACGAAGAAGACCTACGTGGCCCGTCCCGGCGCACGCCGCAGCGTGCTGGGCATTCTCGTCGACGGTCCCACGCCTCGCCTGACGCGCGAGTACAAGCGCCGCATCACCAAGCATGTGCGAGGGGCTGCGTCGTTCGGTGTCGAACAGCACCAGCGTCACCAGGGTTTCAAGGACCTGGCCGAGCTGGACGCCCACGTGACCGGTCTGCTGTCGTTCGCGCACATGGTCGAGCCCGACTGGGCGGAGAGACAACTCGCGGACTGGAAGCGGTTGCGAGAGATTCCCCTGGAGCACGAGGAACCGGTGCTCGTGCAGCACGGGCTCGATCTGCCCTGGGACGAGGATGTCGAGGTCTTCCAGACCGATCTGGCCAAGGAGTCGATCGACGACCTCGTCCGCGGCGCCCAGCGCTACCGCTCGTCCTCGGATTACCTGCAGATGCTCGAGTTCGTCGGCCGGTTCAAGCGGTACGCGCCGTTCAACGCGATGGTGGTCCACATCCAGAAGCCGGGGGCACGCTACGTCCTGTCCTCCGCGGAGTGGGAGTCGAAGTACCGGCGGGTGCTCAGGCCCGGCGCCCAGCCGCTTTTGATCTTCCAGCCCCGTGGGCCCTACATGCTCGTGTACGACGTCGGGGACACCGAAGCCCTGCCCGGGGCCCTGCCCCTGCCCAAGAGGATCACTGCTCCGGTGTCGGTGTCCTCCCGGGCCGACGAGAAGGAAGTCGCCAAGGTCTGGCACCACACCGAGACGAATCTCGCGCCCCTGGGGATCCGGCTCACCCTGGTCGACCATGGGGCCTCCTCTTGTGGGCGGGCGTACCGCAGCAGGTCCGGCACGTTCGTGGAACGTCCTGGCAGCAGGCCCGGGGACCGGCCGGAGGCATACCCGACGTTGTTCGAGATCGAGGTCAACCGGAACTTGTCCCTGCTGGACCGTTACGCCACGCTCGCCCACGAGCTCGGCCACCTGTTCTGCGGACACCTCGGCGCAGGGCCCGAGGGAACATGGCCCGACCGGAGCTCGCGACTCTCCCCGGAGGAGGGGGCCGTGAAGGCCCACGCACGCAAAGAGGTCGAGGCCGAGTCCATCGCCTACATGGTTCTCAAACGTCTGGACCCGGATGTCCGGATGGGCGACTACATCACCGGACACCTCGGCCCTGACCAGCAGGTTCCCGAGTCCGTCGCTCTCAACCTCACTTTCAAGGCCGCCGGTCTGATCATCGATATGGGTAAAAAGCGCCTCGCCGCCACCAAGCTCCGGAAGCCCCGGAAGTGACTCCTCGCCCCCGCCGGCCCCACACGATCAGAAAGAGCGAGGCCGGGCCACGCCGAAATCCTGCCTCGAGTACTGCTGTGCAGTGGCCGAGCAGTCCTGCGCACGCCCTGCGGCTGGGTGCCCGCCCAGCCGCGGGGCATAGTCAGGACACTGCATCGGCGACGTTCGACCGTCCCCCTCGACCGGTCGGCTTGACGCAGGAGTGGGCGGCAAGGCGAAGCGCAACGTGTAACGCCTTCGGGGGCGGCCTGCTGGAAGGCGGCCGCCCCTGTCTTCGTCGTTCGGCACGGACCGCAGCGCACCCCGCCGCTTCCTTCAAAGTCGTGATCTTGAAGCCTCGGCCGGACGGTACCCGTGGTGCTCTCGTTCTCCGGCGAATCGGTTGACGATTACAGCAAAGCGCTGATGAAATCACTCTCCGTACAGGCGGCAAGACGGAAAGCGGAGTCACATGGCGGCCCTCGACAACGTGAAGCTCAAGGACGTACTGGCGGACGTCGCCTCGGGCTCCTTACAACTGCCCGACTTCCAGCGGAACTGGAAGTGGGACGACGACCGGATCCGGGCGATCATCGCGACGGTCACGCTGGACTACCCGCTCGGTGTCGTGATGACGCTGCAGACCGGCGGCGCCACCCGGTTCCGCTCCCGGACCCTGACCGGCGCACGGCCGGACGGGGACCCGGCGGCCGACCTCCTGCTGCTGGACGGGCAGCAGCGCCTCACCTCCCTCTTCCAGGCCCTGTGGCTGGACGCCCCGGTGGAGACGGCGGACGCCCGGGGCAAGCCCATCCAGCGGTGGTACTACGTCGACATCGCCAAGGCCGTCGGGCCGTCCGCGGACCGCGACGAGGCCATCGTGTCCGTCCCGGCCGACAAGGTGCTGCGGACGGACTTCAACCGCACGGTGGTGCTGGATCTGCGCACCACCGAGGCCGAGTGCGCGGCCGGCCTCTTCCCCTTGCACTTCGTCTTCGACGCCCAGCGCGTGAACGAGTGGAAGAAGGCGTACATCAAGGCGGACGAGGACCGGAACTGGGACCTGTGGGGCCAGTTCGACGAGGCGGTCCTCCAGCAGGTCCGCGCCTTCCAGGTGCCGATGATCCGGCTGGGGGCCTCCACCTCCATGGACGCCGTCTGCGCGGTGTTCGAGCGGGTCAACACGGGCGGTGTGCCCCTGAACGTCTTCGAACTGCTCACCGCGACCTACGCCGGGGACCGCGACTACGTCGAGCAGAACGGGGACTACTACCAGCTTCCCGAGGTGTGGCGGGAGATCAAGCAGGCGCTGGCGAGCAAGTACCCGGTCTTCGGCCGCCTGGAGAGCGGTCTGGAGAACGGGCTGAGCAGCATCGACTTCCTGCAGGCCATCGCGCTGGTGCGCACCTGGGAGCGGAAGCAGGCGGGCGCCGGGGCGACGGTGTCCTGCAAGCGCCGCGATCTGCTGGACCTCCCCCTGGCCGACTTCGTCCGCCTGGCGCCCAAGCTCGCCGACGCCTTCGCGTGGGTGGGCGACTTCCTGGAGCGGCAGTGCATCGTCCGCCCGGCGGACCTGCCGTACAAGACGCAGCTCGTCCCGCTCGCGGCCGTCCGCGCCATCCTCGACACGGCGACCGACAGCCTGGGTGCGCAGGAGAAGATCGAGCAGTGGTACTGGTGCGGGGTGCTCGGGGAGATGTACGGCGGCTCCACGGAGACGCGCTTCACCAAGGACGTCGAACAGCTCGTTCCCTGGATCGCGCAGGACGAGAAGGCGCCCGAGACGGTCACGGAGGCGTTCTTCTTCAACGATCGCCTCGACACCCTCACCACCCGCAACAGCGCCGCCTACAAGGGCATCTACGCCCTGCTGATCAAGCAGGGGGCGGTGGACTGGCACTACACGGACGCCCCGCTCAGTCCCGGCAGGCTGGACGAGTACAGCGTGGACGTGCGGCAGATCTTCCCCAGGACGTGGTTCCGGCGGGGCGACAGCCACGGTCTGCCCACGAGTTCGATCGTGAACAAGACCCCCCTGTCCTACCGCGCGGCGATGGACATGACGGGGGCGCCGTCGTCGTACCTGTCCACGATGATCGCCGCGTCCGACATGCGGCCCGAGTGGTTCGACGACGTCCTGTCCACTCACCTGATCGATCCGGACGCGTTGCGGGAGAACGACTACGAGCGCTTCTACCGCGACCGCTCCAAGCAGTTGCAGGAACTGGTGCACTCGGCCATGGGCAAGAGGACGATGCTCCGCGACCTGCCGGAGGGCGACGTCCGATGACGACCAGGCCGGACGAGCGGGACGTCTCCTCGCTCAAGGGCAGGACCGTGTCCGTGCAGGAGATCCTCGACCTGTTCCAGGTCAGGGTCCGTGATCACCGCTCGGTGCACCGGATCTCGCAGGCGCTGGCGGACGCCGGGCTGACCACGCTGCCGGACTTCGCCGTGTGCGGCCTGCGCAGCACCGTCGAGGTCGTGCCGCTGGCGTCCGTCCCCGCGCAGCGCGCGCCCGTCGACGCGGACGACGAGGCCGACGCGACGGACGAGGCCCTTCCCTCGCACGCCCTGCCGCAGCGGCTGCTCCTCGGCGACATTCCGTCGGCGCGGCGCGGCGTGGTGTCCGTGGGTCCCGGGACGCCCCTGTCCCAGACGACCTTCCTCATGCGTACGAAGGGCCTCTCCCAGGTGCCGGTGACCACCGGCATGGCGCAGGTCCACGGGGTCGTGACCTGGGGGTCCGTGGCCAAGATGTACGAGGCGGGGAAGCCGGCCACGCTGGACAACGCGATGGAGAAGGACTCGCTGCCCGTCGCCGACGCCCGCCAGGAGTTCTTCACCGCCCTCCCCGTCATCCGCGAGCACGGCTACCTGCTCGTCCGCGGCGACGACGGCTGCCTGTCGGGCATCGTCACCGCCGCGGACGTCACGGAGCGCTTCGAGGGGGCGGCGCGGCCCTTCTTCCTCGTGGGCGAGATCGAGTCGCTGCTGCGCCGCTGCCTGGGCGCGGCCCTGGACGCGGAGGCCATCAAGGCGGTCCAGACGAACAGGAAGCCGGAGCGCCGCACCGGCCAGGTGTCGGATCTGATGTTCGGCGACTACCTGAAGCTCCTGGACGGCGACCAGACGAAGCAGTCCCTCGCCGAGCGGGCCGACCGCAACTGGGAGGCGCTGAAGTGGCCCAACATGCCCCGGGAGCAGTTCGTCGGCCTGCTGAAGCGGGTGAAGGACATCCGCAACCGGATCGCCCACTTCGACGAGAAGCCGCTTCCGCAGGAGATGCTCGACGAGCTGACGACCTTCGCGAAGGTACTGCGGGCGTTCGCGCCGTGAGGTAGCGGACGGCATGGGGTGGTCCGGGGCGAAGGCGGGTCGGATGCACGATCCGGCGCCCCGGATCCCCTCCTCCTAGGGGCAGGCGATCTCGGCCCACACCGTCTTGGTGCAGGTGTCCCGCACCTCGCATCCCCATCGTTCGGCGTAGGCGGCCACCAGGAGCAGCCCGCGCCCCGAGTCCGCCTCCAGTGGGCGAGGCCCGGCGGGGAGGGCTGTCGGTGGCAGCCGCTCGGGACGCGCGTCGGTCACCTCGACGCGGACATGGCCCGGAAACCGCAGCAGGGCCAGCCTGAAGTCCCGCCCCGGCAGCCGGCCGTGTGTGACGGCGTTCGCCGCCAGCTCCGCCGTGACCGCGCAGGCGGCGTCGGACGCCTCGGTGCCGTACGGGACTCCCCAGGCCGCCAGTTGCTGGGCCACGAGACGCCGGGCGAGGCGTGCCCCGCGTCCGGTGCTGCTGAGGCGGATCGTGAACCGCGGGGTGTTCGGGGGCGCCCCGGTCTGCGCGTCGATCGACTTCATGGAGTGACCGTCTCGTCGCCCGGGCGGTCCGGGCCAGGTCGGGCGGCCGTACCCGGTGGCGCGGTACGCCCGTTGTACGGGTCGGTACGGCATCTGTACGGGGCCGTGCCCGGGACCGGGCGACCGGCAGGGTCGTTGGGGACGGCACGGGACACTGAGGCGGGCAGGGGGCGCGATGGGCAAGGCGGGCGAGCGGGAGTGCCGGACGACCGGGCGGCGTTCACCGGGCCGGGAGCACCCCGCGGTGTGGAGCGCCTACGGCAAGCTGGTCCGCCTCTTCCGCGAGCGGGCCGGGCTCACCCAGCAGGCCCTCGCGGATGCCATCGGGTACTCGCTGGAGCAGGTCGCCTCGGTGGAGCAGGGGCGACGCCCGGCCAAGGCCGCGTTCACGGAGGCCGCGGAGCGGGTGCTGGGGGCGGGTGGGGCGCTGCGGGTGCTTCAGGAGGACGTGGACCGGGCGAAACTGCCGTTGTTCTTTCAGGACTTCGCATTGTTGGAGTAGGACTTCGCGGTCGCCGTGCCGGCGGCGGCCACCGCCCCGGGGCCGGGTCGGGGCGGGCGGTGCCACCTGCTGGAACAGCTCCCACAGCTCGTCCGGCACCAGTCGCTCCACGAGCGTCACACCCGCGGACTACCGACCACGTCAAATGAGGTGACCTGCAAGTCGGGGTGTGGGCCATCTCGACATTGTTCGCCGCCGCCCAGGTGCCGACGCGCCCGCACTTCTTCGTGGTCGGGTGCGGGGGGGAAGTCGTCACCAACGATTGCGATGCGAACCTGGGGCGGGTGGAGGCTGCGGAGGTGGCGGCAGAACTCCAGGAACTGCGTCCGTCTCTTGACCGGCTTGATGTGGCCGTAGAGCTTGTCCTCGGCCGGGTCCATGGCGGCGGACAGGTGGCGCACTCCGCCGTAGCGGTTGCAGGTCGCCCGGCGCCGCCGACGGGGCTCACGGTTCCGTCGGCCTGGTCGGACTCCATGTCGGGAACGGCAGGTGGTGCTCGGTGGGCTCGGACTTGGCGATCTTCTTGATCGCACGTCGCTCGGTCAGCGTGAACGTCTTCGGCCGGCCGCCCCTGCACTTCGGATACAGCGAGTCGAAGCCGTCCGCGTTGAAGTCGCGGATCACGCCTCCGACCCGGTCGCCACTGGTGGACGACACCTCGGCGATCCTCGCCACCGGCATGCCTCGCGCGGACAGCAGCACCATCCGGGCCCGCCGCCTTGCCGCCACCGACCCGGTGCCCCTGCGGATGATCCGCAGCAGCCGCCGGCCCTCGTCGTCATCGATCCCACGAGCCGGTGAACGTCCGGCCACGTGGTCGTTCCGGCCCGACCGCCGAGCAGGGAACCACCCAACGAGGCGGACCGTCACGAGGCGAATGTGGTAAGCGCTCGGGTGAGTTCGGCGTCGTACTGATCGGCGTCGAAGTGAAAAGCCGGAGGACGCGCCTCATCAGCGGGCACTTGCCAGTCGGACCACTCCACGATCTCGCCGTGACGCTGCACGAACACGGACAGGTAGCCACAGCATCCGCCCGTGCACTCGGGCTCGCCCAGTACTACACGTCGTCCCTCGTCGGTCGCCCAGAGGGGACCTTGGCCCTCAGCCGGCAGCGCCTCCTCCGCGAACGGGCCGCGGCCTCCCTCTTCGATCATCGCCGCCGCCACTTCCGCGCCATCGACCCGGAGGGACAACTGGGCAGGCCATCGGGGGCCTGGCGGCAACACACTGATCTCAAGCCGATTGAACACCCAGGCATCCTAGGTGAGTACCGCCGCCACCGTTCCGTTCCCACGACCGGATGCGGGCCTCCGGCCGACTACCGGTCGACGTCCGAAGGGGCGGACGTCGACCGATGCGGCACCAGCCGCTCAACGCGTGGCGGTCTCCCGTGGTCACGTGGTCCGCACATCTACCGGAATCCCCGGATCGGTTCATACGATCACGCCATGGCGATGACGGGCTTGGACGACCGGATGACGACGGCGGAGAACTACCGCCGCTTCGCCGAGCACGAGGCGGCGGGACGATCCCCCGCCTACGAGACGCTGGCCCTCGCGGTGGCGTCCGACCCGGACGTGCTGGGTTTCCTGGACATCCTGCCCGCCGACAAACGCCAGCCGAACCTGCTGTTCGCCGCGGCCCGCCACATGCTCCGCGAGGTGCCCGACGCGGACGCGCTGCGGGAGCTGGTGGCCACGCGGGCCGGGGAACTGCGGGCGACGATGCTGTCGCGGCGTACCCAGACCAACGAACCGGGACGCTGCGCAACGCTTCTGCCCGCACTGGCCGCGCTCGATGGGCCGCTTGCTCTGATCGAGGTCGGCGCGAGCGCCGGACTGTGCCTGCACGTCGACCGGTACTCCTACGACTACGGCCACACGTACCTGACCGGCCGTGACCCACAGGCGCCGACACTCCGGTGCCGGGCTGAGGGACCGCACCCGCGACTGCGGATGCCCGAGGTGGCATGGGCGGCCGGCATCGACCTCAACCCGCTCGATCCGTCGGATCCCGGGGACCGGGCCTGGCTCGAGTGCCTGGTGTGGCCGGGGCAGACGGCCCGCCGTGAACGCCTCGTTTCCGCGTTGGCGACCGCACAGCGCCATCCTGTGCCTGTGCACGAGGGCGACCTGCTCGAAGCGTTGCCGGCCCTCGTCGAGCAGACGCCCCGGAACGCGCGTGTCGTGGTCTTCCACTCGGCGGTGCTGGCATACGTCGGGCCGCGGCTCCGCGCCGACTTTGCCGGGCTGACCCGCGAGCTCGATGTCGTCTGGATCGCGAACGAGGCGCCGGGCGTGGTCGCCGACGTCACACCGCCCCGGTTCGAGACCTCGCCGTTCGTCCTCACCGTCGATGGCGCACCTGCCGCCTTCACCCACCCGCACGGCGACTGGATCCGCTGGATGTAGCACGTGCAGCCGGCGTCACGCCGCCTCCCGGTACCCGGGACGATGCCGGTCCCCGGTGTCCCGGCACCCCCGAGACTCGCGCGAGGCCCCCTATCCGCGCCAACCGCGCTGGTAGGAGGCGTATTGCTGCCCCAGCCACTGCCAGTTCTCCAAGCTTGGGCACGGTGATCGAGGCGTACGACATGCGGACGTACATTCCAGCCTGGCACGGGGCGCTCTCCCGCATCCACGTCGAGCCGGTGACCGAGGAGATCGCCAAGGGGGCCGTCGGCCTTCTCGAGGAGGCCGGTCTCCACGGGCACAAGTACGCCATCGACGCGGCCCTGGCCGCCGTCGCCCTGCGGCAGCCGGGGCTGGTCACCGTGTTCACGTCCGACGAGGAAGACCTGCGCAAGTCGTGCGGCGACCGCGTGGTGGTCATGGGGTTGTGACGGTTGCCGGGCGGGAGTGACGACACCGGTCGCGTCCTCGGAGACGGCCTCCCACAGGCTCGTCTCCTCGGGCATCCCGTGCTCCGCCGGCTGACCCCGGGGCCGGAGGGGCCTCAGTGTTTCCGGTCGGCCAGGGCCACGGCGACCGTCAGAGCGGTGCCGGCGAGGAGCGGCGTCGTCATCGCGGCGAGCAGCCATCCGGGCACGTCCGGGTCGGGCGCGGAACGCCACAGGATTCCGCAGCCCATGAGCAGGGAGAGCCCGATGAGCGTGTTGAACAGCAGCAGGGCTCGCGCGATCCGGCGTGCCGACGCGCGGCTGCCGGGCCTGTTGAGGAGGAACGAGAACGACCCGGCGGCGGACGACGGCTTGCCCGTGTCCGCCAGTTCGTCGCGTGGTGTCATGCGCAGGGTCAGCTCGGCGCAGCCGGTCATCAGCACCGTCATGCCCGCGTATAAGAAGACCAGGATGAACGCGCTGCCGATCGACCGGTCCGTCCAGGCGTCCACTCCGTCGGCGCCGATGTGCTCCGGTATCCGCGCCGGCAGGTGGGGGTAACGGATCGCGCCCCAGACGCCCATCACGGCGAGGAGGACGGCGTTGGGGAACAGCCAGGATCGCAGAGAGGAGGAGAACACCATGACACTGATCATCCGATGAGAAGCTGAGGCCAGGAAGAGGTCACTGTCCGAAAGTCGGCTCCGGGGCGGGGCAGTTGCCGCCGTCAGGCGGTCCTCGGCGGTGGTTCCGGGGCCCACCGGTGCGCCTCACCAGCCGGGATAGCGGCTCCACCACTCGGGGTCCCACCCCTTGACGTACTCGCTGCCGCTGGGTGAGTCGTCGAGTTCCAGCACCAGGTCGCGGGCCAGGGCGTCCAGGACCCAGGCCAGTTCGTGACGGCCGACCAGGTCGACGGGCAGGGCGTCGGCCCCGTGGACGGCGCCGAGCAGCGCGCCGGTCACGCAGGCGACGGATGCGCCGTCCGGGGCGCCGGCCGCGAACTCCAGCGCGGCCCGGAGGCCGGCCCGTCCGGGGAAGGAGGCCGCCGCGTAGAGGCCGCCGAGCAGGGCCGAGGGCGCGGTGGCGTCCGGTGCCAGGTGTGCCAGGTGTCCGGCGTTCGCCGGTTCGTCGGCCGCGAGCCGGAAAGCCGCCCGGAGGCGGCCGTACTCGTGCTCGGTGACGTGCCGGGCGGTGGCGGGGAGGGCGGTGATGCCCGCGTGCAGCGCTTCCCGGACGGTCTCGGCGGAAGGGGCGGACGGGGCGGGCGGGCCGCCCGCGGGGGCGGGGTGGGTCAGGCAGTGGTGGACCAGTGCGGCGGCCTGGGTGGCGGCGCTCTGCGCGGCCGGGTCGCCGTGCGTGAGGGCGGCGACCGCGCCGACCTGGGTGATGCCGCCGGCTCCGGTGACGGCGATCGGCAGGCACCGGGTCAGCGCGTGGCAGCCCCGGCTTGGGGTCGCCATCCGCTCCTGGCCCTCCTCGATCCGGGACAGGGCCGTCACCGTCGCCGGTGCGCTGCCGCGCCGCTCGGCCAGCGCGGGCACACGCGCCAGCCAGCCGTCCGGCCACGCCCTGGTCCCCTGCGGATTCCAGCGGCGCCGCATCTTCTCGGCCTCGATGCCCTGCAGGGCGGCCCACCGACAGTAGGCGTGCAGGACCACGCCGGGCGCGTAGCAGATCCCTTTGTGGTTTCCGCGCACCTGCGCGCGGATGACGCCTTCGGCGGTGAAGCAGGCCAGTTGGGTGCTGACACCGGCGCGCAGCGGGCCGGCGTCGGGCGGCGCGCCCCGGGTTCCGCCGAGCGTGTCTCCGAGCGCCAGGCCGAGCATCATCCCGCGTACGCGGGACTGCCTGGCGAAGAGGTTCCTCTGGTGGTCTTTCTCGTGGGGCAAAGGAACGCGGTCTTTCCTGTGGGGGACGAGGAGGGCAGGTCTCAGAGCCCTGCCCGTTTCAGCAGCACCGGCAGCGCCTCCGGTTTCACCTTCTGCACCGACCGCACCTGCCCGAGGCCCAGTTCCTCGCGGCTCACCGGGTCGCGGTACAGCGCCTTCGTCGCCTCGGGCAGCAGGGTCGCGGCGACCAGGTAGGTGACGTCGGGGTCGTCCGGCTCCTCCCAGGGCTCCTCGTCCACCTCGGCCACCGCGGCGACGGCCGCGTCCGGGCTGGTGAAGAAGAACCAGAGGCGGTCGCCCGGGCGCATACGGTTGCGTCGGCCGAGCCAGAGCTCCAGCTCCGGTTCCTCCTCGGCCAGCCGGCGGACGGTCTCCTTGCCGAACGGCTCGCTGTCCAGCGTGTCCCGGTGCGGGTTGAGGATGTAGATCCAGTCCGTCACGGCTTCCCCCTCGATCAGGACACACGGCCCACGGCGACGCGACACACAGCGGTGCGGCGCCCCATGGTGCCATGGATCCCGGCTGATGCGCGTACGCATTTTCGAGCCCGGGCGGTCCGGGCGGGTGTGCAGCCGTCTCCTCGGAGGAGACGGCTGCACACTCCGAGCGGCGTTCAGGTCACCGCGGGGGCCTCACCGCTTCTGCTCCACCCGCACCCAGTCCACCTCCGCCTGCACTCCCCCGCCCGCGATCCGGTCCACGCTGGACTGCGGCAGCCCCCAGTACGGGCTCGTGACCTTGTTCCAGCCGGCCGGGTAGGCGCCGCCCAGGGCCAGGTTGAGGATCACGTACTGGTCGTGGCCGAAGACCCACTGGCCGCGGGTCGACTCCAGTTTGTTGCGGGTGGTCTCCTGGACGAGCCGGTCGTCGACGTAGAAGCGCATCGCCGTCGGGGTCCACTCCACCGCGTAGGTGTGCCACTGGTCGGCCCGGCCGCCGTTCGGGTAGGTCTGGCGGGCGCCGATGTTGCCGTCGGCGGAGTAGCCGGGGCCGTGCAGGGCGCTGCTGGTCCAGTCCGCGTAGCCGACGTTCTCCATGATGTCGGTCTCGCCGGAGGACGGCCAGGAGACGGACGGGTGGTCGACGTCGCTGCCCAGCAGCCAGAAGGCGGGCCAGAAGCCGTCGCCGACGGGGAGTTTCATGCGGGCGCTGACCCGGCCGTAGGTGAAGTCGAACCTGGTGTGGGTGTCGATGCGGCCGGAGGTGAAGTCGTAGGTGCCGCCGCCCGCCTGGGTGCAGCCCTTGCAGTGCTTCGCGCGCAGGACCAGGTTGCCGTTCTCCGTGCGGACGGTGTCCGGGGAGTCGACGTACGCCTGTGCCTCGCCGTTGACCGGGCCCATCTCGGTGCCGGTGCGGACCACGCGCCACTTGGAGCGGTCCAGGCCGGCGCCGGTGAAGTCGTCGAAGAACGTGGTCTGGTAGGTGCCCTGCTGCTCGCCGGGCAGGGGCGGGTAGGCCGCCGACGCGCTGCCGCCCGTGCCCCAGACCTGGAACTCGTAGAGGGAGTAGCCGAACTGGGCCGTGGCGGGCGCCGGGTTGTAGAAGGAGCGGCGTTCCTTGCCGAGCATCCGGACGTAGCGGCCCTGCGCCGGCTGCGGGAGCCGGATCGAGTCGTGGACGCCCGTCGCCTCCGCCGGGGACTTCACGTTCGCCCGGCGGGCGGCGACCTCGCTCGCCGACGGGCGGTACACCGTGCGCCAGGTGCGGTTGTCGTCGGACACCTGCAGTTCGTAGTCGACGGCGTACGCCGCCTCCCAGTACAGGTCGACGGTGTCGATCGTGGAGGTCGCGCCGAGGTCCACCGCCACCCAGCGGTCGGCGTTCCAGTCGCTGGACCAGCGCGTCGCGTCGTCCTTGAGGTTGGCGGGCAGGCCGCCGTCCGTCACGAACGCCGGGGAGTTGCCCGCGTGCTGGTAGTAGTTCGCGTAGGCCGGGTGGTGGAGGGCGAGGTTGGTGCGGGTGGTGGACGCGGGGGCCGGTTCGCCGCCGTAGACGCGGAAGGAGTAGAGGGAGTAGCCGTAGGGGGTGGCGCGCTGCACGCCGCGCATGCGGACGTAGCGGCCGGTGGCCTCCTGGGGGTAGGTGTGCGCCGTGACCGTGCCGCCGGTGCCGTCGGTCTCCGTGTAGAACGGGGTCCAGTCGGTGCCGTTCTTCGACACTTCGAGGACGTACTTCTTGCCGTAGGCCGCCTCCCAGTCGAGGACGACGCGGTCGACGCGGATCGTCGAGCCGAGGTCGACGCGGATCCAGGCGTCGTCGGCGAAGTCGCTGGACCAGCGGGTGGAACCGTTGCCGTCGAAGGCGGCGCCGGCCGCCAGGCCGGCGTTCTCGCTGCCGGAGGCGGTGACGGCGGCCGGGTTCGCGGCGTAGGCGGCGCCCGCCCGGTCGGTGTCCCAGGCCGCCGCGGCGGCGGGCCGCGGGGCGGGCGCGGCGAGGGCCGGGACGGCGGGGGCGGTGGACAGCAGCGTCAGTGCGGCGAGGGCGGTCAGGAGGGTGCGGGGGGTGCGGGGGGTTCTGGATGACATGCGGCTCTCCTCGGGGAGTGGGGTTCCCTGCGGGGCTTTGCGTGTTCATGACATATGCGGGGTGGCGTGCGCCGTGCCCGCCTGCCCATGGCTCTCACGTGCCCATGGCTCTCACGTGCCCATGGCTCTCACGTGCTCATGGCACTCGCCCGCGCGCGGCACTCGCCTGCCGCGGCGCTCGGCGGTGCCCCGGCGGCGGCCCGGTGGGCGCGAGGGTCCCGTCTCCGCACTCCCGCCGGGCCGCCGCGGTCCTCAGGCCGCGCGCCGGACCTGGCCCCGGTGGGCGCGGATGATGTCCGCGTACCGGTGGCCGGCGCCCTTGATGGTGCGGGTCTGGGTGGCGTAGTCGACGTGGACCAGGCCGAACCGCTTGTCGTAGCCGTACGCCCACTCGAAGTTGTCCAGCAGCGACCAGGCGAAGTAGCCGGCCAGCGGCGCGCCCCTGCGGGCGGCCGAGGCGCAGGCCGCCAGGTGCCGCACCAGGTAGTCCTGGCGCTCGGGGTCGTCGACGGTGCCGTCGGGGCGGACCACGTCGGGGAAGGCGGAGCCGTTCTCGGTGACGTACAGCCGGCGCGCCCCGTACTCCTCGGTCAGGCGCAGCAGCAGCGTCTCGATGCCGCTCGCGTCGATCTCCCAGTCCATGCCGGTGCGCGGGACGCCGGGGCGCCGGACCGTGCGGACGTGCGGGGCCGGGCCGGCGGGGTCGTCGGCGACGGTCTGCGGGAAGTAGTAGTTCAGGCCGAGCCAGTCCAGCGGGGCCGCGATGGTCTCCAGGTCGCCCGGCTTCTCCGGGAGGTCGACGCCGTACACCTCGCGCATGTCGGCGGGGAAGCCGCGGCCGTGCACCGGGTCCAGCCACCAGCGGTTGGTGTGGCCGTCCATGCGGCGGGCGGCCTCGACGTCCTCCGGGCGCCCGCTCGCGGCGTGGACGGTGGAGAGGTTGTTGACGATGCCGACCTGCGCGCCGGGGGCGGCGGCGCGGATCGCCCGGGCGCCGAGGCCGTGGGCGAGCAGCAGGTGGTAGGAGGCGCGGACGGCGGCGGTCAGGTCGGTCCAGCCGGGGGCCATCGTGCCCTCCAGGTGGCCGATCCACGCCGAGCACAGCGGCTCGTTGAGGGTGGCCCAGTGGGTGACGCGGTCGCCGAGGCGTTCGGCGACGACGGAGGCGTACGCGGCGAAGTGCTCGGCGGTGGCGCGCTCCGGCCAGCCGCCGCGGTCCTGCAGGGCCTGCGGCAGGTCCCAGTGGTAGAGGGTGACGGACGGGGTGATGCCCGCCTCCAGCAGGCCGTCGATCAGCCGGTCGTAGAAGGCGAGGCCCTTGGGGTTGGGCGGGCCGTCGCCGCCGGGGACGATCCGGGGCCAGGCGATCGACAGGCGGTAGGCGTTGGTGCCGAGCCGGCGCATCAGGTCGATGTCCTCGCGCCAGCGGTGGTAGTGGTCGCAGGCGACGTCGCCGTGGTCGCCGCCGGCGGTCTTGCCGGGGGTGTGCGAGAAGGTGTCCCAGATCGACGGTGCGCGGCCGTCCTCCGCCACGGCCCCCTCGATCTGGTACGCCGAGGTGGCCGTGCCCCACAGGAAGTCGTGCGGGAGTGCGGCGTAGTCGATGGTCACGTGAGTCCCTTCGGGGCGGGGGGAGCCGGTCACTTGACGGCTCCGGCGGTCAGTCCGGCGACGAGGTAGCGCTGCAGCAGCAGGAAACCCGCGACCACGGGGACGCTCACCACGAGCGAGGCGGCCATGATCTGGTTCCAGTACACGTCGTTGAGCGTGGAGTAGCCCTGGAGGCCGACGGCGAGCGTGCGGGTGGTGTCGTTGGTCATCACCGAGGCGAACAGCACTTCGCCCCAGGCGGTCATGAAGGCGTACACGGCGACCGCGACGATGCCGGGGACCGCGGCCGGTACGACGACCTTGAACAGGGCGCGCAGCGGGCCGCAGCCGTCCACCAGCGCCGCCTCGTCCAGGTCGCGCGGCACCGAGTCGAAGTAGCCGATCAGCATCCAGATCGAGAACGGCAGGGAGAAGGTGAGGTAGGTGAGGATCAGGCCGCCGCGCGAGCCGAACAGGGCGATGCCGGTGGCGTTGCCGATGTTGACGTAGATGAGGAAGAGCGGCAGCAGGAAGAGGATGCCGGGGAACATCTGCGTCGACAGCACGGTGACCGTGAAGACGCGCTTGCCGGGGAAGTCGTGGCGGCTGACCGCGTAGGCGGAGAAGACCGCGATCACCACCGAGCAGACGGTCGCGGCGCCCGCCACGATCAGGGAGTTCACGAAGTACTTCGCGAGCGGGACGGTGGACCAGATGTCGATGTACGGGCGGATCGTCAGCTCGCTGGGCAGCCAGCGGAACTCGCCCGTGACGTCCGCGAGCGGCTTCAGCGAGCTGGAGACCATGACGTACACCGGCAGCAGGACGAAGCCGGTGAGCAGGGTGAGGAAGATCCGCCGGGACCACAGGAAGGAGCGGGGCGGGGCCATCGGGGACCGGGGCGGTTTCACGGGGCGGTCCTCCGTCCGCGGGAGGTGAGCACGAGGTAGACGCCCGTCACGACGAGCAGGAAGAGCAGCAGCAGCACGGACATCGCCGAGCCGGTGCCGAAGTTCCAGGTGACGAAGGACGCCTGGTAGATGTGGACCGAGATGAGGTCCGCGGCCTCCGGGGCGGTCCTGCCGAACAGGACGTACGGGGTGTTGAAGTCGTTGAACGTCCACAGGAACAGGACCAGGACCAGGACCTGGTTGACCGGGCGCAGCGACGGCAGGGTGATGCGGCGGATCTGCTGCCACGTCCCGGCGCCGTCCAGGGCCGCTGCCTCGTACAGCTCCCGGGGGATGTTCTGCAGGCCGGCCATGACGATGAGGAAGGCGAACGGCCAGCCCTTCCAGACCGACACCGTCAGCAGCGCGACGAAGCTGTTGTCGCCGATCAGCCAGAAGGCCGGCTTGTCGGTGAGGCCGAGCTGCTCGTGCAGGACGTGGTTCACCAGGCCGTTGTCGTGCTGGAACATGAACACCCAGGTGATGACGGCCGCGTAGACCGGCAGCGCGTACGGCACCAGGAACAGGGCGCGCAGCAGGCCCCGGCCGCGGAAGGTGTCCTGCATGCAGACCGCGGCGGCGGTGCCGATCAGCCAGCACAGGCCGACCGACAGCAGGGTGAAGGCGACGGTGACGAGGAAGGAGTGCAGCAGGGCCTCGCCGACGGGGGCGTCGAAGTCCACCGACACCCGGTAGTTGTCGAGGGCGGCCCAGGGGGCGGCGCCCCAGTCGCGGATGTAGAACTGGGTGAGCTGCTTGAAGCTCATCACGATGCCGATCACCATCGGCACCAGGTGGACCAGGAGTTCCAGCAGCAGGGCGGGCAGGAGCAGCAGGTAGGGCAGGCCGACACGGCGGATCCGCCCGGTGCGGCGGCGGGGGCCGCGCGCCGCGCCGGGGGAGCTCTTGCGGACCGGCGGCCCGGCGGTCTCGACGGTGGCGGTCATCGTGCTCACTTCGCCGGCATCTGCTGCTGCGCCTTGCCGAGCCGGGCCTTGACGGACTCGGCGGTGACCGGGCGTCCGGCGGCGGCGTCGGCGAACAGCTCCTTGATCGCCGTACCGACGGCCGTCTCGAACTGCGACTCGTCGGCGACCTGCGGCAGCGCGACCGCGCTCTTGGCGAGGGTGTCCTTCAGCACGGCGTTGGCCGGGGTGTCGAAGGCGGGGTCCGCCTGGGCGGACTCGACCGGCGGGATGGTGCTGTAGGCCTTGTTGAGGATCTTCTGCTCGGCGTCGCTCGTCATGAACTTCACGAACTCGGTGGCGCCGTCGAGGTTGTCGGTGTTCTTGAAGACGGCCAGGTTGATGCCCGCGACCATCGAGTTGGCCTGCCTGCCGGGGCCCGGCGTGCCGGACTGCACGGGCACGGGCGCGACGCCGTAGGCGTCCTCGCTCATGCCCTGGGACTTGAGGTTGGCGGACGCGGACTGCCACAGCAGCATCGCGGTCCTGCCCTTGGCGAAGTCGCTCACCGACTGGTTCTGCGCGTACTCGGCGTTGCCCGGCGCGATGACCTCGTCCTCGGCCATCAGGTCGACGTACTGCTCGACCGCGGCGACCACCCCGTCGTCGGTGAAGTCGGGCCTGCCGTCGGCGGTGAAGAAGTCGGCGCCGTGCTGCTGGGCGAAGACGAAGGCGTGGTGGACGTTCTCCGAGGGGTTGGACCCCTCGGCGCCCAGGCCCCACCTGCCGTCCTTCGACAGCTTCTTCCCGGCCGCGACCAGCTCGTCCCAGGTGGCCGGCGGCTCGGCGATGCCGGCGTCGGCGAACATCCGCTTGTTGTAGTAGAGCGCGTACGCCATCGAGTACAGCGGCACCGCGGCCGGGTCCTCGCCCCGCGCGCCGGTGGAGGCGAGCGCGGAGTCCACGAAGCGGTCCCGGCCGCCGATCTTGTCGAAGTTCTTCTCGTCCCAGGGCAGCAGCGCCCCGGTGGCCTGCAGCGAGGCGCTCCAGGTGTTGCCGATGTTGAGCACGTCGGGGCCCTGGCCGGAGGTGGTCGCGGTCAGGATCCGGTTCAGCAGGTCCGACCAGGGCACGACCTCCAGTTTCACCTCGATCCCGGTCTGCTTCTCGAACTTGTCGAGCTCCGGCTGGAGGACCTTCTTGTCGGCCTCGACGCTGGCCCCCTGGTTGGAGGCCCAGTAGGTCAGGGTCCTGGGCGAGTCGTCGGACCCGCCGCCGGTGGGCGAACCACCGCCGCAGGCCGAGGCGGCGAGGGCGAGAGACAGGGTGACGGCGCCGGTGGCCGCGGCTCGGATGCTGCGCATGGCTCCTGGAGTCCCTTCCGGGAGACACGGGAAGTGCCTCATGGCTTAATTTAGGACGTGAGTTAAACCCCGATGGATGGGCCCGTCAAGGGTTTGGACACGCTCATCGAACTTGGTCGCAGCTCTTGACGCATTCGTTTCGCGGATGAACCATTCAGCGGCGAGAGAGCGCTCCCCTCACCCCCACCTCGTTCACTTCCTGAACCAGGAGAGCCGCCCCATGCCTTCCGACTCCCCGTCCTCCCGGCTGCCCTCGCTCGGCCGCCGCACCGTCCTCGGCGCCGCAGCCGCCGCCTCCGCCTCCGCCGTCGCGGGGCTCGCCGCCACGCCGGCGTCCGCCGCCGCCCCGGCCCGGGGACGTCCGCGCGCCCTGCCCGGCGGCGGCGACCTCGGCCCGAACGTGCTGGTCTTCGACCCGTCCACGCCGAACATCCAGGCCAAGCTGGACGAGATCTTCCGGCAGCAGGAATCCGCGCAGTTCGGCACCGGCCGCTGGGCGCTGCTGTTCAAGCCCGGCACCTACCACGGGCTCAACGCCCAGATCGGCTTCTACACCTCCATCGCCGGCCTCGGCCTGTCCCCCGACGACACCACCATCAACGGCGACGTCACGGTCGACGCGGGCTGGTTCGGCGGCAACGCCACGCAGAACTTCTGGCGCTCGGCGGAGAACCTGGCCGTCGTCCCGGTCAACGGCACCAACCGCTGGGCGGTCTCCCAGGCCGCCCCGTTCCGCCGGATGCACGTGCGCGGCAACCTCAACCTCGCCCCGGCCGGCTACGGCTGGTCCAGCGGCGGCTACATCGCCGACAGCCGCATCGACGGGCAGGTCCAGCCCTACTCGCAGCAGCAGTGGTACACCCGCGACAGCGCGATCGGCGGCTGGCTCAACGGCGTGTGGAACATGGTGTTCTCCGGCGTCGAGGGCGCCCCCGCACAGGGCTTCCCCGACCCGCCGTACACCACGCTCGACACCACCCCGGTCTCCCGGGAGAAGCCGTTCCTGTACGTCGACGGCGACCAGTTCCGCGTCTTCCTGCCGGAGAAGCGCACCAACGCCCGCGGCGTCTCCTGGGGCAACGGCACCCCCCGGGGCACCTCCCTGCCGCTGACGCGGTTCTACGTCGCCAGACCCGGCGTGTCGGCGGCCACGCTCAACCAGGCGCTCGCCCAGGGCCTGCACCTGCTGCTGACGCCGGGCATCTACCACGTCGACCAGCCGATCCGGGTCGACCGCCCGGACACGGTGGTCCTCGGCCTCGGCTACGCGACGATCATCCCCGACAACGGCGTGACCGCGCTGAAGGTCGCCGACGTCGACGGCGTACGGCTGGCCGGGTTCCTGATCGACGCCGGGCCGGTCAACTCCGCGACGCTGCTGGAGGTCGGCCCGCGGGGCGCCGCGCGCGACCACTCCGCCAACCCGACCACCGTGCAGGACGTGTTCATCCGGATCGGCGGGGCGGGCGCGGGCAAGGCCACCACCAGCATGGTGATCAACAGTCGCCACACCATCGTCGACCACACCTGGGTCTGGCGCGCCGACCACGGCGACGGCGTCGGCTGGGAGACCAACCGGGCCGACTACGGCGTCGTCGTCAACGGCCACGACGTGCTGGCCACCGGCCTGTTCGTGGAGCACTTCAACAAGTACGACGTGCAGTGGTTCGGCGAGCGCGGCCGCACCATCTTCTTCCAGAACGAGAAGGCCTACGACGCCCCGAACCAGGCCGCGATCCAGAACGGCCCGATCCGGGGCTACGCCGCCTACAAGGTCGGCGACAACGTGACCGCGCACGAGGGCTGGGGCCTGGGCAGCTACTGCTACTACAACGTCGACCCGACGATCGTGCAGCACCACGGCTTCGCCGCGCCGGTCCGGCCCGGGGTGCGCTTCCACGGCCTGCTGGTGGTGTCGCTGGGCGGCAACGGACAGTACGCGCACGTCATCAACGACACGGGCGCGCCGACGTCGGGCACGTCGACGGTGCCGTCGACGGTGGTGTCGTTCCCCTGAGGGGTTCGCCCGAGGCGTTCCCCGGCGCCCGCCCGCCGGGGCGGACCGAGGGCCGTACGGTCTGACGGCCGGGTGCCGCGGGCGGCTCCTTCCGGGGACGGGAGGGGGCCGCCCGCGGCGCTGCCGCGCCGGCGCCGCCGTGCGCGCCGGTGCCGCCGTGACCGGCACGGAGGCGCGCCGCCGGGTGCGGGCGGTGCGTGAGCTATGGGCGCATCCGGAGATTGCGCAACGGAGTCCAGTGGCTGGTCAGAGTCCCCCCTTTACCACTCCCTGCGGCTCGCCGTTGACCGTTACCGCGGGGTCGGTCTCCACCATGCGCACGGACATGTCGATCGGTGCGGGGCGGACGTTGGCCGTTTCGGCTGCCGAGAGGTGTCGAACGTTGGAGGAACCGTCGGCGAACGGGCGGACGGTGTGGGCCAAAAGTCGGGTCAGCTCATCGTCGAGGCCGTGCTGCAGGGGTGTGCCGTCAGGGCCGAAGGAGTCGATCTCGCGCTCGGCAAGCACCACGCCGGTCTCCGCGTGGGTGGCGGTGAAGCGCAGAATGCCGCTCTCGTTGTAGCGGAACCTGATCTCGATTTTGTTCCGACGGGTGTCCTGTTCGCGGGTCGGGAGTTTCACCTCGATGTTGGCCATAGGGAAAGCGCGGTCGCTGTCGGCCGGGTAACCGACCTCGCCCTCGATCACCGGCACGCGCACGAAGGAAGCGCCCGGCGTGTCCGGGTAAAAGTTGGCCGAACCTTCCGCAGGGAGCGTGGCGTTGCGCCGGATGATGGCGCGGAAGCCCTTCTGTTCACCCGCGCTCACGGCCGTTCCCAGGTCGTAGCTGGTCACCAGGGAGAAGTCGCTGTCGTCGCCGAGTTCGCCGTCGAGAGAGGCCGCGTAGATGGCCGCACCCCGGGCGACGGCAGTCATGGGCCGGCACAGGCCGCTGTCGACGATGCGGTCGTGACCGAGGAGCTCGCCCAGGGCGTGACGTACCTGGGGGATCTGCGAGGTGCCGCCGATCATCAGGACGGAGTCGATGTCGTCTGGGGTGATGGCCAGGTCTTCCAGGGCCTGCTGGACCGGCTCCAGGGCGCGGGTGATGAGCGGGGTGATCGCCTCGGTGTACTCGGTCGCGGTGATCTTGACCTCACGTCTCGAAATCGAGGGGGCGAGGCCGACCGGGAGGTCGAAGAAAAGCGCGCCGTCCAGCGGCACAGAAGACAGAGCGATCTTCGTCAGCTCGACCGACCGGCGCCACCGGCGTCGTTCCGCCTTGGTGAGCTGGTCCGCGGTCAGGCCGATCTTCCGCTGGACCAGCTGGGCCAGCGCGTTGTCGAACTCCAGGCCGCCGAGAGCGGTGATACCGCGGGAGGTCTGCTCCTCGAAGAGGCCGTCGTCGTATTCGAGGACGGTGACGTCGATGGTGCCACCACCCCAGTCGAAAACGAGGAAACGGCCGGGGATCGGGACGTCGTGGACGTACGAAATCGCAGCCGCGGTGGGCTCGTTGAGCAGGGCCCGGACCTTCACGCCGCCGAGCGCGGCCGCGGCACGGGTGCGGTAGCGAGCGCCGCCCGTGGCGTTGGCGGGAACGGTGACGACCGCGGCGGAGAGGTCGAGCAGCTGGGCGGAGACACCTTCCTTCATCCGGCTGAAGAGGGAGGCGGCCGCGACCGTGCTGTGGAACTTCTCCGAGCCGACCCAGACATGATGTTCCTCGAGCTGTGCGGCGCCCTCGAGGCCGTCGGCGTCGCCGTCCTTCTCGGCGCCGGAGCGGGTGCCGAGCATGCGTTTCACGGCGTCAAGCGGCTCACTGGTGCCGGTCTTCGCCTCCCAGCCGAAGCAGAGGGTGCGCTGGAGGTCACGGACAGACAGCACGGAGGGGAAGAGCTGCTCGAACTCCGACATCTGCCACTGGGCGGGTACGTTGCCACCGTCGACCGGCAGTACTTCGGTGGTGTGCCCGTTCCAATGGGCCACCACGGAATTACTGGTGCCGAAATCGATACCGAAGATCATCGCGTTCCCCTTTGCTTCATCCTGCGGTCCCCGTTCTCCCCAGGCCGGGGGTGGGACGCGCTGTTTCGCCCCCCGTTGCCTCTCTGCTGCTTCTCGGGGTCTTGGCCCCGGTGGTGCTTCTTTCTCCCTGGCTGTGCGGGAGCGCCCTTTTTCAGTTGCTTCTTATCGGCTTCTGCGTGGTTCGCCCGGCGCTTCTGCCCGGGTTTCATTTTGTTGGCCTGGGAGAATGGTGCCTCAGCAACGGCCCGCAGCCAGCCGCGCTCGACGAGTTTCCCGGACTCCTTGTCGACGTAGGCCGGCGCGACAAGCTCCAAGGTGACCGGGCCTGCCTTCATCACGCCGGGCTGGTCCTCCACGACGTTGAACAGCGACTGATCGCCGGTGTCGCCGATGATCTGCAGACCGGCCTTCGCCGCTTCGTGGTCGAGGCGGGTCAGCACCACCTGCAAGGTTTTCGCGTCCAGCGCCTGCCTGTGTAGGACGGCCAGCTGGGCCAGGTGCATCTGGCGCGTGCGGATGCTCTCCATGACGCCCTTGCGTACCGCTTCGGTGAACTGGGGAAGCACGCGGCGCATCAGCTCGGCCCGGAGGACGGACACCAGATCAGCCTCGGTCTCCTTGTCGGCCAGCGCTGCAACCAGTTTCTCCGTCGCCTCCTCCAACTCCTTCTCCACCACAGGCAGGAGCTTCTCGTTGACCGACTTCAGGATCGCGGCGGCGTCCAGCGCCCCCGGGGCGAATTCGGGCAAACCGCTGTCGGTGAACCGCCAGGGAGCGGCCTCGGCCGCCCTGCGCTCACCACGACTGCGCACGCTTCCGCTGTTCGGCCCGCGTCCTTGCTTCTGCCGGGATCCGTCACGGGGGGCAGAACTCCTGTCGCCTTTACCGGCTCCGTTGCTCACGATGTGCTGCTCTCTGGGTCTTCAAGGGCTGCGGTGTCTTCAGCAGCCGGGGAAAGGCATTCTGTCGCCCTGATGATTATTTCTCGCGCCGCCTCGGTGCGAGACCACTCGCGGTCGCTGTCCGTGGGCGGCTCGGTAAGCCTCTGCAGGGGTTCGGGCGGGAGTTCCAGCCGGTGGCTCGTGCCGGTGGGGTCCTTCCAGCGGTGCGGGGCGAGCGGGACAGCGAACCGGGGCGCTTCCTGCTGCTCCCGCTCGGCCTTCTCGATCATGTCCTTGGCGCGGTTGATCCGGACGCGGCCGCTGTCGTCCAGCTCCTTTCTCAAGGCTCGCCAGGCCCTCTTCCAATCGTTCGCCCCGTCGGGCACGCCGAGCACCAGGTACGGGTTGAGCGGCTGGTCGCGTTCTCCGAGCGGACGGTCCTCAAGGAAGCTCCGATTCCTTCGCAGTGTGGCCATGACACCTCCGCCGAGCTGGTCTCGCACCGGGGGACGGCCTTCAGCGTCCTGCTCCAGGAATTTGAGAGACTCCGCCATCTCCTGGCCGGCGCGTAGGTAGGCCTGGACGTTCTGGGCTTCCCAGCGCACCGGCTGCGAATGGTGCCGGAGTCTCGCAGCCATGGTGAGCGCCGCTTTCCTCCGCTGGTCCGCCGTCTCGTCATCCCCGCAGAGAAGGGCACGGTGCATCTGCCGTACGACCCTGATCAGGGTTCGTACGCCGATCCAGCCGTTAAACCTTTTGTTGCTCGCGCTGCGCACGCGAGGGTCGATCCGCTCCAGGAGAACCCACAGCCGCTCGTCGGTGACAAGGTCGTCCGGGACCTCTCCGGTCCGCCGCACCTCGCGCAGGACGTCGAGGAGCTTCCGCGTCGGCGGCAGGAGGTCGGTCCATTCCTCGGCGATGGCCTTGGCGTCGCCGGCCTGCAACCTCACCAGCAGGCGCCAGTCCTGCGGCCAGTCACGGCCGGGTTTGGTTCCCGGGCCGGCCTCCCGGCGCTCCCGTTCCAGGGGCCAGGCCAGCAGGTTCATCTCCTCGTCAGTGAGGGACGCCGGGTCCAGGCGGGCGCGGAAGTAGGCGGCACGGGAGGTGCCGTCGCGCTCGGGGACGGCACCGATCCACTCCTCGTCGATGTAGTCGTCGAGAAGCGGCCGGGGAAGTTTCGCCAGGAGCGCCCTCTGCCGAGGGGCCGGCAGGTTGGTTTCCATCAGGCGACGGTCATCCTGGTAGATCTGCCACATGCTGCCCGGCTCCCCTAGGAGCGGCAGCGGCTTGTCCTCCAGCAGGGCGCGAGCGCGGTCGTAGAGCCGGCCGTTGAGGACGTCCAGCCCGTGGTCCTGTGCCATGACGAGCAGGGAGACGCCCTCGACCGGGTTGTCCTGCCGGGACGCCGCATCGGCCGCCGCCCGCGCCAGCTTCTGCGCGGAGAGCGTTCCGGTCCCTGCCTTCAGCGCGCCGGGCAGCATGTGCTCGGCAAAGGAGCGGGCCCGCTCCCAGGTCTCCCGGTCGGCGAACCCTTCGGGGACTGGCTGGGGTATGACCGGTTCCGGGGTCGGCGCCGGCTGCTTCCGCGACGGAACGACCGGAGCAGGGCCGCCGGTGGCTTCCACGTCCTGCGGAGCTTTTCCGGCAGCCCGGCCCTGGACTCGGATCTGGCGGAGCGCGAGGCGGCGGGCGATTTCGCGCTGCCGCAGCTCCTCCCGGCGAGCCTGTTCGTCCTGACCCGCTCCCAGCGGGATTCCTGCCGTCATCACAGCTCCTCCGCGAAGATGTGTACCTGCTCGATCACCGCGGCAGGGGTCCGGTCCAGGCTGTAGGAGTCGGCGAAGGCGATCCTGGTGGCAAGGCCTCCGGCACGGATCTCGTCACGCAGGGCCTGGAGCCGTTCGTTTCTGCGCTCCTTGCCGGCGGACTCCAGCGGATGCTTGACGGCGACCGCGACGGGCTCGCCGGTGAAGTCCGAGGTGAAGAGCGCCACCGGTCCGGCGGCGGTCTCCTTCAGGCTGACGTTGGGTTCCTCGTCCGCCCAGCCCTTCAGCAGGACGGCGTGCTCGTCCGGATCCAGCCGCAGTTTCCGGCCGCGCAGGGCGTCGGTCAGGTCGCGAGCGAGCCGCCAGTCGTACAGCGGGTGGAGGCGCATGTTGGAGTAGTCGCGCAGGCAGGCATAGCAGGAGCTGCGGCAGTTCCGCGCATGATGGTCGGCCTCCAGGTCGTGCACGTAGCGGTCGACCGCTTGGAGGAAACCCTCGATGTGTTCCTCCGAACCGAGGTGGGTGCTCAAGCCCGCACCGTTGTCGAGGCTGTCCGCCAGGTAGGCCATGACGGGAGCGGCCACCGGAGCGTCGGAGCCGTGGATACCGCTGAGGAGTTCGTCCGGTTGCACGTCCAGGTGCGGGGCGGCGGCACGGCGCAGCAGGGCCGCCAGCGAGTACCAAGCGGCGCGCCGGCCGTGGTAGGCCTCGGGGAAGCCGTCGGTCTGCTGGGACTTCGAGATGTCGAAGCGCAGGCCCCGGCTCGTGTCGAGGGCGCCCTTGGCCCCGATGAAGAGCATGTCGGTGTGCTGGGTGGCGCCGAGGGCGATCTCCAGGTCGGCTTCCGCCCTGGGATTGTCCAGAGCGAGGTATCCGCGCCACGGGCCGTTATTCTTGGCGAACCGGAAGAGCTTTCCGGCGTTGGTGTTGACGATGTAGCGGTCGCCGCTGCCGGTGTGGACGACCATCCAGTCGTCGGCGGCGCGGTGGATACGCGGGGCTGTCTTCTCCAGGTCGGTGGCGGTCCGTGCGCTGGTGGCGTTGGAGCCGAGCTCCCGGTATCCGTCGTAGTCCCGTGCTTCGCGGGCAGCCCGGAAGCCCGCAGGCTCCCGGAAGGGGACAGCCCTGTAGTACTTGCTCTCCGCGCCGCAGGCGGGGCAGGCGCCGGCGCCCCCGGTTTCCGGGTCGACGACGGCCTGCGGATCTACATGGGAGCAGATCCGGCACATGGCGACCAGCTGTTCCGGCCCGAACGGGTCCTCGGCGGCCTGTACTCCGCGGCCGCTCGGGACGAGGGAGACCACTCCGCTGGAGCGGAGCAGCCGGCCGTCCTGCGGGGTTTCGCTGCCCGGTGCGAACTTGCTGAGGGCGATGGCCAGGTCGCGGTTGACGGAGTCGGCCGGCGGCCAGGGAAAGGTCTTCCGCGGAATGCTCCGGTAGAGGAGGCGGGAGCGGGTCGGGAAGCCGAACATGGGCAGGAGTCCCGCCTCCGCCAGGCGCTGGCTGAGGTCGGAGTGGCCGACCGTTCGGGCTGCCACCTCGTCCACCTGGCCGAGGAGTTCATCGATGGCGGCCACCGGATCGATGGCGGTGATGCTCTCCGGTGTTCCGGCCCGGAGGGCGGCGGCAGCGGCTCTGACGCGGTCTGGGTGCTCGGCGATCCAGCGGTGGACGGCACCCCGGTGCGTCGGCCAGTCGGCGGCGAGGCCGAACTGTCCGTGGACGTTGGCCGTCATGTCCGGCCCCCTCCGGCGGTCTTCCGGCTGCAAGGGCTCGAAGGCCTGGCGCAGGACCTCTGCCAGCAGGATCCGCCGGAAGACGGAGACCATGCCAAGGACCAGGTAGGGCGGCGGAGTGGGGTCGTTGGTGATGGCTTCCGGCCGGGCGAAGTAGTGCTCGTCGTGACTGCGGCCACGGCAGACGGTGAGGGCCACGGCGACCGGGCTGTTGCGTCGGCCCGCGCGCCCCACCCGCTGCTGGTAATTGAAGCGGGTAGGCGGCATGTTGGCCATGATTACGGTGTTGAGGGGGCCGATGTCGACACCGGCCTCCATGGTTGTGGTCACGGAGAGCAGCTCCAGGCCGTCCGCCTGCGGGACATCGTCGTCGTCGAGGAAGACATCCTGGAAAAGGCTCTGCCGGCGCTGGGCCTCCAGCCGGTCCGTCTGGCCGGTCAGCTCTGCGGCGCGCAGGGGGAAGTCACCGGTGCGGTGGGCAGCCTTCCATGCGTAATAGTCGTCTTCAAGGACTCCGCTGTACTGCTGGGGCATCGCGGGCAGCGGAGTCAGGCACTTGGTGCACAGCCCGGTGCCCGGGTGGAGGTGCGGCCGGTGGCAGGAGCGGCACGTCCAAGTCTTGTTCTCGCCTGGGCGGAGCGCCACCTTCTCCGGCTTGATGACGTAGTCGACCACGGCGTCCTTCCAGACGCCGAGCACCCGGTCCTCGATCGTCTGCACATCGGTGCCCTGGCGTTCGGCGACCTGCTTCCAGAAACGCTTCAAAGGTGCGGGTGGCCTCTGCAGGGAGGCACGTATCCGGGTGAAGCGCCGCATCAAGCCGAGAATTCGCAAACTGGCACGTGCCAAGGCCTGATCGCTGTCCGGGCCGGTCTCCAGGGGCGAGCGGTCGTCGCGCAGGCAGAGCCAGCCGAGTCCGAGCGATTCGAAGTCACGGCCGCTGCCGGAGAAAAGGCTTGCGACGGTCTCAAGGCGGAGGCGGGAGCGGATCCGGTCGAGGAGTTCCTCCTGCGCCTGGGTCTCCACCACCGCTTCCCTGTCTCGCTCCCAGTTGTAGAGCGCGGTCCAGGGCTGTCCGGCTGAGGTCTGCTGGAGCGAGGCCGCGGGACCGGCGGGGTTGGTGCCGTACGTCAGCAGCATGCCTTCGAGGTCGGCGGCGAGATCGTCCAACGAGGGCAGTTCGGAGAACTTCCGTTCCAGTTCGGGCAGGAGTTCCGGTTCCGCGTCGAGGTCGTCGGCGAGGATTGCCTTCAGACGCCCCCAGTCCGCCGGATCGCGGTCCCGCAACCGTTCCATGGCGGCACGGGCATCCGCACGGTCGACCGGCTCCCCGGCGTAATAGGCCTTCACCAGCTGGAGGTCTTCGAACGGATCACCCTGGTTCTCGACGGCCTGGGCGCTGAGCAGGCGGAGGAGGTCCTGGTAGTGGCGCAGGGCGAGACCGCTGGCGAGTTCGGAGGCGTCGTCACGGCTGTCGGAGAAGGCGATCGCCTTGCGTTGGCCGTCGGGAAGATGGCCGAGGATCTCGGTCACCAGCACCTGGTTGATTTTGTGGAAACCGGTGCGCATCCGCCGGACCGGCGCGTTGCGCAGCCGGTCGGGGGATTCCAGCGGAATGAAACGGCCGTCCCGGTCGTACTTGATCTCCCAGTCATCACCGCAGGCGGGGCAGCGGGTGGGGAAGGGCTGCAGACGGGCCGGATCGTAGGCCGGCTTTTTGCCCTCCTTGTCCAGGGGCACGGAGATGTGGAATGACCATCCGGTGTAACGGACGTCCCGGTTCTCCAAGCGGCCGGTGGCGGGTTGGTAGGCGCTGCGGCGGAACTCGAACCCGATCTGCGGCCCGCCGTCGGACAGGTTTGCGTGCCAGTCGGGGTCATCCAGGCCGAGACCCTTGGTGCGCGGCCAGTACACGACGTAGTTCGCCGCCGTAGGTGCACCGCTGGCCTCGTCGGGGAGCAGGTCCAGGTCCGGGAAGTCGGTGTGGAGGGCGCCAGTGAACTTACGCCGTTGGGTGTCTTTGGGGCTGGCGTACCCGCCGAGCATGAGGTCACCGCAGGCCTGGCAGTAGAGCAGCTCCAGTGCGCGGGCGCCGCAGGTGCAGCGGGAAGTGGGCTCAGCGAAGAGCCGGCCGACCCGCCGTTCGGGACCGTGCTCCCCAGGGATGTCGGGGCAGTCCGGGTCGGAGCAGGCCCAGATGCCCTCGATGTTCCGGAAAAAGAAGTGGGCTCGGAGCTGCGGAAGCTCGGGATCCTGGGCGGAGCCGAGTACGCGCAGCGTCCCGTGGAGAGCGTCCTGGCGCTGTTCATCGGGGACGTCCGGGAAAAGGTTTTTCGCCAGTTCGGGGGCGGGCAGGGTACGAGGTTTGCCGCCTGGGGCGAGTGCGCGCTGAAGCGCCGGGCCGAGGCCGACCTCCCGGGCCAGGGCGGCGGCTTCGTCCTGGGCGACGGGGACCTTGGCGGCCTGCACGAGGCGTTCGGTGTGTGCGGCCAGGTCGCCCCCGCCACGGATCTCCTTCGTCTTTCCGGGGGTGATCACGCGCCGGGAGCCGGGCAGGGCGAAGAATCCGTCGAGGAACTCGTCGTCCCGGCCTGCCTCCAGGGAGGCGGAGGCGGCGAGCACGCGCAGCTTCTCGGGGCTCTTGTCGAGGCCGAGACGGTGACGGAGGTTACGCAGCAGGTAGGCCACCTCGGTCCCGGCCGTGCCGCGGTACATGTGGAGCTCGTCGAGGATCAGGGTGAAGCGAGCGCCAGGGGTCTCTTCCAGCCACTTCCTCGTGGCACTGAAGATGTGCTCCTCCTGCTTGCGGAGCAGCATGATGTTCAGCATCGAGTAGTTGGTGACCATGATGTCCGGCGGCGCGGCCTGCATGTCCCAGCGGGCGTGCATCTCCGCTCCGCCGAGGCGCGGGATGAAGGGCCGCAGCTCCTCGCTGAGCTTCTCGTCGGCCTTGCGCTGCCGTTCCTGGACCTCCCGCAGATACTGCCTCAGACGGAAGGCCGCCGGCTCGGAATCGCGGCTGCCGGAGACGGGGGTGGCTCCGGTGTAGCGGCCGAAGTAGAAACGGTGTCCGTTGCGCTTCCGGTCCAGCCAGGCGTGGGCCTCGCGGCTGTCCAGTGACTTCCGGAGCCGGACCAGCTGGTCGTCGGCGAGGGCGTTGGTGGGGTAGAGAATTAGCACGCGCAGGGCGGCGGGGTGCCCGTGCTCGCTCTGCCGGCTGGGCACGTACTCGCCGTCTCCCTGCCACCATTCCCTCTGCACCGCGCGGGTGCCCTGCCAGTGGGCGGACTCGGCGACCAGGTCGGCGAGGACCGGCAGCAGGAAGGACTCCGTCTTGCCGGAACCGGTGCCCGCGGTGACCACGAAGTCCTTGCCCGCGCAGGCGGCGACCAGGGCGTCGTGCTGATGCTGGTAGAGGCTGGTCACGCCGTCGGGGAGGGTGAAGCGGGCGAACTCGGCCGCGTCGGGATGGGCCCCTGCTTCGGCGAAGGACTCCGCGATGCCGACGTCCCGGGAGGCGTATTGCGGACGCAGCTCGATCAACGGGTCGCGCCAGGCCCCGTTGTCCCGGTCCAGGAGGTTACGCCGTTCCTCCATAACGGAACGGTCGTCGACGCTGAACGGGGTGTCGTAGTAGCGGAAGAGCGCGTTGCGCAGGTCGTTGAAAGTGCCTATGACGTCCTGGACATCGGTGTTCGTCACCGCCGCTGTCTGCTGTTCCACGCTCACTCGGTCCTCCCGCCGGTGGCCGCTGCCAGTCGCGGCATGGTTTCCAGGTTCTGCTGCAGCGAGGCCGCGATCGCCTCGGCGAGCGTTCTCGGCACGTTGTCGTACGCGCGGGTCTGTGTCTGCTTGCCTGTCGAGGGCGGGAAGCCGCTGCACAGGACGGCCACACGCTCGTGCAGGGCGGGCAGAGGCGTGTACCGGTCGACGAAGAGCCGGCCGATGCCGGCCCGGCCCTGGGCGGATTCCGGCCGCCAGCGCATCGCGCCAGTGCGGTGACGGGCGAGCTCCAGGTAGACGCCCGTCTCACGTTCCACCGCGTAGAAGACACCGTTGCGGCGGATGCGGGTCAGGCGCGCGTAGTCAGCTCCGCGCCACCGGTACAGGCCGTCCTCGTCGTCCCGTGCCACGGGAACAAACCGCTGAAGACGCGGCTCGTACTTCTCCAATGTCTTGGCAGTGCTCCCACCGGGCGGCGCGGACTCGGGGCCCGGCGCCGCCTGCGGAAGCAGCTCCATCAGCTGCAGAGCGGCGCAGGGGACGTAGCAGGCCCCGAAGAATTCTGCGGCTTCCTGCAGGGTCCGCGGGTCCTCATACTGGAACAGGAGGGTGTCCGGCAGTGGGGCCTCACCGGCCTCCGGTCGGTGAGGGACGGTGATCAGCTCCATCCACTCCTGTGCTGCCTCCGCGACGCGTGTGCTGATCCGCGCGGTGCGCGCACCGGTCAGCAACGCGAGGCCGTCGGCGTGGGGCAGCCGGGTCAGCACCGGTGGGGCTACCGACCAGCGGTCGGCGTGCAGGTCCACGTCAATGAAGCCGAGGGCGGCGGCCTTGCGCATCCAGTCCCAGTCGGCGTACTCCTTCAACTCCAGACCCCATGCCTGGGCCTGGCTGCGGACTCCGTCGCGCAGCGCGGACGCCTTGCCGCTTCGGCTCTCGCTCAGCCAGCGCAAGAGAATCCCGCCGAACTCGGTGCTGCTCGTCGGTCCCGTCATCGGTCCAGCTCCTTCGCTGCCTGCACATACGCGGCCCATGAGGGCTCGGCGGACGCCTGCTGGGCGTTGAGGACGGCGCGGGCCCAGGCCCGCGGGCTGCCGGTGTTCTTCAGCTTCGGCGTTCCGGGGTTCACCGGGCGGCCCTTCCAGCGTCCGCTCAGGCGTTCCAGGAGCCAGCCGCCGATGCCGTGGAAGCTGGCCTCAAAGCGGAGCGGGGCGGGGGTATCGGGGAGGCGTTCCGTCCACCAGTCCGGTTGTTCCGGGGCCTCCAGCGTCCACAGCCGTCCGTCGGCCGCCGCGAACAGCACCTCGTCCGCGTCCCGACGGCACAGCTCCATGGCAGCTGCCGCGTCCCGGGTGGTGGCGTTCGTGCAGTCGGCGCCGGTGATGCCGGCCGACGGGGCCTGCCCGTCGAGGAGGGAGGGCGACGCCGATGCTTTGCCGCTCATGACGGTGAAGCCGCAGACCTTGGTCATCTTCGGTTCGACGGAGGCCTGGTCCGCGGTGGCGAAGCCGATCTCCACGCCTGCGTAACTGACTGTGTGGCGGCCCGGCTCCAGCCGGAGCACGGCCAGGGGGACGGGGCGGCCCGCGGCGATCGCTTGTCTGAGTTCAGGCCGCTCCTCTCCGTCGATCAGGAGGGCGCCCGTGCCCTCCGTGGTGTCCGGAAGGATCACCTGGGGCTCACCTCCCCGCAGGTACAGGTGGGGACTGAGCGAGGGCGTGAGCTTCAGTCCGCCCTCGAGGCGTAGCTTGAACTGGGCCGGGGGCTGCAGGAGGCCGACCGCGCCCTGCACCTCCTTCAGCGCCCGGCGCAGGGTGACCGCGTCGTCGAAGGTGACGGGCTTGTGCAGAGACCAGCCCTGCGGTACCCAGGCCAGCTTGCCGGTGTCGGCGCTTCGGCCCGTGGTCGCGGCCTTGTCCAGCAGCCGCTGTACGTCCCGTTGCGCGGTCGGGGCGGCGAGTACCACGTGTGCCTCTCCCGGGCGGAAGCCGTCAGTGTCGGTCCAGACGCCGAGCACGTCGTCCCGTGCGAGCACCAGGACGGAGCAGGAGGGGCGGCGGAGCACCAGGTTGTCCCCGCCGCAGCGGATGCCCCGGGTGAGGATGTCCGCGCTCGGGGCGGGCAGGCCCGTCACTTCGTAGTAGGCGGTGTCGCCGAGCTGCTCCAGGACGACGCCGTCCTCGAACTCGATGCGCTTCTTCTGCTCCGCTGACCGCAGGCGCGCCACCCAGCCGAGACGCCCCGCGTCCAGGCGCACCAGGAGTTCGGCCCGGCTGACGCTGGTGGGCACCAGCTCGTCCGAACCGTCCCAGGAAGCGGCGTAGTTGCCGATCAGCCTGGCGAGGATGGGGCGGAACTCCTCCTCCTGCAGGGCATTGCGGAATCCCTTGGAGAAGCGCTGCTCCATGCCTCGGATCTCGATCTGGGCCAGCAGCGTCTCCCCCGGCAGGGGCCAGGTCGCACTGTGTTCCCGCAAGGACCGGAAGAACTTCGGCAGGAAGGACCGGTCCGTGCCGCTGAGGAGCGTCTGGGACTGGGCGAACCCGATCATGCTGCGGTTGGAGGGCAGGTCGACGGGGGCGGGAAGGGTGCACAGGCCCCGCGCGCCCTTCTGGCTGTGCTGCCAGGAGGCCAGCACCTGCCACATGCGGGAGACAGGTTCGTAGTGGTGGCTGCCCAGTTGCTTCTCGTCGCCGGTCAGCAGCTCGGAGAAGCGGGCGTGGTAGGCGGTGGCCCGGTGGTTCCGGTCGTTCACCATCCGGGATGCGGCCATCACCGAGCAGGCCAGCAGCGGCAGGAAGGCGGGAACGCCGTCCTTGTCCTGCTGCCGCTTGCGCCAGCGGTAGTCCTCCAGCGCGCTGTACGGCTCCGCGGTCCCCAGCCGCAGGAACCTGCCCACGCACTGGGCGAGGGGCTCCTCCAGGCCGTATCCGTGCCTGAGCTCCCGCTCCACGTCATCATCGACGTAGAACAGCGTCGGGTGGCCGGCGTGCTGCTGTCCGAAGAACTCCTCGGCCAGCACTTCCTGCCACGCCTGGTAAGAATGATCCACTCTGTCCCCAAAAGAGAGGTTTCCATGCCCTGTTCGTGAAATTCCCCGGCACGGAACGGCTTTCCACGTCACCCTGAACTCGTCACCGGCAGCAGGCCACTACCGAGCACTTTCCTGAGCGCAGCCTTCTACCGCCATTGCCCGGCGCAGCCCAACAGCACACAACGCGCAGAGATATCCCATTTGTCCCCCACCATTTCCCCAAGTGTCCATCGCAGCGCTCACACAACCACCTGGAAGAGATGGCCAGAGCTTCACCGAGGGCGACGCACCTGCAGCAATCGCAGTACCCCCCGCGATCACCCGGGTACATCAACCAATGCACTCTACAACCGAGGCTGCCTGGGCGGGTAATGCGAGTGAGATAGGGGGACCGGCAATTGCGCTGCTGTCGGGTGGCGGCTCCGGATACGAGCGTCAAACAACTGCGACGCATGTCGCCCGCGCCCCCGTCGGCCATCACCCGGGCATTTGCTGTCCCACCCGTCCGGCCTCCTCGGCACGCGACGCCCTCCACGCCGCCTTCCTCGTCGCGGCGGCCCCCGTCTTCATGCGCGGCTCCCTGCGGAAGAACGCGCGGCACTTTTCGACCGTCCCGATCTCCTGGAAGATCTTCTTTGCCCATGCCCGGGTGCAGACGTATTGGTCGAGGGCTCCGCCGTACAAGCAGTGCCTGACGACGGTGGCACAAGGGTTTCCGGAACCCTTGGCCGGACGGCTCCTCAGCCGCTTCCCCGTCTCCGTGGGTTCTCCGAATACGCTGAACCGGAGAGGCAGTTGCTCGCCAGGCCTTGTACATGTGGGTGAGTGAGCCGCTGCGGTCGCCGCTGGAGCCGTTCCATTCGCCGAACGCCTTGAAGGCACGGCACTGGGACTCCATGGGGATGTGGTGCCGCCGGGAAGGGGCCATGAAGAGCGTCGCTCGCTTTCATCCAGAATGGGAAGACCGGTTCTCAGGAAGGTGGAGCTGTCCGCAGACGGCATGACGAGGGCTGACCCGCGTCTCCGGCGGCTTGTCCGCGTCTTGTTCCGGCGCGAAGAAAGAGGAAACCGTGAGGCTCGGCAACTGCCGCCTCGGACCGTGCGCTCAGGCAGCGATCGACAGCGGGCCGGCCCCGGAGCCGAGCGAGCGCAGGATCCGCGCCTCCTCCTTCCGGACGGCGGAGGGAGGGATGCGGCCGCCGGTGCGGCGGAGGGCGAGGCGGGCGAAGGCGTCGGCGGTCTCGTTGAGGTCGTGTCCGATATGGCCCTTCAGCCAGCGGACCTGGACGCGGTGGCGGTGGCGCACCAGGCGGTCCAGCAGCTGCCGGCTCTCCGGGAAGAGGAGGGTGCGGTGGGCGGTTGCCGGGTCGGCGGAGCGCAGGGCCGTGTCGACGGCGTCGACCGCCTCGGTGCTGTCGCACAGGAGGACCACGGGTGCGTCCTCGTGGTGTTCGAGGAGGCTGAGGGCGGCGGCGCAGATACCGATGACTTCGGCTTCGCCGCTGCTCGAGGCCAGGGAGTCGCCGTGTCCGGTGGTCCCGTCCTCGGCGGCCCAGCCGTAGCCGCACAGTGCGGACTCGTCGCCGACGGCGGCGTCGGCGACGGCCACGACGGCGGTGTCGGGAAGGTCGGCGAGCAGGGCGTAGCGGTCCACGTCGGCCGGAGCCGTCGCCGTCGGGTGTTCGCCGTCTCCGTCCTCGTCCGTGCCGGTGTCCTCGCCCGTGCCGGCAGGACGGGCGCCGGCGAGGACGGCGGCGAGAGCACGGTGGCAGTGCGGGCAGCCGTCGGCCTGTTCGGGGCAGTGCGCCCGGTGTTCCGCGGTCAGCTCGCGCACGCGGTGCCACACCTCGGGCTCGGCGTCGGCGAAGCGCGCCACAGCCGCGGCGCGGCACTGCGCGATGAGTTCCGCGACAGGTCCCGTGGTCGTGCAGGCCCGCATCCGGTCGTGCAGGTCCGTGGCCCGGAGGAGGGCTTCGCGGGAGCGGGCGGCGAGAACCGCGGTGTCCTGGTAGGCGTCGTCCAGGGCGTCGAGCCGGGTGCGCCGTGTCGCGGGGGAGCAGGCGAGCGCGTCCCGTTCGGCCCGGCCTATCGCGTAGCGGCCCCAGGCCAGCGCGGTACGGGCGTGGCGGCTCCACCGTTCGACCACCGCGTCGTGCGGGAGGTACGGGTTCTCCTCCTCCCGGGCATCGCGCAGGAGGGCCTGGACGAAGGCGTCGTCGTCGCAGTCCCGCAGGTCGCGCACCGGCGCCGGGAGTTCGCCGTCCGCCGCTTTCCGCTCCCAGGCCCACCGGGCGAGGTCGCTCTCCGGCGCCTGCGGTGTGCCGTCCGGCAGTCCCCTGTCGCGGAGTTCCCGCCGCAGGGCCTCGGCGAAGGCCGCCGGGGACGCCCTGCGCGCCACCCTCGATTCCAGCGCGTCCACCGGCCGGGAGCGGCCGGTGACGCGGCGGGCACGCTGCTCCTTGTACCGGGCCTCCGCCTGCGAGCGGGCCCGTCGCACCGTGCGCGCGTGTGCGCGCAGCCGTCGCAGCCGCTCGGGGAGCTGGGCCGACAGTTCCGCGCGCCGGACGGCCCCGCGGGCCAGGACGTCGGCGTGGGCGAGGACGACGGTGATGGGACCGGTGAGCGAGGCGTGGTCCAGGGCCGCGGCGGTCTCCGGAGCGCAGATCCCGTTCGTGCGGGCGAGGACGGCCTCCTGCAGGGCGGTGAAGTCGTCGGCGAAGCGGCGGACCAGCTGGGTGTGCTCGGTGATCGTCACGGTGGCCTTCCAGTCGCGGGTGGTGGGGAGCGGGGCCGACGGGGTGTGTGACCGGGTGCGGGTGCGGGCGGGCCCGTGGTCCCGGTGCCGGCGGGGGGCGTGGGCCGCCGCCGTGCGGAGACGACGGCGGCGCCCGGCAGGGTCCCGTC
This sequence comes from Streptomyces glaucus, assembly GCF_039533365.1. NCBI lineage: Bacteria > Bacillati > Actinomycetota > Actinomycetes > Kitasatosporales > Streptomycetaceae > Streptomyces > Streptomyces glaucus. The sequence continues at coordinate 219,083 of NZ_BAAATK010000003.1, forward strand.
CGCGGTCCGGGCTACTGCACCTGGCCGGTGAAGATGGCCGTGCGGTACCAGCCGGAGCCGGAGGTGTCGGTCGGCGTGATCTCGATCTGGGCGTTCCTGGCCGTCTCGGGGAACACGCAGGCCGCCTTCCAGGTCTGCGACTTGCCCGGCAGCAGGTGCGTGTCCGGCGCGCCGTCGAAGCCCGCGTCCGTGTCGAAGACCTCCTCGGCGCCGTCCGGGCAGGACAGGCTGACCATGCTCAGGTCGATCGCGGACTTGGAGCCGTTCCGCAGGGTGACGGAGAAGGCCAGGTAGGCCTTGCCGGACGGGCTGGCGTACTCGCCGGAGGTGCCCCGGCTGAAGCCGCTCAGGCGCGCCTCGACACCGTTGTTCCAGGTGGCGGTCTTGTCCAGGGCGACGATGAAGGTGTCGCTGTCGGCGTCGTCCTGGGTGTCCTGCGCCTTCTCGGCGCTCCGGGTGTCCTGCGAGGCGCTCACGGTGGCCGTCGGTGGCGCGGTGCCGGTCTCGGTGCCGCCGGTGGTGGAGCAGGCGCACAGGGAGCAGCCCGCGACCGTCGCGGCCACGGCGAGGACGGCCTTGCGCGGGCGGGCCGGGGGTGCCGTGATCAGCGCGAGGAGCGCCGAGGCACCGTGGGCGAGCCGCGCTCCGCGCCCCGACGGCTCCCTCCTCCCGGCCGGCGGCTGCGCGGAAGCGGAGGTTGCCTGCGGCGTCGCCTCCGGCGTTGCCGTGACCGGGACCCGGCCGGCCGTTGTCCGGTGCCGGGGACTGCCCGTGGACGCGGCGGAGACGGCGCTCGGGGACGAGGGGAGGGAGGACGGCGTGCCGGAGATGTTCGGGTAGCTCATGAGGCCATTCCTTGTGCGGATGCGGAGAGAAGAGGACTGAGGGGACTGAGGGGACTGACGGGTGGCGGAAGGCAGGGGTGCGCATGTGTGCGGAAGCGGAGCCGCCGCGCCGCGCCCGCCCCCGCGTCCGGACCGGCCGGACCGAACCGGGCCGGGCCGGGCCGGTTCCGGGTACGGCATCGCGGCCCGGACGCCGCGGTTGCGTGGGTGCGGGGGCCGTGGGCCGTGCCCGCGGGCGGGGTCGTCCGGGCAGGGGTGTTCGGCTGAGAAGGTCTCGGCGTCGGGGAACCCGCGCCGTGCGCCTCTTCAGCTCCGCCGCCCCCGGATCTTCCGGCCGAGTTCGCCGTGCGGGTCGAGGAGCGCGCCCGCGACGCGGCCGGCGGAGTCCTTCACGCCGCCGCTGAAGTTGAGCCGGCTGGTGGAGCCGACGCTGGCGCAGACGCCGTCCCAGTAGGCGGGTTCGCGTTCCCAGCGGACGTCGGCGAGCAGGTGCTGGACCGTCTCGTAGCTCATGGCGTCGCCGGGGTCGCACCAGGGGGTCGCGCGGTGCAGCAGGACGCCGAGGCCCGCCATCACGGCCGGGGCGGTGATGGCGCTGCGCCGGGCGAAGTCGGGGAAGCGGTCCCCGATCAGCCGGGACACCAGGCGGACGACGACCGTCTCCACCTCGTCGGCGTCGGTGTGGGGCGGCAGGTCGCCCGCGTGGACGGTGGTCGCCGAGTACTGCACGCCCTTGCCGCCGAAGACGGTGGTGACGATCAGCGTCCGCAGCGCGGACAGCGTCACGACCTCCTTGTCGGTCCTGGTGAGCTGCCGCTTGCCGGCGTTGACCAGCGTGCCGAACGGCGTCCGCCGGCCGTCCGACTCGACCTCGAGCTTCTCCCCGACGGTGTGGGCGAGGCGGGTGGCGAGGTCGCGCTGGTCCATGGACATGGCCAGGTTCTTGGCGACGTCGACGCCCTTGACGTTGCGGTCGTAGAAGATCTGCCGCGCGTCCGCCGGGGAGATTCCCAGGTAGAGCTCGAAGGGGATGCGGACCCGCCGGCCGAGCTCGGCGTAGGTGAGGCCGAAGGATTCCGGGTCCTGGTAGATGTCGTGCCAGGCGGTGGTCTGGGTCTCGCCGTCGATGGCGATCACCATGGCGTCCGGGGCGACGGTCAGCGTCCGCAGGCCCGAGCCGGGGAGCAGTTCGTCGCTCATCGCGGTGATCTCGCCCGCGTGCCAGAGCGTGATCGGGGGCGTGGACCAGGCGGAGCCGTGCTTGCCGAGGAGGCCGGCGGCGATGTACTCGGCGTAGTCCGGGATGTTCCTGCCCTTTTGGGACTTCAGGGTCCGCTGCACGGTCGCGCGCAGCTCGGCGCGGCGCCGGTCGTGTCCGGACGCGGTCTTGAGGGCGCGCGGGTCCTCCTCCTGACGCGGTGACGGCACGAGGCGTACCAGCGTCGCGAGGGACATGGTGCCGATGACCGCGTCCTCGCGGACCGGCATGACGGTGAGCGGGATTCCTTCCGGGGTGCCGCTCGGCAGGGTCAGGCGCATGGGTTCCCCCTGGGTGGTGGTCGATCGGCCGTCGCCGGTCCCGAGGCGTCGTCCGCCTCCCGGCATCTCGCCGGGAGGGATCGGGACAGCACGGGGGCCGGGTGCTCAAGGACAGGACGGTGGCAGGAGAAGCGACGCTTCACGCCAGGGAGCACCGCTCACCGCCGGAAGCAACTACATCAAAGCACGACACTGAAAGCACTGTCCAACAGTTTCCATGAGTTGACTCGTGCTGTAGGGTGTGACCACGTCGACCATCGGAGCCAGGACCACACCCATGCCGCAGCCACCCGCACCGTCCGCCCAGGTGACAGCCGCCGAGATCTCCCGCATCGCGGGCGTCACGCGCGCCACCGTCAGCAACTGGCGCCGCCGGCACGACGACTTCCCCGCGCCCTCGGGCGGCACGGACAGCAGCCCGCTGTACGACCTGGAGGAGGTCCGCGCCTGGCTCGCCTCCCGCGGACAGCGCACGGCGGCCACGCCCAGCGGCGAACTCCGCACCACCCTGCGCCTGCGCGAACCGGGCGGCGTCGGCACGTCCGACCTGCTCCTGCTGGTCCTGGCAGCCGCCCGCCGCCCCGCCGACGGCCTCACCGGCCTGCTCGCGCTGTCCGACGACGACCTGCTGAAGCGGGCGAACGACGCGGCGGCCGAGGTCGCGGACGTGGTGCCGGACACCGAACCCGCCCGGTTCACCGCCGCCGACACCGCGGCCCTGCGCGCCCTGCTGCTCTGCGTCCGCGACGAGGGCGCGCAGACGGCGCTGGGCGTCCTGGCGGAGCGGGAGCTGGAGGACAGCGCCGCCAGCGGCGCCTACCGCACCCCGGCCCCGCTCGCCGACCTGCTGGCCCGCCTGGTCCCCGGCTCCCCCGCCCGCGTCCTCGACCCCGCCTGCGGCAGCGGCACCCTGCTGGCGGCCGCCGCGGCGCGCGGCGCGCGCGAGCTGTACGGGCAGGACAGCCTCCCCGTCCAGGCGCGGCGCACCGCGGTCGGCCTGACCCTGACGGCGAAGGAGGGCACGGACGTCACCGTGCGCACGGGCGACAGCCTGCGCGCCGACGCCTTCCCGGACCTCACCGTCGACGCCGTGCTGTGCAACCCGCCCTACGGCGACCGGGACTGGGGCCACGACGAACTGGCCTACGACTCGCGCTGGGCGTACGGTTTCCCGCCCCGCGCCGAGTCCGAACTGGCCTGGGTCCAGCACGCGCTGGCCCACCTCGAACCGGGCGGCCACGCCGTGCTGCTCCTCCCGCCGGCCACGGCGTCCCGCTCCTCCGGCCGCCGCATCCGCGCCGAGCTGATCCGCAGCGGCGCGCTGCGGGCGGTGGCGGCCCTGCCGCCGGGGGCGGCGATCCCGCTCCACATCGGCCTGCAGGTGTGGGTGCTCCAGCGCCCGGAGCCGACCCGGCCCGCGTACCAGACGGTGCTGTTCGTCGACACGGTGGGCGAGCCGTCGGCGCCGGGGCGCGGCGGGACCCGTTCGGGTTCGGTGGACTGGGCGCGGGTGACGGAACGGATCGTGTCCGCGTGGACGGCGTACGCCGAGGACCCGGACGGCTTCGAGGCGCGGGCCGGGGTGGCGCGTGCGGTGAGCGTGGTCGACCTGCTCGACGAGGTCGTCGACGTGACCCCGGCCCGGCAGGTGCGCGCCTCCCAGGCGGACGTCGACCCGCAGGAACTGGCCCGCGAGGCCGCCGCGGTCCGCGAGGGGCTGGCGGCGGCGGCGCGGACGGTGGCCGAGCTGGCCGGCACGGCGCCGTGGAGCGCCGCGGGGGCTTCGGCCCGCGAATGGCGCACGGCCACGGTGTCGGACCTGGCCCGGGGCGGGGCGCTGAAGGTGCTGCGCGCGGTGCCGGTCTCGCCGCGGGCGACGGCCGCCGAGGCGGAGGACCCGCAGACGGGCGCCGACGGCGGGGAACGCCGGCCCGTTCTGACGGGCGGCGACATCGCCCGCGGGACCGGGCCGACGGGTCGGGCCCCGGACATGCAGGCCGAGCAGATGCCGGAGATCGCCGTGGGCGACGTCCTGGTGCGCAACCTGGTCGGCGGCGCCGGCGCCGTGGCCCGGGTCGCGGGCGAGGCGGAGGCCGGCGCCCTGCTCGGCGCGGGCGTCCACCTGTTCCGGCCGGACCCGGCCCGGCTGGACCCCTGGTTCCTCCTCGGTTTCCTCAGCTCCGAGGCCAACCTGGCCGGCGCCTCCACCGGCAGCTCCACGCTCCACCTCAGCCCGGGACGGCTGCGCGTACCGCTGCTGCCGCTGGCCGAGCAGCGCCGGTACGGCGAGGCCTTCCGCCACGTCGAGGCGCTGCGCGAACAGGCGCGGCGCGCACAGGACCTGGCCGAGGAGACGGCACGGCTCGTGAGCGGGGGGCTCACGGGCGGACAGCTGGTGCCGGAGCCCGTCTAGGCTCTGGGACCACCCCCACCTCTGGTACGGACGGACGAGGAACCACCATCCCTCCCTCCGCACTCACAGTCATCCACACCGGCCCCGGAAGGGAAACGGAAGAAGTCTTGAACAGCAGCAAGCACACGGAGTTGGCGAACCACGCGTGGTCCGTCGCCGACCTCCTGCGGGGGGACTACAAGCAGTCCGACTACGGCAAGGTCATCCTGCCGTTCACGGTGCTGCGGCGACTGGAGTGCGTACTGGAACCGACCCGCGAGAAGGTCGCCGAGATCGCGGAGCAGTACAAGGACAGCGACATCGACCCGGACCGCTTCCTGCGCCGGGCCTCGGGCCACGCCTTCTACAACCGGTCCACACTGACCCTGAGGAAGATCGCGGCGGACCCGCAGAACGCGGCGAAGAACCTCACCGTGTACATCGGGGCGTTCTCCGACAACGCCCGCGGCGTCCTGGACCGCTTCGAGTTCGCCCAGCAGATCAAGCGGCTGGACAGCGCGGGGCTGCTCTACCAGGTCATCGGCAAGTTCACCGACCTGGACCTGCGTCCCGAGGTCGTGCCCAACCACAACATGGGCTACATCTTCGAGGAGCTGATCCGCCGCTTCTCCGAGCAGTCCAACGAGACGGCCGGTGAGCACTTCACCCCGCGCGAGGTCATCCAGCTCATGGTGCGGCTGCTGGTCGCCCCGGACGGCGACGCGCTCCAGCTCCCGGGCGCGGTGCGCACGGTCCTCGACCCGGCCTGCGGCACGGGCGGCATGCTCTCCGCGATGGACGACCTCATCACGGACCTCAACCCGGACGCCACGGTGGAGGTGTACGGGCAGGAACTCAACCCCGAGTCCTGGGCGATCTGCCGGTCCGACCTCATGATCAAGGGCCAGAACCCGGAGAACATCGCCTTCGGCAACTCCTTCTCCGACGACGGCCACGCACGCAGGACCTTCGACTACATGCTGGCCAACCCGCCGTTCGGCGTGGAGTGGAAGAAGGTCAAGGACGAGGTCGAGCGCGAACACAGGACGCTCGGCGACGCAGGCCGCTTCGGCGCGGGCCTGCCGCGCATCAACGACGGCTCGCTGCTGTTCCTCCAGCACATGATCTCCAAGATGAAGCCGGTCGACGTGGACGGCGGGGGCGGCTCGCGCATCGCGATCGTCTTCAACGGCTCGCCGCTGTTCACGGGCGGGGCTGGCTCGGGCGAGTCGGAGATCCGCCGCTGGATCCTGGAGAACGACTGGCTGGAGGGCATCGTCGCCCTGCCGGACCAGCTCTTCTACAACACCGGCATCTCGACGTACTTCTGGATCCTGACCAACCGCAAGAGCCCGGACCACAAGGGCAAGGTCGTCCTGCTGGACGCCCGCGACCAGTGGCAGAAGATGCGCAAGTCGCTGGGCGACAAGCGCAAGGAGCTGGGCAAGGAGCACATCGCCACGATCGTCAAGCTGTACGGCGAGGCCTTGGCGGTGGCGGAGGACCCGGAGCACCCGCTGCACGGCAAGGTGAAGGTCTTCCGCAACGAGGACTTCGGCTACCAGCGGATCACGGTGGAACGTCCGCTGAAGCTGCGGTTCGAAATCACGGAGGAGACGCTGGCGGCGCTGGAGGCGTCCAAGGCGATCCAGAAGCTGCCGCAGGCCGCGGTCCTGGCGGACGCGTTCAAGTCCCTGCTGGGCGCCAAGTGGGCGACGAAGCAGGAGGCTTGGCTCGCGTTGAAGGACGCGGTGGTCCAGGCCGGCGGGACGTGGCCGACGGGGGCACCGTTCAACAAGGCGCTGCGTGAGGTCGTCGGCGTGCGGGACCCGGAGGGCGAGGTCCAGCGCGTCAAGGGCGAGCCCGAGCCGGACGCGGAACTGCGGGACTACGAGAACGTTCCGCTGGGCGAGAACGTCGAGGAGTACCTGGCACGGGAGGTCCACCCGCACGTACCGGACGCGTGGATCGACCTCAGCAAGACGAAGATCGGGTACGAGATTCCGTTCACTCGGCACTTCTATGTGTATGAGCCGCCTCGGCCGTTGGCGGAGATCGACACAGAATTGAAGGCGCTGGAGGCGAAGATTCAAGAGCTGCTCGGGGAGGTCACGAAATGAAGCGACTACTTCCGGCCAGTTGGCGCGAAGCGCGCCTCGGATTCCTCGTCGAGACGCAGGTACCTCAACGGGATAAGCCCGATCCGTTGACCGGACCGATTCCTTGGGTGCGGATCGAAGATTTCGATGGCCAGGATATTCGGGCATCTAAATCAGGTCAGGGAGTAACGCCTGAACAAGTACGCGCCATGAACTTGCGTGTCTTTGAGCCCGGGACGGTTATGTGCAGCTGCAGCTGCTCTATGGGCGCTACGGCAATCGTGCGCGAGCCACTTGTGTCGAATCAGACGTTCATCGGCTTGAAGCCAGGTAAGGAACTCGAACCTCGCTTCCTTTTCTACCTCATGGGAGCAATGCGCGAGGAACTTCAGGCAAATGCCACGGGGGCTATCCAGCAGTACCTGTCACGGGATGACTTCCGCTCTCTCAGGATCCCCTTGCCGCCCCTAAACCAGCAGCGTCGCATCGCCGACTTCCTCGACTCCGAGACCGCCCGTATCGACTCCCTCTCCGCTTTGCGCGAGCGCCAAGTTCAACTTGCCTTCACTCGCCTAGAATCACTCGCCAAGCAGGAAACGGGGCGAATTCTCATTCGGGGCGCCAAAGAGCCTTCCGGAGAATGGATGACTTACCCTCTACGTAGGGCTATAAGCGGCATCAAGACCGGTGCGACCCCACCAGGTTCCGAGCCTGAACCCTGGACCGAAGGAACACATCCAGACACCATTCCATGGTACGGGCCATCCAGCTTCCAAGGCATCATGCACTTGGGAACTCCGGTGAAGCATCTACCAAGTGCCGCTGTAAAGGAGCGAGTGGTTCCATTCTTCGCCAAGGGGTCGGTGCTCATTATTGGGATCGGGGCCACGGCCGGGAAGGTTGCATACCTCGACCATGACGCTTCAGCTAACCAGCAGATCACAGCACTCACGCCTGAGCGTGGCGTTTCCGGAAAATTTCTGGCCTGGCAGTTGTGGGCAGCCACGCAGGAACTCCGTGAACTAGCACCGTACACAACTTTGCCGATCATCAACAATGATTTCCTCAAGTCGTTCCCGATCGCCATGCCCCCCACAGATTTTCAGCAAGCAGTCGTCCAGAAACTGGACTGTGTCGCTGAACGGGTAGGCGCGCTGCATGCAGCAGCAGCTCAGGCTTCGAAATTGACCCAAGAACGTCGCCAATCCCTCATCACCGCCGCCGTAACCGGCCAGTTCGACGTCTCCACCGCCAGCGGACGCAACGTAACCGAAGGAGTCACCGCATGAGCCCCGCGCACGACGAGTCCTCCTTCGGTTCCGCCATCGTCGCCGCCCTCTGCGAGCGCGGCTGGCGCGAGGCGAACCCCGAGGACTACCAAGCCGACCTGGGCCTCGACACCAACGAGCTGTTCACCTTCATCGGCGCGACCCAACCCGACGAATGGGACGAACTGCTCACCGTCTACGGCGGCAACCCTAATGAGGCCCAGCGCGGCTTCGCCCAGCGCCTCGACCGGGCCATCGCCGACGACGGGTTACTCCACGTCCTCCGCAACGGCGTGAAGGACCGCGGAGTCCGTCTCCGCGTCGCCTACTTCAAGCCCAACCTCATCTCCGCCGACTCCGTCCTCGACGGTTACCGGGCCAACCGCCTCACCGTCGTCCGCGAGCTGCCCTACGCCACCAAGCAGGCCGACTGGGGCCACCGGCTCGACCTGGCCCTGTTCCTCAACGGCATCCCCGTCGCCACGGCAGAGCTGAAGAACCCGCTCACCGGTCAGGGCGTCGAGCAGGCCAAGGAGCAGTACCGCACGGACCGCGACCCGACCGAGCTGATCTTCACGCGCCGCGTGATCGCGAACTTCGCGGTCGACCCTGACCTGGTCTTCGTCACCACCCAGCTCCGCGGCAAGAGCACCCGGTTCCTGCCGTTCAACACCGGATCGAACGGCCCCGGCCAGCCCGGCGGGGCCGGCAACCCGGCGCCCACCGCCCACGGCAAGTACGCCACCTCCTACCTCTGGGAAGAGGTCTGGCAGCGGGACAACTGGCTCGACCTCCTCCAGCGTTTCGTGCACCAGCAGAAGCACAGGACGCCCGGCGGCGGCACCACCAAGACGACGATCTTTCCCCGCTTCCATCAGTGGGACGTGGTCCGCAAGCTCACCGCGCACGCGGCCACCCACGGCGCCGGCCAGAACTACCTGGTCATGGCCTCGGCCGGCTCCGGCAAGTCGAACACGATCGGCTGGCTCTCCCACCGCCTGAGCGACCTGCACGCCGACACCGACCCGGCCGCCCTCGACCCCGAGGCCGTCGCCGCCGGCCGCATTAAGCCCGGCGAGCCCGTCTTCGACAAGGTCATCGTCATCACCGACCGCCGCAACCTGGACGCCCAGCTCCGGGAGACGGTCGGCGGCTTCTCGCAGACCGACGGCCTGGTCGTGAAGATCGACGAGAAGCACGGGGCGAAGAGCGAGCAGCTCGCCCGCGCGCTCTCCCGGGACACCGGGAAGATCGTCACGGTCACCCTGCACTCGTTCCCGGCGCTGCTGAACTACATCAAGAGCAACCCGACCGAGATCAAGGGCACCCGCTTCGCGATCATCGTCGACGAGGCGCACTCCTCCCAGTCCGGCGACGCCGCCACCGCCGTGAAGTCCGCCCTCCGTGACCTCGGCCTGGACGCCGACTCGGACGACGAGGGCACGACCAAGGTCACCGTCGAGGACAAGCTGAAGGCGAAGGCCGTCGAGCGCTCCCGGGCCGCCAACCTCTCCTACTTCGCCTTCACGGCCACCCCCAAGGCCAAGACGCTCGAACTCTTCGGCATGGAAGCGGTGGAGAACGGCAAGACCGTCTACCGCCCCTTCCACACCTACTCCATGCGCCAGGCCATCGAGGAGGGCTTCATCCTCGACCCCCTGCGCAACTACGTCACCTACAAGACGTACTGGAAGCTCGCGAACCTCAACCGCGACGAGAAGGAGGTCGACCCCTCCAAGGCGAACAGCCTGCTCGCCCGGTTCGCGCTCCTGCACGAGCACACCGTGTCCCAGCACGCCCAGGTGATCGTGGAGCACTTCGTCGCCCACACCCGCGGCCGGCTCGGTGGCCGGGCCAAGGCCATGGTGGTCACGGCGTCCCGCCAGTCCGCCGTGCAGATGGCCCGCGCCATCAAGAGCTACATCGCCGACCGCGCGTACGACACGAAGTACCCGGACCTCGGCGTCCTGGTCGCCTTCTCCGGCTCCCTCACCCTCGACGGCAAGGAGACCACCGAGAGCAAGGAGAACGGCGGTCTGCCGGAGAGCGCGCTGCCCAAGGCGTTCGCCTACACCCGCGCCGACGACAAGGCCGCGAAGGCCGGCGGCAGGGGCCAGCAGGAGTACCGGATCCTCGTCGTCGCCGAGAAGTACCAGACCGGCTTCGACCAGCCGCTCCTCACGACGATGTACGTCAACAAGACGCTGACCGGCATCGCCGCCGTGCAGACGCTCTCCCGCCTCAACCGCACCGCCGACCGCAAGTCGCAGGCCGACCTGGCCGTCCTGGACTTCGTCAACGAGGCCGAGGACATCCAGGGCGCGTTCCGCCCGTACTTCGAGGAGGCGCACACCCTGCCCTCCGACCCGAACCTCCTCTATACGGCCCAGAGCCGGGTCATGTCCGCGCCGATCATCTCGGAGCAGGACATGGACGAGTTCGTCGCCGCGTACTTCGAGGCGCAGGAGAAGGCCGGCGGCTCCCAGGCCAAGTGGGAGAAGCTGCACGCCGAGCTGTACCGGCTCCTCTCCCCCGCCGTCACCCGCTTCAGCGCCCTCCTGGAGAGCGAGGAGGAGGACGACGTCGAGGCCGCCGAGGAGTTCCGGGCCCACCTCAACGACTACGTCCGCAAGTACGGCTTCCTCGCGCAGATCGTCCCCTATCAGGACGCCGACCTGGAACGGCTGTACCTGTACGGGCGCTACCTGCTCAACCGGCTGCCCCGCCTCGCGGACGGCGGCGTCGACATAGGCGAGGTCGACCTCAGCCACCTGCGCGTCGAGAAGACCGGCGAGCACGACAAGTCCCTCGTGTCCGAGGGCCCGGCCGAACTCAAGGGCTTCGGCGACGGGGTCGGCGGCGGCAAGGACGCCGAGAAGTCGTTGCTGTCGGAGCTGATCGAGAAGTTCAACGCGAAGTTCGGCACGGAGTTCACCGAGGAGGACGTCCTCCCGGCCTTCAACGCCACGAAGAAGGACCCGAAGGTCCGGGCCGCCGCCCTCGTCAACGACGAGGAGAACTTCGGCGTCGTCTTCGACAAGAAGTTCGAGGAGAACATGATGGACCACGTCTCCACGATCGACACGCTCGGCAAGCGGTACTTCGGAACGGACCGGGATTTCAAGTCCAACCTCGACCGCAGCGCCCGCCGCGCGGCCTGGCGGATGATCCGCCGGGAGGAAGGGCTGGACGACTTCTGACAGCACCTGGGGCACCGGCACCCGCTCGGTGCCGGTGCCCCAGGACGCGCCTGCCTGCCTCAGCCGCGCCCGGCCTGCCTGATGAAGGCCGACCAAGCATCGACGCCAACCATCAGAACAGGGCCGGTGGTCCGCTTCGAGTCCCGGACCAGGACTGTCTCAGGAGCAGCGGCTATCTCGACACACTCACCGCCACCCCCCGTGCTGTAACTGCTCTTGAACCAGGCGGCTTCCGGCAGGGCGTGCGCGGTGCGGACGCTCATGTCTCTCCCATCAGTAGCTCAATGAAGGCGGATGACTCGCTGGGCGTCAGTGCCTGTGACCGGAGGATGCCATAGCGAGCTTCCAGTTCATGGACCTTCGTAGCATCGGTGTAGAGACGACTGTCGTCCTGTACTTCCGCATACGCGATCCGCTGCCGCTTGTCCGTGTCGATGAGCGTGAAGGGTCCGCCCAGGGCGGCGTTGTCCTCCCGGTCGATCGGCATGACCTGCACCTCCACATTGCGCAACTGGCCGACATGGAGGATGTGTTCCAGAGTCTTCCTGATGACTTCCCGTCCACCAACGGGCCTACGTAGGACGGCCTCCTCGATGACGAAGCTCATCAGTGGCGCAGGGCGGCGGTCGAAGATCGCCTGCCGGGCCAGCCGGGCCTCCAGACGTTGGTCGATGACCTCGTCACTCAGCAGAGGACGCTGCATTTGGAAGACCGCCCGAGCGTACTCTTCCGTCTGCAACAGCCCAGGGACTGCGTACACGGCATAGACACTCAGGCCAACGGCTCTGGCCTCCAGCCGCGCAGCATCCCGGAAATACGCGGGATACTGCGCCCTGGCAACTTCTTCCTTCAACGCGGTCAGCAGACCTCCGCCGCCCAGTACTTCATCAGCCCGCTCGATGAATCGAGGCTGTGGAATGCGTCGCCCCTGCTCGAAGGAGGCGATGGACTCGGCGGAGTACCCCACCTGCTTGCCAAACTCAAGCCGGTCCAATCCTGCCCGGGTCCGCAGCAGTTTCAGCTGACGACCAAACGCAGTCACCACTCCGGACCCGGTGTCGTCTTCGGCCTTCGCCTGACCTGTTGCAACTTCAGCGTCCTGCACGGGATCACCCCGCCTTTCACAGGCTCTGTCTTCTCACGTACACGGCCCCTCCGCACCTCGTACGGAGTTGGGCCGTCCCCGCGTCACCACTGGTCACGCTATGCCACGGCCCGAGACGCTGCGTATGTGAATCGCACAGAACAACCCGCACCGGCGACCCCCGCCCACGCCTGCTTCACCCTCCGCTTCAGCTCCACGCCCCGGGGCGCGCGCCTGGCCCGTCGGCTCTGCGGGGAACGGCTCGACTCCTGGGGCGTGCCGTACGGCAGCGACGACCACGACGTGCTGAGCCTGCTCGTCTCCGAGCTCGCCGCCAACGCCGTCACCCACGGCCACGTGGCCGGCCGCGACTTCCGCGTCCACCTCCTCGCCCACGCCGCGCCCGGCACCCCGTCCCTCACCGTCCGCGTAGAAGTCACCGACACGCGGGGCGACGCGCTTCCCGAGCCCGCCGCCCCTGCCGCCGACTCCGCCGCCGGTCCCGCCCGTACCGGCGGACGCGGTCTGCTCCTGGTCGAGGCCCTCGCCGATCGCTGGGGCTGCGCACCGCGCCCGGACGGCCCCGGCAAGACGGTCTGGGCCGAATACACGGTGGCGCGATACGGCCCGCCCACCACACGGGGAACCGGTTCTCGGTGAACGCGAGGTCCGCCATCAACAGGAGGAGGCGGATGCACCTCATGGCCTTCACCGAGTCATTCGACGCGAAGGTCATGTGCCGCTTTCTGAACCGGCTCGTCGGGCACTTCGACCGTAAGGTCCACCTGATCATCGACCGGCGTTCGGCCCACCGCTCGAAAACTGTCCAGGCCTGGCCGGCCGACCACGAGGATCAGATCAAGTTGCGCTTCCTGCCCTCGTACTCCCCCGAGCTGAATCCTGACAAGCTGGTCAACGCCGACCTCAAGCACAGCTTGCCCGAACAACACCGGGTCCGCGATCAGGCCAGACTCGCCGTCGAGACCCGTCGTTTTTTCGGTCGACGCCAACGTCAGCCACACATTGTCCGCGGCCACTTCGGTGGCCCGCACGTCCGCTACGCCTTGGACGAGAACCCTATAAGTTTCTGATCGATATGAGCCTCATCGACCTTTCCCGGAGACGTCCGCAACATCCGCGCGGCCCTCGAGCAGGGCATCGTCGACGCGCTCACCGAGGCCGGAGTGAACTACTGGGTCGCCAAGGGCTACCAGAGTTCACGGGGCACCATCCGCGTCCTCTGCCGCAGCCGGTGGGAGACGTTTCCTCCCGGCCGGCAGGCGATGAACAAATTCCAAGCGAAGATTCGAGCCCAGCGGCACTCCTTTCCTGTGAAAGCAAAACCACAAGCCGTCAACCAGGAGGATGGGTGCAGGCGTCGGCGGGCCGCGATCTGAGCCACCTCCGCATATAATCCGGATTTTGCACTGATCTGCCGCATATCCGATCCGGGCGCGGTCGGGAGCGTCTAGCTGCCGTTGGTCACCATGAGGACGACGCCCGAGACAGCACCAACTCGCATAGAAAATAATCTTGGAGAGCAGCGCGCCATCCGCCACGTAGGGCGCCGCAGACATCAGAAGGCCCTCGGAGTGCGCATCCCCGAGGGCCTTCCTGCTGTGCGAACTAGGATACAGTCTTCATTTGGATAACGTAGTAATAGAAGGTTCCTGCTGCAAATCCCAAAATGCCCGTCAACGAGAAAGAGACTCCCGCTACACAGAGGCAGTCCCACCATGGATTGCGAAAAATGCGGGCAAGCAACCCAGTGATGGACGATACAGCCAGCGATACAAGGAGGATTGCAATGGTGATTTTAGTCTGATTCACGTAGTAGTAGAACGTGCCTGCCGCGAAACCCAGGGTGCCCGTGAGACCGAAAGAAGCCCCCGCCACAGAAAGGCAGTCCCACCATGGATTGTGAAAAATGCGGGCAAGCAGCCCAATGATAACCGATACCGTCAATGATGTCGCGAGGATCGCAACGGCGATCCGAAAGGCGCTCCGCCTAATGTCGTCCGAGGTTCGAATGTGCATGGTCGCTCCTTAGGTTTGGTCTTAATGTCATGTGCTTCACCTCTGCCACTTGGCTTGAGAAACTTGCTCGTTGCGCACAGATTATGACTGCGGCTCATTTGCATGCCGATCATCACCTCGGCATGACTCTCCTATGACGCTCGGAAATTTTATCCAACTAGGACTCAGGGGCCTCTCATTTGCACCTCGCTACGCGATCAAGAAAGGATGGAGCCCTACTGAGGGTAGGGGGAGATCGAGGATAGTGCCTGCGCCCTCATTTGAACAGAACTTCAGCCCTGAACACCTGGTTCCCGCTGTCACCCGTTCGTGGCAGCAGCGCCACCAGCCTACGCGGACGAGCTCTGATGCCACTTGTTGGCGTTTCGAACTGTCGGCCATTTGTTCGATGTAGAGCTTGTTCTCGTCCAAGAGGCCAAGAAGTCGCATCGCCCAGTCTCCTCTCACCGGCGGACGCGGCCTGCTCCTGGTCAAGGCCCTCGCCGACCGCTGGGGCTGCGCACCGCGCCCGGACGGCCCCGGCAAGACGGTCTGGGCCGAGTACACGGTGAACACGCTGGACACGGTGGCGCGATACGGGCCGTCCGCCGCGCCCTCGTAGGGCCGGGCTGGACGCAGTGATCCCTTTCCGGGGAAACTGACCGCGGCCGACGAAGCTCGGGGAACGGGCGAGCGCAAGTGCAGGACGCGGGGCGGGGACAAGTGCCGGACAGACCGATCGCGGGCCGCTACGAGCTGCTGGAGCGGCTCGGCAACGGCGGCATGGGCGACGTGTGGCGGGGTTACGACGCGGTGCTCGACCGGCCGGTCGCCGTGAAGCGGATCCGGCCGCAGACCGTCGCCGCCACGCCGCAGCTGGCCGAGGAGCTGGAGCGGCGCTTCCGCCGCGAGGCGCGGATCACCGCCCGCATCCAGCACCCGGGCGTGCCGCAGGTGTACGACGCCGTCCTCGACAGCACCCACGAGCACCTGTTCCTCGTCATGGAACTGGTGGAGGGCGTCCCCCTCACCCGGTACGTGCACGAGGAGCGGCCCCTCCCCGTCAGCTGGGCGGTGGCGATCGCCGCGCAGGTCGCCACCGTGCTGTCGTACGCGCACGACGTGCCCGTGGTGCACCGCGACCTGAAGCCGTCCAACATCCTGATCGCGCGGGACGGCACGGTGAAGGTCCTCGACTTCGGCGTCGCGGCGATCCTGCAGACCGACGTCACCCGGCTGACGGCCTCCGGCCGGCCCATCGGCACGCACCAGTACATGTCGCCCGAGCAGGTGCGCGGCACCCGGGTCACCCCGCGCACCGACCTCTACGCCCTCGGCTGCGTGCTCCACGAACTCCTCTGCGGCAAGCCGCTGTTCAGCGCGCGCAGCGACTTCGAGCTGATGGACCGGCACGTCCGCGCCGCGCCCACCCCGCTGCGGCGGCTGCGCGCGGACGTGCCGGAGGAGCTGGAGGCGCTGGTCCTGCACCTGCTCCGCAAGACCCCGGAGAGCCGGCCGGTGGACGTGCAGGAGGTGTACGAACGGCTGATGCCCTTCCTGCCCGCGCCCGGGGAGTCCTCCGCCCTCGGGGAGGCCGGACCGCCCGGAGCACCGGACCCGACCGGGCTCTACCGCCGCCCCTACGCGCCCCGCGCCCGGGCCGAGAGCCGCCCCCGGGTCGCCCCGGGCACGGCGGCGCCCGGCCAGGTCGCCGAGCACGTGGTCTCGCCGCCCGAGCGGGAGCTGCTGCGGGCCCAGCTGCGGGAGGTCGACGAGCACTACATCGCCCTGATGGAGGAGGAGCGCTACACGCAGGCCGCCGAGGTCGCGGGCGAGATGATCGAGCCGCTGGCGCGGGCCCTGGGCGCCGAGAACAAGGCCGTCCTGCGGCTGCGGCGGCGCCGGGCGGTCAGCCGGCAGCTGGCGGGCGACCACCGGGCGGCTCTGCCCGAGTTCGAGGCGCTGGCCGAGGCGTTCGCCCGCATCAACGGGCCGACCGGCGAGGCCGCCCGCGACTGCCGCGCCCAGGCCGCCCGCTGCCGCGGCGAACTCGGCCAGGTGACCGAGGCGCTGGCGGAGCTGCGGGCGGTCCTCGAAGTGGAGCGGGCCGTCGAGAGCGACGTCAGCGACGCGGCCGTGGAGCTGCGCCGCGACATCGGCATGCTGCTGCTCAGCCAGGGCGACCCGCAGGAGGCCCGGGCTTGGCTGGAGGCGCTGTACGAGGACGTGGTGCTCGTCCACGGCCCGCGTCACGACGTGGCCGCCGAGGCCGCGGAGGTCCTGGCCATGCTCCGCCGGGAACTCGGCGGCGCGTGACCGGCGCGGCCCGGTTGGAAAGCCGGTGCGCGAACGCCCGGACGGCCTGCGGCCCCGCCACGGCGGCCTAAAATCCCGTCATGCCGCACCTCGCCCTCGACAAGGCCTTCTGCCAGCAGCTGGAGAAACTCGAGAAGCACGTCAGGAACGGCGTGTTCGACGCCTGGGAGAAGTTCGAGCGGCTCACCCTCGACCAGCTCTTCAAGGACCCGGGCCTGAAGCTGGAATCCCTCAAGGGCGCCAAGGACCGGCAGATCCGGACCATCCGGATCTCCCAGGGATACCGCGGCGTGGTCCTCGCGCCCGAAACGGGCGACACCTTCGTGCTGCTCCGGGTCGGCCCGCACGACGAGGCCACCGAGTGGGCGGTGAAGCAGAAGGCGACCATCAACGCCGTCACCGGCGCCGTGGAGCTCCGTGAGATCGCCACCCTGGAGGAGCTGACCCCCGCCTACGAGCGCATCGCGCCCGCCGAGGAGCAGCGGCTCTTCGCGAAGATCTCCGACGGGGAGATGGCCGCGCTCGGCATCGACGCCACCACCCTCGCGCAGGCCCGTGTGCTGACCAGCCTGGAACAGCTCGACGTCTTCGGGCGGTTCTTCCCGCCGGACCAGTACAAGGTGCTGGAGCACCTGGCCCTCGGCGCGAGCGTCGAGCAGACGTGGCAGGAGGTCGTCGTGCCGGCGCTGGCCGACGCGGCCTCCCAGGAGCCCGTCGACACCACCGACTACGCGACCGCCATCGCGCACACCCGCACCCGGATCGCCGTCGTCACGGACGCCGACGAACTGCGCGACATCCTCGACAAGCCGTTCGCCGCCTGGCGGATCTTCCTGCATCCCGCCCAGCACAAGGTCGCCTACCGTCCCTCGTACTCCGGCCCCGCGCAGGTGACCGGCGGGCCCGGCACCGGGAAGTCCGTCGTCGCCCTCCACCGGGTGCGGCATCTGCTGCGGCACCTGCGCGACGGCGACCGCATCCTGCTCACCACCTTCACCAACGCCCTCGTGGACTCCCTCACCGAAGGGCTCTGCCTGCTCGTCGACGACCCGGACCTGCGCGACCGGGTCGACGTCATGACCGTCGACGCCTTCGCCGGGCGCGTGGTCAACACCTCGCGCCGGCCGCTCACCGGGTACGAGGAGATCGCCCGGTGGGAGCAGGCCGCGGAGGCCACCGGCTTCACCGGCACCCCGCAGTTCCTCGCCCAGGAGTACAAGCACGTCGTCCTCGCCCAGGACCTCCGCAGCCGGGAGCAGTACGAGCGCTGCGAGCGCCGGGGCCGCGGCAGCGCGCTGCCCGCCTCCGCCCGGCCGCTGGTGTGGCGGACCGTGGAGGAGTTCACCCGGCGGCTGGCCGAGGACGGGCTGCGCACCTACCTCGGCACCTGCGTGGAGGCCACCGACCTGCTGACCGAGCAGGGGCCGTGCTACCGGCACGTCGTCGTCGACGAGGCCCAGGACCTCCACCCGGCCCAGTGGCGGATGCTCCGCGCGGCCGCCCCGCGCCGCCCCGACGACCTGTTCATCGCGGGCGACCCGCACCAGCGGATCTACGACAACCGGGTGTCGCTGAAGTCCCTCGGCATCAACGTCGCCGGCCGTTCGACCAAGCTGCGCAAGAACTACCGCTCCACCCAGGAGATCCTCAGCTGGGCGACGGGACTCCTGCTCGGCCGGCCCTACGCCGAACTGGCCGACAGCGGACGGCACGACACCCTGATCGGATACAGCTCCGCCCTGCACGGCTCCGGGCCGCGCGTCCACGCGGCGAAGACGGAGGAGGCCGAACTCGACGCCCTGGTCGAGCAGGTGCGCGCGTGGGTGGACGGCGGCGCCGCGTACGGGGAGGTCGGGATCTGCGCGCGGTTCAACAAGACCTGCGAGAAGGTCAGGGACCGCCTGATCGCGGCCGGCGTCCCCGCCAGCCGGGTCCGCGCGGGAGCCGCCCGCACCGACGACGCGGTCAACGTGGGCACCATGCACACCTTCAAAGGGCTCGAGTACCGCTACACCGCCGTCGTCGGCGTCGACGACCGTGCCCTGCCGAATCCTTCGGCCATCACCCCGGAGGAGGTCGACCGGCTCCAGCACGAGGCCGACCTCGCCGCGGAGCGCTGCCTGCTGTTCGTCGCCTGCACCCGGGCCCGGGACGGCCTGTACGTCTCGTGGACCAGGCAGCCGAGCCCGTTCCTGGTGGAGGCCGGCTGCGGGGTGGGATAGTCGGCCTGGTCCGCTCGCCGTCCTCGAGTCGAGCGCACGCGAGCAAATCGAGACAGTTTGACGGTGCTTTCACTTTCATGGGAAGGTGTAGCCGCTTCAGCTCGTGAAGGGCGGCGCGGCGAAGGACGTCGCGGCGCGAAGGGGTGGACGGGCGGTAGCGAGGGGGATGCGGCTTCAGCCGCCCGCAGCCTTGCCGGGGATGCCCGGTACCGGAATCCTTCTCCTGCCCGCAGCAGTGCGGGACGTCCCTCGGCGGGGCGCTCGCGGAAGGGGTGTGTGATGGCCGACGAGAAGACTCCTGACGAGGGAGCGGTCGAGAAGGCCGGGCGCTGGGCCGCAGAGCTCGCGGAGAAGGTCATGGTGAACGGCGTGGGGCCGATCACGGGATCGGTGGCCTGGGCCGAGGACCGTCTCTCGCGCCGGCAGGGGGCCGATTACCGGGCACCCGACGACGAGGAGCGCCGTTCCCCCGAGGACATGAAGGACGACATCGACGCGGTCGTCGCCCGCCTCATCAAGGAGTCCATGGCCGCGGCCGGGACGCAGGGGTTCGTCACCGGGCTCGGAGGCCTGCTCACCGCGGGCGTGACGATCCCGGCGAACGTGGCCGCGTCCCTCGCCATCAACATGCGCCTGGCCGGCGCCATCGCGCACCTCCGGGGATGGGACATCCGTGATCCGCACGTGCGGACCGTCGCGATGATGCTCGCGATCGGGATGAGCGCGCAGAACGTCCTGGCGGCCTTCGGGGTGAAGATCGGCCATAAGATCGGCGAGCAGATGATCAAAAAGATCCCGATCGCGATGCTCCGTGCGATCAACAAGAAGGCCGGGTTCCATCTCGTCTCGAAGTACGGGACCAAGCGCGCGGCGGTCACGCTCGCCAAGGGAGTCCCGATCCTGGGAGGCATCGTCGGGGGGACCGTGGACGCAGGGGCGACCGTTGTCATCGGACGGGCCACGGACAAGGCCCTGCGCGGCGACACCCTGCGGGCCGAGGAACCGAAGTAACGGAGAGGCGAACCGGGCGGGTGAGCGCCCGCCCGTTCCTCGCCACGCGCGCAGGAGCAGCGGGGGTTTTCCGCGGCCCCCGCGCTCGTCGCCGCCCGGCCCTGTCAGGCCCCGTCCAGGTCGTGAGGCCGGCGGTGCTTGCGGGTGGTGCGGGGCCGGTCGCCGGGCCCGTCATCGTCGTCCCGGAGGGGAAGTCCTCGTCCCGGCGCTCGCCTGGCCCCGAACGCATGGCGGGGCTTCCCCTCGCGAGGGCCGGGACCGGCGGAAGTGGGGTACCTCGGAGAGGTCGCGCGGTGTCCCGGGAGCACCGGTCCCAGCGCACAGGCGTCACTCCGCGACGCTCGGGCATCACCATCAGGTGCGGAAACGCCACGAGAACCGCGACCCGACGGTCGCGGTTCTCGATTTCGTGTCACTGTAGAGAGTGTCCGAGGGGGGACTTGAACCCCCACGCCCGATAAAGGGCACTAGCACCTCAAGCTAGCGCGTCTGCCATTCCGCCACCCGGACAAGGTGTCTGTCGCTCTGCCGGGGTGTTCCCCCCGCGGCGACAGGAACAACCATACCAAGCTTTCGCAGTGCCTTTCACCTGCGTTTCCGTGCCCCGGGTGGCGGTCCGCGGCCGGGCCCCGCGGGCCGTCGCCCGGGGCACTGCGGGTGGCCGGTCGATCACCCGTGCGTCTTCGCGTCGCGGCACGGTCCGGTGGTCCGGGAAGGCACCGGGCGGCCGCTCGCCAGTCGGCCCCGGCGCCGCGCGGACCGGCGGCCGGGCGGCCCTCCCCCGCTGCGGGAGGGCCGCCCGGTCCGCGGTCCGGGGTCAGCGCCGCCGCTTGCGCAGGGCCGCCAGGTTGTCGTAGCTGATCTTGGCTTCCCGCAGCGACTGCGCGGGGTCGGTGGCGCTCGGGGAGTTGTCGTCCTCGATCATCGGGTTGTGGTAGTTGCGCTGCCCGACCCGTGAGAAGAACGTCGTGTAGTCGATGACGCCGGTGCCGAACGGCACCATCTCGTAGCCCATGCCGTTGGTCGTGCTGACCACGCCGTCCTTGGCGTGGAACAGCGGGTAGCGCTTGTTGTTGCGGGCGACCAGGCCGGCCGGGTCGAACACGTTCCTGCGGGTGGAGCCGTCGTGCGCGGTGTAGGTGTGGAACTTGTACTGCGCGACGTGCGCCCAGAAGATGTCCATCTCCAGCCAGACGGCCTTCGGGTCGGTGATCTGGAGGAAGTACTCCAGCTTCCGGATGCCCGAGCTGCGGGTCGGCCGGCCCTGGTCGTCCAGCGGGCCGCCGTCGAGCAGGAAGCCGTAGGCGCTGTCGTGGTTGTGGGTGTAGAGCTTGATGCCCTCGCGCCGGGCGATCGCCCCGAGCGCGTTCCACTTGTCCGCCGCCACGTCCCAGTCGGCGCGGTAGGAGCTTGCGGTGGGGTCGCCGCCGGTGCCCATGTGGTCCATGCCGAGGATGTTGGCGATCTCCAGGTTCTTCTTGAAGGTGTCCAGGTCCTCCCTGGTCAGCGGCCAGGAGGACGGGATGAAACCGTGGTTGCCCTGGGCGCGCAGGCCGTGGTCGTCGAGCCAGGAGCGCAGCAGCCTGGCGCCCTCGACGGTGCCCAGGTCGGCGCCGCCGGGCGCGTTCGCGTGCTGGCGGTACCCGGCGAACTCCACCTGGCGGTAGCCGTGGCGGGCCAGCTGCTTGAACACCTCGCGGAAGCCGGAGGGCAGGTCGTTGGCGAGGGGGTCGCGGCCGGTCGCGTCGCGCACGGTATAGAGGATGATGCCGCGCTTGTGCGGCGGGACGAGGACCTGCCCGTCCCGTCCGTGTTCGTGGCCGTGGCCGGCGTCCGCGCCGCCGTCCCGGGCCAGGGCGGGGGCGGCGCCGAAGACGGGGGCCGCGACGGCTCCGGCCGCCACGGCGGTGCAGGTGCCGAGGAAGCGGCGCCGGTCCACGCCGAGGGTGCGGCGCAGGGCCTCGTCGGGTCTGCCGCCCGCGGCGGCGTCGGGGCGCGGGGTGTCGGGCAACTCGGGGAACAAGGTCACGGGTGCCTGCCTTCCGGGTCGTGGCCGGGTCCGGTGGCGCCGGATCCGGCCGCTGTCAGTGCCGTGTGTTTCACTCTCCGTAGCCGGTTCTCGCGGCTCGTCGGCCTGCGTGTCAGCCGAGTCCGGCGAGGCGGAGCAGCAGTGATTTCACGTCGGTGGCCGCGACGCGGTCGCCGACGGCGCGGGGGGTGGAGCAGATGAGGAGCGGACCGTCGTCGTCGCTCGCGGGTAGGCGGCCGTGGCTGCCGCGAATAGGTGAGGGGTCCAGGGGCACGACCGCCATGCGGTAGCGCATGCCGAGTTTCTTGCGGGCCAGGGCGGTGGCCGCCTTGACCTTGACGTAGGGGTCGAGCGGGTCCATGAACAGCTCGACCGGGTCGTAGCCGGGTTTGCGGTGGATCTCGACGAGCTGCGCGAAGTCGGGCGCGCGGGCGTCGTCGAGCCAGTAGTAGTACGTGAACCAGGCGTCCGGCTCCGCCACGGCGACCAGTTCGCCGGCGCGTGGATGGTCGAGGTGGTGGGCCTTCTTGCCCCGGTCGTCGAGGAGCTGCTCGATGCCGGGCAGGCCGTCGAGGGCGGCCCGGGCGGCGTCGAGATCCTCCGGGCGGCGCACGTAGACGTGGGCGATCTGGTGGTCGGCGACCGCGAAGGCGCGGGACGCCATCGGGTCGAGGTACTCCATGCCGTCCTGGGTGTGCACCTCCAGCAGGCCGGCGCGGCGCAGGGCGCGGTTGATGTCGACGGGCCGGCTGACGCGGGTGATGCCGTACTCGGACAGGGCGACCACCGTGCGGCCCTCGGCGCGGGCATCGTCCAGGAGCGGGGCCAGGGCCGCGTCGAGGTCGGTGGCCGCCTTCCGGGAGCGCGGGTCGTCGGGGCCGAAGCGCTGCAGGTCGTAGTCAAGATGGGGGAGGTAGCAGAGGGTCAGGTCGGGGTGGCGGGTGCGCAGGACGTGCCGGGTGGCATCGATGATCCACCGGCTGGAGACCAGGTCGGCGCCGGGTCCCCAGAAGTGGAAGAGGGGGAAGGTGCCGAACTCCCGGGTGAGTTCGTCGTGCAGCGCCGGGGGGCGGGTGTAGCAGTCGGGTTCCTTGCGGCCGTCGGAGTAGTAGACCGGGCGGGGGGTGACGGTGATGTCGGTGTCGGCGCCCATGGCGTACCACCAGCAGATGTTGGCGACCGTGTAGCCGGGGTGGGCGCGGCGGGCGGCGTCCCAGAGCTTGTCGCCGGCGACGAGTCCGTTGTGCTGGCGCCACAGCAGGACGTCGCCGAGCTCGCGGAAGTACCAGCCGTTGCCGACGATGCCGTGCTCGGACGGGTGGGTGCCGGTCAGGAACGTGGACTGGGCGGCGCAGGTGACGGCGGGCAGCACGGTGCCGAGCGGGGCGTGGGAGCCGGACCGGGCCAGGGCCTTCAGGTGCGGCATGTGGTCGAGCAGGCGGGGGGTGAGGCCGACGACGTCCAGGACGAGGAGCGGGGTCGGCCCTTCGGGTCGGGTCATGGCAGTTCCTTCAGACCGAGGTCCGTCAGCAGGTCGCGGGCGAGGGCGAGTTCGGCGGCGATGCCGTCGGCGAGCTGGGCGCGGGCGCGGGGCCGCAGCTCGGGCGGGAGGGCCTGCCAGGTGTAGGTCTCGACCTCCAGGTGGCGGGTGAGCGGGTGCGGGCCGCCGACGAGCCGGGTCAGCGCGGCCTTGAGGACGGGGAGCGTGGAGGTGAGGGGCGCGGCGGGGGCCGCGTGCAGCGGGACGTGGAAGTGGGCGCGCCAGGGCGCCGTGTCGGGCAGGACGCCGCCGGCGAGGGCCTCGTCGAGGTCGTCGGTGCCGAGCAGGCCCGCGGCGGGCCCCTCCCCCGCGCGGACGGGGCCGGGCGGGGGGCAGGCGCGGGTCTGGTGCAGGAAGCGGGGTTCGGCGAAGGCGGCGAGCGCGGCGCGGACCTCGGGGCGGTGGGGGTGTTCGGCGTGCAGGGCGGCGGACAGCTGCGACTTGACGACGGGGACGCGGGCGTCGGCGAGGGCGTCCAGCGCGGTGTGCGGGTCCTCGAAGGAGGTGGCGAGGTGGCAGGTGTCGACGCAGATGCCGATGCGGTCGTGGGCGATCGCGGTCAGCGGGGCGAGGGCGTCGGCGGTGGTCTCGACGACACAGCCGGGTTCCGGTTCCAGGCCGACGCGGATGGAGCGCCCGGTGAGGTCGTGCAGGGCGTCGAGGCGTTCGGCGAGGGTGGTGAGCGCGGCGCGGGCCCGGTCGGCGCGGGCGTCGTCGTAGGCGGTGCGCCAGGCCAGCGGCAGGGTGGAGATGCTGCCCTCGGTGACGTCGTCGGGCAGGAGTCCGGTGAGGACGCGGGCCAGGGCGGTGGTGTGGCCGAGGCGTTCGGGGTCGGCCCAGTCCGGCCGGTAGACGCGGTACTTGACCTCCTCGGCGCCGAAGCCCTCGTAGGGGAAGCCGTTGAGGGTGACGACCTCCAGGCCGCGCCGGTCGAGTTCGCCGCGCAGGCCGCGCAGCGCGGACGGGTCGGTGACCAGGGCGCGGGCGGCGTCGCGGGCGAGCCACAGGCCGATGCCGAGGCGGTCGCGGCCGAGGCGGCGGCGGACGGGCTCGCAGTGGTCGCGGAGCTGGGCGAGGACGCCGTCGAGGGTTTCGGCGGGGTGGACGTTGGTGCAGTAGGCGAGGTGGACCGTGGAGCCGTCGGGGTGGCGGAAGCGCATGGTTCACACCTCCGCGGCCGGGACGCGGACCGGCTCGTGCCCGTCGTCCTTCGGGGCGCCGCGGAGGATGGAGTTGCCCTCGTGGGTGGGTTCCGGGGCGGGCACGTCGAGGACGAGCCGGCCGCTGAGCCCGTAGAAGGCGACGGGGTTGCGCCACAGCACCTGGTCGACGTCGTCCTCGGTGAAGCCCTCGGCGAGCATCAGGTCGGCGACCCGGCGGGTCTTGAGGGGGTCGCTCCTGCCCCAGTCGGCGGCGGAGTTGACCAGCACCCGCTCGGGTCCGTGGGCGCGCAGGATCGCGACCATCCGCTCCTCGTCCATCTTGGTGTCGGGATAGACGGAGAAGCCCAGCCAGCAGCCGCTGTCGCGGGCCTCCTTCACGGTCGTCTCGTTGAGGTGGTCGACCAGGACCCGGTCCGGGGGCAGGGCGGACTCGCGGACGACGTCGAGGGTGCGGCGCAGGCCGGTGAGCTTGTCGCGGTGCGGGGTGTGCACCAGGGCGGGCAGGCCGTGGTCGGCGGCGAGCTGGAGCTGGGCGGCCAGGGCGGTGTCCTCGGCGGGCGTCATCGAGTCGTAGCCGATCTCGCCGACGGCGACGACCCGGTCCTTGACGAGGTAGCGGGGCAGTTCGTCCAGGACGGGGACGCAGCGCGGGTCGTTGGCCTCCTTGGGGTTGAGGGCGAGCGTGCAGTGGTGGGCGATGCCGTACTGGGCGGCGCGGAAGGGCTCCCAGCCGAGGAGGGAGTCGAAGTAGTCGAGGAAGGAGGCGGGCGAGGTGCGGGGCTGGCCGAGCCAGAAGGAGGGCTCGACGACCGCGCGGACACCGGCGGCGTACATGGCCTCGTAGTCGTCGGTGGTCCGCGACGTCATGTGGATGTGGGGGTCGAAGATGCGCATCAGGACTCCTTGCCGTGGGGGTCGTCCGTGCGGTGCGGCGGGGCCGGCGGGGTGCCGGTCCGGGTCAGGGCCAGGACGCGGTCCAGGTCCTCGGGGACGGGACGGCCCGCGGCGGTGCGTTCGGCGGCGTAGTCGCCGAGCATGCGGGCGAGTTCGGCGTCGCCGTGGGCGCGCCGGGGCAGGTCCGCCACGTGGTCGACGCCGACGCCGGTGAACAGGCACTTGAGCACGGCGTGGCGCCAGGTGTGGGGGTCGAGGTGCCGGGCGGCGTAGGGGCCGACGGCGGCGGCGAGGAGCCGGGTGTCGTTGGTGCGCAGGGCGTCCTCGACGAGGGGGAGGGCGTCGGGGCCGGGCACGAGGTGGGGCAGGGCGTGCAGGACGGCGCGGCGTTCGTCGGCGGTGCCCTGGACGTAGACCCGGGTCAGGGCGTCGGCGTCGGCCCGGGCCGCGTGCAGGACGAGGACGCGGGCGGCGTCGGCGTGGGCGGGGCCGCAGCGGCGGCCGGCCTCGGCGAGGCGCAGCTCCCACACGGCGAGGGGGCCGCGGCCGCCGGGGTGGGCGGCCGCCTCGTCCAGGGCCTGGTCGAGCCAGGCGCGGGCGGCTCCGTCGAGGCGGGTGGCGAGGTGGGCGCGCAGGGTGTCGAGGGGGGCGGTCCCGGGGCTCGGGGTGCCGCCGTCGGCCGTCGTTCCGCCGGTGGCCGCGGTGGTCGCCGGGGTGGTGCGGGGACGGGTCATGGGGTGCTCCCTTCCGGGGTGGCGGGTGCGGCGGGGCGCGGGGCCGGGCGGGGGACGTCCGGGGGGCGGGAGCCGCCCGGTGGCGCCGGGACCGCGCCGGGCCCGCGGTCCCCGGTGGCCCGGGCGGGGGCGGCGGTGGTCGCCGCGCGGCGGAGGAAGGGGAGGGAGCGCTCGGCGAAGCGGGGGCCCGCGTGGGAGTGGCGGGGCAGTTCGACGACGGTCAGGCCCTGGTAGCCGGTGGCGGCGAGGGCCGCGAGGACGGGCGGGAAGTCGATCTCGCCGTCTCCGAAGGGGAGGTGTTCGTGGACGCCGCGGCGCATGTCCTCGATCTGGACGTGCCGCAGCCAGGGGGCGGCGGCGCGTACGCAGTCGGCGGGCGGGAGGGGTTCGAGGCACTGGCAGTGGCCGATGTCGAGGGTGAGGCCGAGGGCGTCGGGGTCGCCGAGGGCGTGGCGCAGGCGGTGGAAGTCGTCGAGGGTGGCGAGGAGGTGGCCCGGTTCGGGTTCGACGGCGAGGGGGACGCCGGCGGCGGTGGCGGCGTCCAGGACCGGTGCGAGCGCCTCGGCGAGGCGTTTCCAGGCCGTGTCCGGGTCGGTGCCGGCGGGGACGGTGCCGCTGAAGCAGTGGACGGCGTGGGCCCCGAGGTCGGCGGCGACCCGGACGGCGCGCAGCAGCAGGCCGGCGCGGCGGGCCCGGTCGTCGGGGTCCGGGTCCAGGAGGGAGGGGCCGTGTTTGCGGCGCGGGTCGAGCACGTAGCGGGCGCCGGTCTCGACGGTGACGCCCAGGCCCAGCGCCTGGAGCCGGTGCGCGACCCGGCGGGTGCGGGCGGCGAGGTCCGGGGCGAGCGGGTCGAGGTGCATGTGGTCGAGGGTGAGACCGACCCCGTCGTAGCCGAGGTCGGCGAGGAGGGCGAGGGCGTCGTCGAGGCGGAGGTCGGTGAGGCCGTTGGTGCCGTAGCCGAAGCGGAGGGGGGCGGCGCCGGGGTGTCGGGGGGCTCCCGGGGAGCCGGCCGGGCCGGCCGGGGCCGTGGGGAGCGGTTCCGGGCTCATGTGGTCCGGGCTCATGTGGTCCGGGCTCATGGGGTCCGGGCTCATGTGGTCCGGGCTCATGGGGTCCGGGCTCGTGCGGTCCGGGCTCATGTGATGCTCACCTTCCTCGCGAACTTCCGTCCGGCCGGGGCGAGGGCCGCGATCAGCAGGGCGGTGACCGGGGCCCCGGAGCGGGCGGTGAGGGCGGCCTGGAGGGGGATCGTGGCGCGGATGCCGCCGCCGACCGCTCGCTGGATGAGCGGGGGCGACGGGTTGAGGGCGGCGTGGAAGCAGGGGCGGGCGGCCGTCACGGCGTAGGCGGCGCCGAGAGCGGCGGTGGCGGCCGCGCCGCCTCGGCCGCCCGGCGCCCGCGCCGTGTCCCCCCGCCCCGCCGCGCGCCGTGCGCGGCCCCGGGTCAGGAGGCCGGTGAGCAGGGCGGTCGTGGCCAGGGCCGACAGGGGTGCCAGGGGCGAGCCGCCGCGGGTCTCGTCGCGGGAGACGGTCGTCACCGCGAGGGTGTGGGTGCCGAGCAGAGCGGCGGAGGGCAGCGCCGGCCGGGCGCGGCCGGTGGTGGCCGCCGCGCCGAGGAGCAGGTCGAGTCCGCGGGCCGCGGCCATGGCCGCGGGTCCGGCGGGCGTGTGCTTCAGGGTGAGGTCGTACGCCCAGACGGTCGCCGCGAGGGGGGCGGCGACGGCGAGGGCGGGGCGGCCGGCGCGGGCGGCCAGGGCCAGTCCGGCGCCGGTGAGGGCGCAGGCCGCCGTGAGGGCGGCGGCCGGCCGGACGCGGCCGGAGGGGAGGGGCCGGTGCGGGCGCTCGACGGCGTCCTCCTCGCGGTCCGCCCAGTCGTTGAGGGCCATGCCGGCCTGGTACAGGCAGAGGGAGGAGCCGATGGCCAGCAGCGTGCGGGCAGTGGGGCGGGCGCCGGTCGCGGCGGCACCGGCGAGCGCGTCGCCGGGGACGGTGAACAGCGCGGGCAGGCGCAGCAGTTCGGCCCAGGCGCGCCCGGCTCCCCGGCCGCGCCCGGTTCCGGGCCCGCCGGGTGCGGGATCTCCCGCTCGGCCGGACCCGGGGCGGGGCGCGGGGCCCGGCGGCCGGGACGGGTCCGCCGCGGCGGCCGGGGCGGGCGTCCCCGCTCCCGTCGCTCCGGGCCCGGCCCCCTGGGGACGCCTGCCGGCTCGTTCCCGCCGCACCGCCGCTCCCCGCCTCATCGCCGCTCCCCGCCGCGGTCCGTGCCTGCCGGACCGCCGTCGCCGCGCCCGCTCGCCGCTCCCCCGCCGTCCCGCAGCCGTCCCGCGAACCCCCGCAGCGCCTCGTACTGCTCCGCGAGCCCGGCGGGTCCGTCCCCCGCCGGGTCCTTGAAGTAGAAGCCGAGGTCGCCGAGCGGGCCGGACAGGCCGGCCTCGTGGGCGCGGGCGGTCAGGCGGGCGAGGTCGAGGACCAGGGGGGCGGCCAGGGCCGAGTCGCAGCCCTGCCAGATGGTCTGGAGGATCATGCGGGCGCCGAGGAAGCCGTCGAAGGCGATGTGGTCCCACGCGGTCTTCCAGTCGCCGAGCGCGGGGACGTCGTCGATGTGGACCTCGCCCTGGGGGGTCGTGCCGAGGGTGTCGGCGAGGACCCGTTCCTTGCCCGCGTTCTTGGCCGCCGCGGCGGCCGGGTCGGCCAGGGCGGCGCCGTCGCCGCCGCCCAGCAGGTTCGTGCCGGACCAGGCCCGCACGGCGAGCGCCCGCTGCGCGAACATGGGGCCCAGCACCGACCTGAGCAGCGTCTGGCCGGTCTTGCCGTCGCGGCCCGCGTACGGCAGGCCGGAGGCGGCGGCCAGCGGGGCCAGGGCCGGGTGGTCGAGGCCGGTGGACGGGGTGAAGTTGACGTAGGGGCAGCCGGCGCGCAGGGCGGCCGCCGCGTACAGCGAGCTCGGCGGGAGCGCGCGCCCGGTGGCGGTGGGCTCGGTGGAGGCCACGTTCACCACCACCGTCCGCGCCGCACGCGAGCGCCGTGCGAAGTCCCGGATGTCCGCGGCGAAGGCGGCGATCAGCTCCTCCTCGCCGCGGGTGTCGCCGGGCAGGGGGCCGCCGGGGCGGATCTCGCGGTCGGCGGCGGCCAGTTCGGCGCGGACCGCCGCGGGGAGGCCGGGGGGCAGTACGCCGCCCGCCGCCAGGGCCTCCGCCCGTTTGGGCAGGGGGCAGTCGAGGGTGTCGTGGCCGCCGAAGACCAGGGACGACAGGGCCGGCAGGCCGCTGCCGGCGAAGACGGGCGTCTCGGTCACCATGCCCGTCGGCGGGTGCAGGCCCGCCGACACGGCGGCGCAGCCCGCCACGACGGTGGTGGCGACGGAGCCGCGCGCTCCGATCAGCCACACCCCCACACGGGAACCGGAGTCCGAAGGGGAACCTGGACGGGACGCGGACATGGGCAGCCTCCTTGTCGACGTCGCCGAATGCGACGTACGTGCGTGGACTCCACAGAGACGGCGGGAAGACGGGAAGACCGGGAAGACCGGGAACGGCGGGAAGCGGGGACGGGCGGGAGGACCGGGGACGGCGACGGGCCCCCGAGGGGCAGCGGCGGGACGGGCGGGATGACGGCGGGCGGGGGTCCGGCGTCCCCCGCCCGCCGCCGCTCAGTCGCCTCGGACGGGCAGTTCCTTGATCCGGACGTCCCGGAAGGACACCCGGTCCTCGGCTCCGTGGTTCTGGATGCCGATGTGTCCGTCGGCCAGGCTCCGGGCCGGGTCGGTGTTGGTGAAATCGTTGATCTTCACGCCGTTGAGCCAGACGCGGAGCCGTTCGCCCTCCACGCGGATCTCGTACGTGTTCCACTCCCCCGGCGGGTTCAGCGCGCGGTCGCGCTTGTTCAGGTCGGCGGATTGGAAGCCGTAGACGGACCCGGTGGTGCGCTCGGGGACGTCCGTGGCGTCGATCTGGATCTCGTAGCCGTTGTCCACCGCCGACCACGGGTCGTCCGAGGCCGGGAAGCCCACGAACACCCCCGAGTTGTCGTCGCCGGACTCGCTCGCCATCCTCCAGTCGAGCTTCAGGGAGTAGGACGTGAAGCTCTTCCCGGCGTACCAGAGCAGGCCCATGCCGCCCGACGAGGTGATCGTGCCGTCGTCGTCCGACGTGAACGAGCCGGGGCCCGCCTGCCGCCAGCCGTCCAGGGAGGCGCCGTCCAGGAGCGGGCGGTAGCCGTTCTCCGGACGGCAGTCGGCCTGGGCGTCGCCGACGGCCCAGCGGATGCCGCCCAGCAGGTGCTGCCGGAAGGCGGGGTCGGCGTAGGACTCCTTGGTGTGGCCGCCGCCGGTGTAGAAGGCGCGGCCGCCCCGGTACTCCTGGCACCAGGCGATCGGGTGGTCGCCGTGCATGGTGCCGCCGGTGTACGACGACTCGTCGAGCGAGGCGAGGACGTGGGCCCGCTCCCGCGGGTTGGAGCGGTAGTTGTACCACTCGTCGGTGCGGTTCCAGGTGCGCGCCAGCCCCGACGTCGCCGGGTGGGCGCGGTCCTCGACGTCCACGGTGGCCGGCTGGATCGCCGGGTGGGACTGGAAGTAGGCGCCGGCCAGGCCGCCGTAGAACTCCCAGTCGTACTCGGTGTCGGCCGCGGCGTGCACGCCGACGTAGGCGCCGCCGCCGCGGATGTAGCCCTCGAAGGCGCGCTGCTGCGCGGCGTCGAGGACGTCACCCGTGGTGGACATGAACACGACGGCGGCGTAGCGCCGCAGGTTGCGCTGGGTGAACGCGCCCGCGTCCTCGGTGGCGTCGACCCTGAAGCCGCCCGCCTGGCCGAGCTGCTTCACCGTGGCGACGCCCTCGGGGATCGAGTCGTGGCGGAAACCGGCCGTCTTGGAGAAGACCAGCACCCGCTTCTCGGCGGCCTTGCCGCCCTCGTCCCCGGCCTGCGAGGCGGCCGTCCCCGAGACGGTGCCCAGGAGCAGGGCGGCGCCCACGGCGGCGGTCGTCACTCGTCCGGTCGCACGCATGGTGCCACCTCCTCTCAGCTGGTCGTGAAGGTGAAGTCGTCCACGTCGAACAGGGCACCCGTGCCGCTCCCCTTGAAGACCAGGAAGAGCTCGGTGGTGCCGCGCGGGGCGCGGGACAGGTCGGCGGAGACGTCCTGGAAGGTCTCCCAGCCGCCGGTGACCGGCACGGCCGCCTTTCCGAGCAGCGTGCCCGTGGGGGACCCGGCGCGGAACTCCAGTGTGCCGCCGGCGCCGCCGGAGGAGACGCGGGCGGTGACCTTCTCCGCGTTGCTCAGGACGTACGGGGTGAAGGAGATCCAGTCACCGTGGTGGATCTCGCCGACGGTCCTGCCGCCGTGCGCGGCCTCCTTGGTGACGACCGAGACGCCCGAGGAGTCGTTGAAGTGCTCGGCCTGTCGGTGCCTGGGCTGGGTGACGTTCTGGTCGTGCGTGGTCAGCGGGGCCTGGCCGCCGCCCCCGTTGTCGGTGTACTCGGCGTCGAAGACGCCGAAGATGTCGGCGTTCTCGTCGTGGCCGCCGTCGGCGCTGGTCTGGATGGTGCCGGAGCAGCCGTTGGCCGAGGTGAGCGGGTGGCCGTGGGTGTCGTGGCCGAGGACGAAGGTGACCTTGACCTTGGAGCAGTCGATGGAGCGGCCGTCCTCGGGGTCGGTGACCCGCACCTTGAACGGGACGGCGTCGCCGAAGCTGAACAGCTGGCCGTCCTTGGGCAGGTCCAGCGTCACCTTGGGCGCGGTGTTGCCGACGACGATCTGCACGCTCGCGCTGCCGGTGCGGCCGGAGGGGTCCTTCGCCGTCAGCGTCGCCGTGTAGGTGCCGTTCTTCTTGTACCGGTGCGTCGGGTCGGCCTGGGTGGAGGTGGAGCCGTCGCCGAAGTCCCAGCTGTAGGTGAGGGCGTCGCCGTCCTGGTCGGTGGTGCCCGCGGAGGAGAAGCTCACCCGCAGCGGGGCCTGGCCGGAGGTCTTGTTCGCGGCGGCCTGGGCGACGGGCGAGTGGCCGTCGGTGGCGTTCTCGATGCGGTACAGGGCGGAGTGCTCGTCGCCGCCGAACCAGGACAGGCCGTAGTCGAGGACGTACAGCGCCCCGTCGGGCCCGAACTCCATGTCCATCACCTGGGTGCCGGACCAGGGCACGTCGTTGATCGCCTGCACGGTCCCGTCGGCGTCGCTGGTGATCCGCTTGATCCAGCGCCGTCCGAACTCGCCGACGAAGAGGTCGCCGTCGTAGGCCTCGGGGAACTTCACCGGCGAGTCGAGGGCCGGGTCGTAGTGGTAGACGGGGCCGCCCGTCGGGGACTCGGAGCCGTCGCCGAACTCGGGTACGGACGGGCCGTCGTACGGGATCCAGGCCGGCTGCGCCGGGGGCAGGTCCGTCAGGCCGGTGTTGTGCGGGGAGTCGTTCTTCGGGGCGGCGCAGTCGAAGGTCTCGCCGGACTGCCCGGTGGCGAAGTCGTAGTCGACGTAGGCGTCGTTGTCGCCGGTGCAGTACGGCCAGCCGAAGTTGCCGGGGCCGGTGACGCGGGCGAACTCGACCTGGCCGGCCGGGCCCCGGTCCGGGTCGGCGGCACCGGCGTCGGGACCGTAGTCGCCGACGTAGAGGATGCCGGTCTCCTTGTCGACGTTGAACCGGAACGGGTTGCGGAAGCCCATGGCGTAGATCTCGGGCCGCGTCCTGTCCGTGCCGGGCGGGAAGAGGTTGCCCTCGGGGATGGAGTAGGAGCCGTCGGCGTTGACCTTGATGCGCAGGATCTTGCCGCGCAGGTCGTTGGTGTTGCCGGAGGTGCGCTGGGCGTCGAAGGCCGGGTTGCGGTTCGCGCGCTCGTCGATCGGGGTGTAGCCGTCCGACTGGAACGGGTTGGAGTCGTCACCGGTCGACAGGTAGAGGTTGCCCTGCGCGTCGAAGTCGATGTCGCCGCCGACGTGGCAGCACATGCCGCGGGTGGTCGGCACGTCGAGGATCTTCTTCTCGCTGGCGAGGTCGAGGGTGCCGTCGGCGGTCAGCACGAACCGCGACAGGCGGTTGACCCCGTCGAAGGGGGCGAAGTCGGCGGCGGTGCCGGTCTCGGGGGCGTCGCCGGCCGGGGTGTCCAGCGGCGGCGCGTAGTAGAGGTAGATGAAACGATTCTCGGCGAATCCGGGGTCGACGCCGACGCCTTGCAGGCCCTCCTCGTCGTGGGAGTACACGTCGAGCTTGCCGGCCAGTCGCGTGTTCCCCGCGGCGTCGGTGAGGCGGAGTTCGCCGTCGCGGGAGGTGTGCAGGACCGAGCGGTCCGGGAGGACGGCCAGCGACATGGGCTCGCCGACCTCCGCCTCGCCCTTGGCGAGGGCGACCTGCTGGAAGTCCTCCGCCGCGACGGCCGCCTCGTCGGCGGCGGCCGCGCCGGCCTGGGGTGCGGCCAGGGTGAGGGAGGCCCCCGCCAGCAGCGCGCCGCTGAGCAGGGCCACCGCCTTGCGGAACAGGGGGGGTCGTCTGTGGGTGCCTATTTCGTCGGTGCGGGTGGTGCGGTCGTTCCCGTGCACGAATGCCTCCAGAGTGGGGCTGGTTGTACGGGCGGGTGCGTACGCCGGGGTGCGCCGTCACCCCGGAGCCGGACGTCCCGGAGGGCTGGGGAGCCCCGGAAGCCGGGGAGCCCTCCGGGGCCCGGACGTCAGTTGCCGAACGCCGCGTCGAAGGAGGCCGACGGCGGCTCGAAGTCGTACGCCTTCAGGCGGGTCAGCGCCTCGGGGGCGCCCTGGAGCCGGTCCATGCCGGCGTCCTCCCACTCGACCGAGACCGGGCCCTGGTAGCCGATGGAGCGCAGCATCCGGAAGACGTCCTCCCAGGGGACGTCGCCGTGTCCGGCCGAGACGAAGTCCCAGCCGCGCCGCGGGTCGCCCCAGGGCAGGTGGGAGCCGAGGCGGCCGTTGCGTCCGTCGAGGCGCCTGCGGGCCTCCTTGCAGTCGACGTGGTAGATGCGGTCGCGGAAGTCCCACAGGAAGCCGACCGGGTCCAGGTCCTGCCACACGAAGTGGGAGGGGTCGAAGTTCAGGCCGAAGGCCGGCCGCCGGTCGATCGCCTCCAGGGTGCGTACGGTCGTCCAGTAGTCGTAGGCGATCTCGCTCGGGTGGACCTCGTGCGCGAACCGCACGCCCTCGGCGTCGAAGACGTCTAGGATCGGGTTCCAGCGCGCCGCGAAGTCCTCGTAGCCGCGGTCGATCATCGCCTCGGGGGCGGGCGGGAACATCGCGACCAGGTGCCAGATCGCGGAGCCGGTGAAGCCGATGACGGTGTCCACGCCGAAG
Organism: Streptomyces glaucus; assembly: GCF_039533365.1. Taxonomy (NCBI): domain Bacteria; kingdom Bacillati; phylum Actinomycetota; class Actinomycetes; order Kitasatosporales; family Streptomycetaceae; genus Streptomyces; species Streptomyces glaucus. Next base: position 253,714 of record NZ_BAAATK010000003.1, read on the forward strand.
GCGGCCGCGGCGCGCGCGGTGTCCTCGATCTCGGCGGCGGCGCGCCGCCGCACGCCCTCCGCGTCGCCGTCGCCCCAGACGCGGGCGGGCAGGATCGCCCGGTGGCGTTCGTCGATGATGGCGTCGCAGACGGCCTGGCCGACCAGGTGGTTGGAGATCGCCCAGCACTTCAGGCCGTACTTGTCGAGCAGTTCCCGGCGCGAGTCGAGGTAGGAGGGGTCGGCGAGGGCCTTGTCGACCTCGAAGTGGTCGCCCCAGCAGGCGAGTTCGAGGCCGTCGTAGCCGAAGTCGCGGGCGAGTCGGCAGACCTCCTCCAGGGGCAGGTCAGCCCACTGGCCGGTGAACAAGGTGAAGGTGCGCGGCATCCGTGTCGGCCTCCTCAGGCTGCTATCGGCGTGTAGACGGAGTTCTTCTCGGCGCTCTCCTCCACCGCCGCCAGCACGCGCTGCACCTGCAGCCCGTCGGCGAAGGAGGGTTCGGGCCGGCGCCCCTCGGCGACGGCGTGGACCAGGTCGCGGGCCTGGTGGACGAAGGTGTGCTCGTAGCCGAGGCCGTGGCCCGGCGGCCACCAGGCGTCCAGGTAGGGGTGGTCGGGTTCGGTGACGAGGATGCGGCGGAAGCCGGCCCGTTCGCCGGGCTCCGTGCCGTCGTGGTACGACAGTTCGTTGAGGCGCTCCAGGTCGAAGGCGAGCGAGCCGCGTTCGCCGTTGAGTTCGATGCGCAGGGCGTTCTTGCGGCCGGTGGCGTACCGGGTGGCCTCGAAGGAGGCGAGCGCGCCGGAGGTGAAGCGGCCGGTGAACAGGGCGGCGTCGTCCACGGTGACCTGCCCGGTGCCGTGCGCGGAGACGGCCGAGAGACCGCGAACGGCCCCGGCGGGCAGGGGCCGTTCGCGGACGAAGGTCTCCGTCAGCGCGGACACGCCCGCCAGCCGCTCCCCCGCCAGGTACTGCGCGAGGTCGACGATGTGCGCCCCCAGGTCGCCGAGGGAGCCGGAGCCGGCCTGCTCCTTGCGCAGCCGCCAGGTCAGCGGGAACTGCGGGTCCACCAGCCAGTCCTGGAGGTACGCCACCCGCACGTGCCGCAGCCTGCCGATGCGGCCCTCGGCCACCATGCGCCGGGCCAGCGCGGTGGCGGGCACCCGGCGGTAGTTGAAGCCGACCATCGCCACCCGGCCGCTCCGGTACGCCGCCTCGGCGGCCCGCGTCATGGCCTCGGCCTCCTCGACGGTGTTCGCGAGGGGCTTCTCGCACAGGACGTGCTTGCCGGCGGCGAGGGCGGCGAGGGCGATCTCGGCGTGGCTGTCGCCGGGGGTGCAGATGTCGACGAGGTCGATGTCGTCCCGCGCGACCAGGGCACGCCAGTCGGTCTCGACCGTCGCCCAGCCGTGCCGGTCGGCCGCCGCGCGCGCGGCGGTGGCGTCCCGGCCGCAGATCGCGGCCAGCACCGGGGTCAGCGGCAGGTCGAAGACCCGGCCCGCGGTGCGCCAGCCCTGGGAATGGGCGGCGCCCATGAAGGCGTAGCCGACCATGCCGACGCGCAGTGGCGGCTTCTCGGGCTCGGCCCCCTCCGGGGCCTGCGACTGTGCCATGCGGATGTCCTCCTCGTCCTCGTCGGGGTGGCGCACGTGGGGGGTGCGGGCGGAGCGGTCACTTGAAGCCGGTGGACATGTACCGGCCGACGTTGGTCTTGTCGACGACGGCCGAGTACAGGGTGATCGAGGCGGGGATCTCGTACTCGGCGAGGCCGCCGACGCCCTTGCCCTGGCCGAGGGCGCGGGCGAGGTCGATCGCGGAGGCGGCCATGGTCGGCGGGTACAGGACGGTCGCCTTCAGCACGCCGTCGTCCCGCTCGATCGCCTGGAACGCGGACAGCGCGCCCGCGCCGCCGACCATCAGGAAGTCGTCGCGCCCGGCCTGCTCGACGGCGCGCAGGGCGCCCACGCCCTGGTCGTCGTCGTGGTTCCACAGCGCGTCGAACTTCCGCTGCGCCTGGAGCAGTTGGGCCATCTTGGCCTGTCCGGACTCGACGGTGAAGTCGGCGGCCTGGCGGGCCACCTTCTTGATGTTCGGGTAGTTCTTCAGGGCGTCGTCGAAGCCCTGGGTGCGCTGCTTGGTCAGCTCCAGGTTGTCCAGGCCGGCGAGTTCGACGACCCGGGCGTCCGGCTTGTCCTTCAGTTTCTCGCCGATGTAGTGCCCGGCGCTCAGGCCCATGCCGTAGTTGTCGCCGCCGATCCAGCAGCGGTAGGCCTGGGGGGTGTTGAAGACGCGGTCGAGGTTGACGACGGGGATGCCGGCGCGCATCGCCTTCAGCCCGACCTGGGTGAGCGCCTTGCCGTCGGCGGGCAGCACCACCAGGACGTCGACCTTCTTGTTGATCAGGGTCTCGATCTGCCCGATCTGCTGGGCGGTGTCGTTGGAGCCCTCGGTGATCTCCAGGGTGACGTCGGAGTACTTCTCGGCGCGGCGCTTGGCGTTGTCGTTGATGGCGTTGAGCCAGCCGTGGTCGGCCTGCGGGCCGGCGAAGCCGATGGTGACGGGCTTGCCGGGCTTGTCGGCGGCGGCCGGCTGGTCGTTGGCGGCCGGCTCGTCGTCGGACTCGTTGCTGGTGCACCCGGTGAGGAGGGCACCGGCGGACACGGCGGCGGCTCCGAAGAGCAGTCCTCTGCGACTGGTGAGCTCGTGCATGGCGGTGAACCCTTTCCTCAGGTCGTGCTCGCGGTACGGCGCTGGACCAGCACGGCGGCGACGATGATCGCGCCCTTGGCGATCTGCTGGACGTCGCTCTGCAGGTTGTTCAGGGCGAAGATGTTGGTGATCGTGGTGAAGATCAGGACGCCGAGCACGGAGCCGGTGATGGTGCCGCGGCCCCCGCTGAGCAGCGTGCCGCCGATGATCGCGGCGGCGATGGCGTCGAGTTCGTAGAGGTTGCCGTTGGTGTTCTGGCCGGAGCCGGACAGGACGATCAGCAGGAACGCGGCGATGCCGCAGCACAGCCCGGACAGCAGGTACAGGTACAGGCGCTGGCGGCGGACGTCGATGCCGGCGAGCCGGGCCGCCTCGGCGTTGCCGCCGACGGCGACCGTGCGGCGCCCGAAGGTGGTGCGGTTGAGCACCAGCCAGCCGATGACCGTGACGACGGCGAAGACCAGCACCAGCGGCGGCACGCCGAGCACGTAGGCGTCGCGTTCGCCGAGGTCGAGCACGCCGTCGACGGTGACGATCTGCGTCCTGCCGTCGGTGATCTGCAGCGCGAGGCCGCGCGCCGAGGCCAGCATGGCGAGCGTGGCGATGAACGGGACCATCCCGCCGTAGGCGATGAGCAGCCCGTTGACCAGGCCGCAGCCCACGCCGACGGCGACCGCGGTGAACAGGATGCCGCCGAAGCCGTACTCCTGGGTGGCGACCGTGGTCGCCCACACCGAGGCGAGGGCGACGATCGCGCCGACGGACAGGTCGATGCCGCCGGAGGTGATGACGAAGGTCATGCCGACGGTGACGACGCCGATCACGGAGGCCTGGGTGAGGACGAGCTGGAGGTTGCGGGTGTCGAGGAATTCGTCCGGCTTGGTGATCCCGCCGATGAGGAGCAGGACGGCGAGCACGCCGAGCAGGGAGAGGGTGCGGATGTCGGCTCGGGCCGACAGCCCCTGCCAGACGGGGGGTCGGGCGGCCGACGGCACCTTGCCGGTGCTGTCCCGGGGCGGGGAGACGGGCTGCGTCATGACGCCGGGCTTCCTTCCATGACGAGGTCGAGTACGCGGTGTTCGTCGAGCTCACGGGCGGGCGCCTCGTGCACGACGCGCCCCTCGCGCAGCACCAGCACGCGGTCGGCGAGGCCGAGCACCTCGGGCACCTCGCTGGAGACCAGCAGGACGGCGAGGCCCTCGTCGGCCAGTCGCCGCACGACCGCGTACAGTTCGGCGCGGGCGCCGACGTCGACGCCGCGGGTGGGTTCGTCGAGCAGCAGCACGCGGCAGCCGCGCAGCAGCCAGCGGGCCAGGACGGCTTTCTGCTGGTTGCCGCCGGACAGGGTGCGGACCGGCACGGACGGGTCGTCGGGCCGCAGGGACAGCTCGCGGACGGCGGCCCGGGCCGCGCCGCGTTCGGCGCCCCGGTCGATCCAGCCGCCGCGGGAGAAGCGGGACAGGGAGGAGACGGAGACGTTGCGGGTGACGGACTCCAGCATCAGCAGCGCCTGCGCCTTGCGCTCCTCGGGGGCGAGCCCGAGTCCGGCGCGCACGGCCGCCCGCACGCTGCCCGGCCGCAACGGCCGTCCGTCGACGAGCACCTGACCGGACGTCGGCCGGCGGGCGCCGTAGACCGTCTCCAGGATCTCGGAGCGGCCCGAGCCGACGAGTCCGGCGAGTCCGACGATCTCACCGGGGCGGACCGTCAGGTCGAGGGGGGCGAACTCGCCCTCCCGGGCGAGCCCCCGGGTCTCCAGCAGCGCCTCGCCGCGGGCCGGCGCGGCGGGCCGCTCGGGGAAGACGTACTCGACGTTGCGTCCGGTCATCAGCGCGACCACCTCGCGGGTGGGTGTCGTCCTCGCGGGCAGTCCGCCGGCGACGGCGCGTCCGTCCTTCAGCACGGTGACCCGGTCGCCGATGCGGCGGATCTCCTCCAGGCGGTGCGAGATGTAGACGACGGCGACCCCGTCGGCGGTCAGGCCGCCGACGATGCGGAAGAGGTTGTCGACCTCGTCGGGGTCGAGGGCGGCGGACGGTTCGTCCATCACGATGAGCCGTACGTCGTGGGAGAGCGCCCGCGCCATGGACACGATCTGCCGCTGCGCCGCCGGCAGCTCCGCCACCGGGCGGCCCGGGTCGATCTCCGGATGGCCGAGCCGTTCCAGCAGCCCGGCCGTCGACGTCTTCGCCGCCCTTGCGCGGACGACGAATCCGGCGGTGGTCGGCTCGTGGCCGAGGTGGACGTTCTCGGCGACCGACAGGTGCTCCACCAGGTCGAGTTCCTGGTAGATGGTGGCGATGCCCAGGCGCATGGCGGCGATCGGCGAGCGGAGCGTGACGGGTTCGCCGCGCCAGCGGATGGTGCCCCCGTCGGGCTGGTGGGCACCGGCCAGGACCTTGATGAGGGTGGACTTGCCGGCCCCGTTCTGGCCGAGCAGGCAGTGCACCTCGCCGGCCTGGACGTCGAGGTCGACGCCGTCGAGGGCCCGGACGCCGGGGAACGACTTGGTGATGCCGGACATGCTGAGCAGCGGTGGTTCTGATGCCATGTGTGGTCCCCTCGGCGGGCGTGCGGGCCGGTGTCAGGGCGAACCGCTTGCCGGGGCAGGCGGTTTTCAGGCAGGGCGGAGCGGAACGCTGTGCGGGTGGGCCGGGTGCTCGGTGGTGCTCTCGTGGGTGTTATGCGGGTGAGAACAGGTGGTCGCTGATGAGGCGGGCGGCGCCGATGACTCCGGCCGTGGGGCCCAGCTCACCGAGGACGATGGGCAGGTTGCCGGTCGCGAGCGGCAGTGACTGGCGGTAGACCTGGGTGCGGATCGCGGCGAGCAGGGTGTGGCCGAGGCCGGTCACCCCGCCGCCGATCACCACCAGGCCCGGGTTGAAGAAGCTGACCAGGCCGGCGATGACCTGGCCGGTGCGGCTGCCGCCCTCCCGGATCAGGTCGAGGCAGGTGGCGTCGCCGGCGGCGGCCGCGGCGGCGACGTCCGCGGCGGTGAGGGCGCCGTGCGTCTCCAGTCGCGCGGCGAGTTCGGCGGACCGGCCCTGCTGGGCCGCCTCCACGGCGTCCCGGGCGAGGGCCGCGCCGCTGAAGTGGGCTTCCAGGCAGCCCCGGTTGCCGCAGGCGCAGGGGCGGCCGTCGGGCACGGCCTGGATGTGCCCGATGTCGCCCGCGCTGCCCGTCGTCCCCCGGTAGACCTGGCCGCCGACGACGATGCCGCAGCCGATGCCGGTGCCGATCTTGACGCAGAGGAAGTCGGCCACGGTGCGGGCGACGCCCGCGTGCTGCTCCCCCAGCGCCATCAGGTTCACGTCGTTGTCGACCATGACCGGGCAGCCGAGGTCCTGGCTGAGCGCCTCCCGCACGGGGAAGCCGTCCCAGCCCGGCATGATCGGCGGAGCCACCGGCACGCCCTCGGGGAAGCGGACCGGTCCGGGGACGCCGATGCCGGCGCCGTCGAAGCCCTCCGCGAGCCCCGACGCCCTCAACTTCGCGGCCATGGACAGGACTTGCTCGAAGACCGCGACCGGGCCCTCGCGGACGTCCATGGGCTGGTTGATGTGCCCGAGGATCTCCAGCTCGGCGTTGGTGACGGCGACGTCGACCGAGGTCGCGCCGATGTCGACGCCGAGGAACCGCAGGTGCGGGTTGAGCCGGACGTTGTGGGAGCGGCGGCCGCCGCGCGAGGCGGCGAGTCCGTCGGCCACCACCAGCCCCGTCTCCAGCAGCCGGTCCACCTCCACGGCCAGCTTGGACCGCGACAGGTCGACCTGGTCGCCCAGCTGGGCGCGGGAGTTGGGGCCGCCGTCGCGCAGGAGCTTGAGCAGCCGGGCCTGGTGGGCGTTCGCGGGTCGCGCGGTCATGCGTCTCACGAGCCCCTCCCCGCCTCAATCGGCCTCTGCGCGCCGGTTTCCGGCCACTTGCGTGGCCTGCTTTCGAAGGGAACGTAGCAGCGGCTGCCAGAGCTGGGAAGAAGTCGCGCAGCAATTGCCGCCAACTTTCTCCACTCCCAGGACAAAGAGGCGGCTGCGCGCGGCGCGTCGCCGGGGGCGGGACGCACCCCGCCCGGCGTCCGCGGGCCCTGGCGGCGGCGGTTCAGGGGCAGCGCACGACCTGCCCGGCGTACGACAGGTTGCCGCCGAAGCCGAACAGCAGGACCGGGTCGCCGGTGCCGATCTCGCCGCGCTCGACCAGCTTGGACAGGGCGAGCGGGATGCTCGCCGCCGAGGTGTTGCCGGACTCGGACACATCGCGCGCGACGACGGCGTTGACGGCGCCGAGCTTTGCGGCGAGGGGCTCGATGATGCGCAGGTTCGCCTGGTGCAGCACGACCGCGGCGAGGTCCTCGGGCGCCAGGCCGGCCCGCTCGCAGGCCTGCCGGGCGAGCGGCGGCAGCTGTGTGGTCGCCCAGCGGTAGACGCTCTGCCCCTCCTGCGCGAACCGCGGCGGCGTGCCCTCGATCCGCACCGCCCGCCCCATCTCGGGCATCGACCCCCACAGCACCGGCCCGATGCCGGGCTGCGCGGCGGCCTCCACGACGGCGGCGCCCGCCCCGTCCCCGACGAGCACGCACACGGTGCGGTCGGTCCAGTCGGCCACGTCGGACATCCGGTCCGCCCCGATCACCAGGGCGCGGCGCGCGGCGCCGGCGCGCACGGTGTGGTCGGCGGTGGCCAGGGCGTGGGTGAAGCCGGCGCACACCACGTTGAGGTCCATGACGGCCGGCCGCGGGATGCCGAGCCGGGCCGCGACCCGGGCGGCGGTGTTCGGGGAGCGGTCGACGGCGGTGGAGGTGGCGACCAGCACCAGGTCGATGTCCGCGGGCGCCAGGCCGGCCGCCGCCAGCGCCTTGGCGGCGGCGTGCGCGGCGAGCTCGTCGACCGGCTCGTCGGGCCCGCCGATGCGGCGGGTGCGGATGCCCACCCGGCTCCTGATCCACTCGTCGCTGGTGTCGACCATGCCCGCCAGGTCCTCGTTGGTGAGCACCTGGGCGGGCTGGTAGTGGCCGACGCCGGTGATGCGCGAGCCGTTCATGGTGGGTCCCCCTCGTCGCCTCGGGTCTCGGGCTCCCCCAGTGTGATCAGTGACTCGCGGGTAGGGCGGCAGGTGAAGCGACAGGAATCAGGTGCCCGGCTTGTCGGCTTCCGTCATGCCTTCGGACGACCGAGCAGTTCCCTTCCCCCGGACGGGCCGCCGCCCCCGCGGGCGCCGTCGCCCCGGGGAACGGAGCCGCTCCGCGGGGACAGCACCCCCTCCGGGGAGCGGGGCTCCCCGGGAGACGGACCGTCACCCCGTGCGCAGCCGCGCCGCCTTCCGTACGGGTTCGCGGACCCCGTGGGCGAGCGGCGCGCCCGCCCGCAGCCGGGCGAAGGCGGTCGGCCCCGGCGGCCGGGACGTCTCCGGCGGCTCCTGCCGGGCCGCGCGGACCGGCGCCCCGGCCGGACCGGCGCGCCTCACGGTGCGGCGGCGCGAGCCCGCGGACGCGCGGCGGCAGCGGACCGGGTCGTCACCGCCCGCCGGCGGCGGGCCGGTCGCCGCGGATGACCGACGGGGTGCTGTTCCGGGCCCGTACCGGTGCGCCGCGGCCGGATCCGCCCGGCGCGGCCCGCCGACGTCCAGGGCGGCCGGTCACGATGCGGTAACGAACCCGGCCGGGCGGCGAAGCGGACCGAACCCGTCCGAGGGCCGGCCCGTCGCAGGACCGGCGGGACTTCCGCCGCTCCACCGCGCAGCTCGCCCCCTCGGCCTTCGGGAGACCCATGCCTGCGAACGCCATGCGTACCGCCCCTTCGCTCACCGCGCTCGCGCTGTGCGCCGTGGGAGCCACTGCCGTCGTCGGCTGCGGCGGCGAGCAGGCCGGCAGCCGCGGCGCGGAGGAACGCGTCACGGAGTCGACACCGCTGCCGGAGGCACGCGCCCGCCAGGTCGCCGACGCCTGGGACGGCTCCGAGGCCGCCGCGAAGTGGCACGAGGGCTACCACCCGATGGGGGAAGTGGTCCGGCTGCCGGAGGGCGGCCTGCGCGGCGAGGCCGACGAGCGGGCCTACGACACCGGGAACTTCGACCTGCGCGGACACCTTCCCGCCACCCCGCGCGAGGACGGCGAGGTGAGGTGGCGCAGCGGCGGCTCGCTCACCGTGCGGCTCGTCGGGGCCCCGAAGGCGTACGCGGCCCTGGACCGCGACAGCGGCCCCGGGCCGCGCCTGACGGTGACCGGAGCCAGGCTGGGGGAAATGACCGTGGCCACCAGCCGCGGCCCGGCGACGGTACCGGCCTGGCTGTTCACCCTGGAGGGCTACGACACACCGCTCGAGCGGGCCGCCGTCAGCCCGTCGGAGCTGCCCGAGCCGCCCGTCGAGCCGGTGGGGCAGAAGCTGCCCACCGATGTGCTCGCACCGCTCGGCGGGCTGACCGAGGTGGCGGAGGACGGCCGCTCCGTGACCGTCGTGGCCACCCACGGGTCCTGTGACGACGGCCCCGCCGTGGACGCGCTGGAGACGAGCGGCAGCGTGGTGCTCTCGGCATCCGTCGTGGGGGCCACGGACGGCGTCTGCACCAGCGAGATGCGCGGGGAGAAGGTGACGGTGAAGCTGGACCGGGCGGTCGGCGACCGCATTCTCCTGGACGCGTTCACGGGCCGTCCGGTTCCGTACGTCAAGTGGCCCGGGATCTCGTGGAGCGGGAGCTGAACCGCCCTTCGGACGCCTTGCGGATCCCGGCGCCGAAGGAGTCGGGGGCGCCCCGGCCGGGGCGCGGCGGGCCTGGACGACGGCGGTGCGCGCCCCCTGCGGTGCGGGCCGCGGCCCCGCCCCGCACGTGCAGGACAATGAGACCGTGAAGGCCGCCCCGCCGCGCGACGGCCCGGTGACCCACGGCAGCCCGTGCGGCAGGGGCCGCCTCGGCCGCACGCGGGTACCGACCGGGACCGGGCCGCAGCCGGGACCGGCCAGGACCGGAACCGACGGGACGGGTGGAGACATGGGACGAGTCACGGAACGACGCAGGGTGATCCGCATCCGGGACGGCGCGGTCTCCGCCCGGCCCGACACGCTCGTCGCCGAGGAGCCCCTGGAGATCCGGCTGAACGGCAGGCCGCTGGCGATCACCATGCGCACGCCCGGGGACGACTTCGCGCTGGCGGCGGGCTTCCTGGTCAGCGAGGGCGTGCTGGCGAGCGCGTCCGACCTGCTGAACATCGTCTACTGCGCGGGCGCGACCGCCGACGGCTCCAACACGTACAACGTGGTCGACGTCAGGACCGCGCCCGGCGTCGCGATCCCCGACATCACCCTCGAACGGAACGTCTACACCACCTCCTCCTGCGGCCTGTGCGGCAAGGCCAGCCTGGACGCGGTGCGCACGACGGCCCGCTGGCCCCTCGCCGACACGCCCCCGGTCCGGGTGGGGCCGGAACTGCTGGCGGGCCTGCCCGACCGGCTGCGGGCGGCCCAGCGGGTCTTCGACCGGACCGGCGGCCTGCACGCCGCCGCCCTGTTCACCGAGGACGGCGAGCTGCTCGACGTGCGGGAGGACGTGGGCCGGCACAACGCGGTCGACAAGCTGGTCGGCCGGGCCCTGCGGAACGGGGAGCTGCCGCTGTCCCGGGCGATCCTGCTGGTCTCGGGCCGGGCCTCCTTCGAGCTGGCGCAGAAGGCGGTCATGGCCGGGATCCCGGTGCTGGCGGCGGTCTCGGCGCCGTCCTCCCTGGCGGTGGACCTGGCCGCGGAGACCGGGCTGACCCTGGTGGGCTTCCTGCGGGGCAGCTCCATGAACGTGTACGCGGGCGAGGAGCGCGTCGCCCTGCGGGCCGCGGCCGCCGGGGGCTGACCGGCCGCCCGCTCCACGGCGGCGGGGGTTCCGGCCGGGCGAGGCGGTGCCCGCCCCGGCCGGCCGGTGGCGTACGGCTCGGGCGGCGGCACCGTCCGGGCACACGACCCGCTCGCCGGCGCCAGGACGGTGACGGGCTTTCACATGGCGTGGACCGCGCGGGAGGAGCCCGAGGGGTACCGGCGGTGGCGCGCGGAGCCGCGGCGGCCGTTCGCCGGGGGAAAGGCCGGGCCCGTGGCGCACGGGGAGTCCGCGCCGACGGGGGCGGGCGCGGCGCACGCGGTCCTCACCTCGCGGAGCGACGCCGGCGAGGTCGTGCTGATTCCGTGGCGGTGACACGCGCACGCTTCTTGTGAGGCGCGCGGGGACGCAACTAACGTCGATGCCCTCACCTCGGACATGGGATGTCCGAATGTCTGTATGACCGCACCGTGCACGACCGCGTCCCGCACGACCGCATCCCGCACCCAGCACCCAGCACCCAGCACCCAGCACGACTGGACCCCTGGCAGACGACTGAAGGGCAGGCCGCTCCATGCCGTCACGTCTTCGCACCCGTCTGAGAACCACCCTCACCGCGGCGCTCGCCCTGGCCGCGACGGCCGCGCTCCCGCACCCCGCCCACGCCCAGCCCTCCGCCGGCGCACCCCGGCTGGAGGAGCAGGTGCTCTTCAAGGCCGCCCAGGATCCCGGCTACGCCTGCTTCCGGATCCCGGCGATCGTGCGGACCACCAGCGGCACCCTGCTCGCCTTCGCCGAGGGCCGCGTCCTCAACTGCGGGGACGCCGCCGACATCGACATCGTCCTCAAGCGCTCCACCGACGGCGGCCGCACCTGGGGCCCGCTCCAGGTCGTCAACGAGGGCGCCGGCGACACCCACGGCAACCCGGCCCCGGTCGTGGACCGCACCACCGGCCGCATCCTGCTGGCCGAGACGTACAACACGGGCCGCACCGACAGCGGGAACTGCTCGGTGCCCTGCGACCGCACCCCCCATCTGCAGTACAGCGACGACGACGGCCGCACCTGGTCGAAGCCGCGCGACCTGAGCGACCAGATCCTGCCCGCCCACTGGAACTCCTGGTACGCCACCGGCCCGGTGCACGGCATCCAGCTCACCCGGGGCAGGCACGCCGGGCGGCTGGTGTTCGGCGTCAACACCGAGACCTGGGACGGCACCCGGGTCACCGCCAACCACGCGGCGCTCGTCGTCAGCGACGACGGCGGCGACACCTGGAAGATCGGCGCCACCGACACCTGGCCCATCGCCGCCGACGGCTCCTTCCGGCAGAAACCGTCCGAGCTGACCCTCACCGAGCGCGCCGACGGCTCCCTCCTGGTCAGCGGCCGCGAGCAGGACGGCACCGACCTCGGCCACCGCACCCAGGCCGTCAGCCGCGACGGCGGCGACTCCTTCACCGCGCCCTTCAGGGCCCTCCCCGACCTCTACACCCCGCAGGTGCAGGGCGCGGTGCTGCGCCTCGGCGGCCGCATGCTGCTGTCCGCCCCGGCCGACCCCGACCGCCGCCGGACGATGATGATCCGCTCCTCCTACGACGGCGGCGCCACCTGGGACAGCGTGGACCGCGGCACGGTCGTCACCACGGACTGGTCCGGCTACTCCGACATGGTGGCGATCGGCGGGTCCACCGTGGGACTGCTGTACGAGGGCGGCGCGGTCGACGCGCGCGACGAGATCCGCTTCGCCCGCTTCACCGAGGACTGGCTGGCCCCCCGCCGCGGCCCGGACCCGGCCACCCCCGACCTCGCCCCGCGGGCCAGGCCCGCCGCCGTGCTCGGCGGCGCCCGGCCCACGCCCGGCGTCCGCGGCGGCGCCCTGTCGTTCGACGGCACCGACGACGCCGTACGCCTGCCGTACCGCGGCCGGCTCCCGCTCGGCACCAAGGACTTCACCGTCTCGCTGTGGTTCCGGTACACGGCCACCAGCGGGGAGCAGCCGCTGCTGTGGATGGGCGGGATCGGCACCACCCAGCCCCAGGTGTGGCTGCGCGCCGAGCCCGCGAACGACCGCCTCCAGGGCCTGATGACCGCACGCGACGGGGCGGCGGCGCCGCGGACGGCGTCCGTGCGCACCAGCGGCGCCTACAACGACGGCGAGTGGCACCGTCTGGTGCTGCGCCGCGGCGGCGGACGGCTGACGCTGTCCGTCGACGGCACGGAGCTCGGCACCGCGGACGTGCCCGGCTCGGTCAGCCGCAACTCGCCGTTCGGCGTGCACATCGGGCAGCGCATGGACAGCCGGGCCTTCTTCACCGGCGCGATCGACGACGTGCACGTGTGGGACCGGGCGCTCACCGACGAGGAGCTCGCCTCCGGCACCGCGACCCCGGTCACCCGCGGCACGGTCCTGTGGCTGCCCCTGGACCGGGTGGGCTGAGACCCCGGCGTCCCGGAGCGTGCCCGAGCACGGCAGCGCGGGGGCCGGGAGCGGTCCCGCTCCCGGCCCCCGCGCCGGCCTTTCGCTGCGCGCGGGCCGGCCCGCCTCAGCCGGAGCGTGTTCCCGGGCTGGCCCCGGCCCGGGGCGCCGCGGCCGGCGCCGGCCCGGTGACGTCCCCGACGGGGTCGTGCGCCCGGCGCTTGGCGATCACCGCGCACACCATCAGCTGCATCTGGTGGAACAGCATCAGCGGCAGCACGGCGAGCGAGGCGTGCGCGCCGAACAGGACGCTCGCCATGGGCAGCCCGGAGGCCAGGGACTTCTTCGAGCCCGCGAACTGGATCGCGATCCGGTCCTCCCGGCCGAACCGCAGCGCCTTGGCGCCGTACCAGGTCAGGGCGAGCATCACGGCGAGCAGCACGGCCTCGACGGCCAGCAGTCCGGCCAGCCGGACGGGGCTCACCTGGTGCCAGATGCCCTGGACCATGCCCGCGCTGAAGGCGGTGTAGACGACCAGCAGGATCGACCCGCGGTCGACGAGCCCGAGGGCCTTCTTGTGCCGGGCGACGAAGCCGCCGATCCAGCGCCGCAGCAGCTGCCCGGCGACGAACGGCACCAGCAGCTGGAGCACGATCTTCAGCACCGAGTCCGCGGAGAACCCGCCGCCCGCGCCGCCGAGCAGGGCGGCCGCCAGCAGCGGGGTGACGACGATGCCGGCCAGCGAGGAGAAGGAGCCCGCGCAGATCGCGGCGGGTACGTTGCCGCGCGCGATCGAGGTGAAGGCGATCGACGACTGGATGGTCGACGGGACCAGGGTGAGGAAGAGCAGGCCCTGGTGGAGCGGCTGCGTCAGGAGCACCGGGACCAGCCCGCGCGCGGCCAGGCCGAGCAGCGGGAAGACGACGAAGGTGCAGGCCAGGACGGTGACGTGGAGCCGCCAGTGCTTCAGGCCGTCCAGGGCCTCACGGGTGGACAGCCGGGCGCCGTAGAGGAAGAACAGGAAGGCGATCGCCGCCGTGGAGGCGCCGGAGACGGCGTCGGCCGCCGTCCCGCGGGCCGGCAGCAGCGCCGCGAGCCCCACCGTCCCGAGCAGCAGCAGGATGTAGAGGTCGATCGGCGGCCGACTCGGCCGGCGCAGGCGTTTCACGGTGCTCCACTTGCTCGGTTCGCTCGGTTCGTCCGGTTCTCCGGGTCCGCCCGGCCGGCCCGGTGCGGCCGGGCGGCGCGGGGCCGGGGGTCCCGGATCACGGGTCCCCTCCATCGTGCTGCCTCGCCCGGCGATCGGGAATCCCGTACACCGCACTGACTGCCATCGCCTCACGCGATAACGTGGCGGCGTGTACGACCCCTCCCACCTGCGGACCTTCCTGTCGGTGGCCCAGACGCTGAGCTTCACGCAGGCCGCCCGGCGGCTCGGGCTGCGCCAGTCGACCGTCAGCCAGCACGTGCGGCGCCTGGAGGACGCCACCGGGCGGCAGCTGTTCACCCGGGACACCCACTCCGTCGAGCTGACCGAGGACGGCGAGGCGATGCTCGGCTTCGCGCGCCGGATCCTGGAGGTGCACGAGCAGGCGGCGGCGTTCTTCACCGGCACCCGGCTGCGCGGCCGGCTGCGGTTCGGCGCGTCCGAGGACTTCGTGCTGACCCGGCTGCCGGAGATCCTGGAGGGGTTCCGGCACGACCACCCCGAGGTCGACCTGGAGCTGACGGTGGAGCTGTCGGGCACGCTGCACGAGCGGCTGGCCGCCGGGAAGCTGGACCTGGTCCTCGCCAAACGCCGCCCCGAGGACCCGCGCGGGGAGCTGGTCTGGCACGACCGGCTGGTGTGGATCGGCGCGGAGCGGCTCCGTCTCGACCCCGACCGCCCGGTCCCGCTCATCGTCTACCCGCCCCCGGGCATCACCCGGGCCCTCGCCCTGGAGGCGCTGGAGCGCCAGGGCCGCGCATGGCGCGTCGTCTGCACGAGCGGCAGCCTGAGCGGCCTGGTCGCGGCGGCCCGCGCGGGCCTCGGCGTGATGGCGCACTCCCGCGGGCTGATCCCGCCGGGCCTGGTGCGCGTACCGGACCGGGCGGGGCTGCCGGAGCTGGGCCGCGTCGACTTCGTGCTGGTCCACGGCCGCCGCCGGACCGCGGCGCAGGGCGCGGCGGACGCGCTGGCGGCGGCGATCCTGGCGGGCGGGGACCGGCTCCAGCGGCAGCGGCGCGGCTAGGGGCCTCCGGCCGGAGACGCCGGGCACCGCGCCGGTGTGACGGAATCGGCCGCGCCGACGCTGGAGGAGGAGAAGGGGACGCGTCGCTGACGCCCTCCCCCGCCGGGGTGATGCGCGCGGCGGCCGGGTCGTACAGATTCGGTGGAGATTGCGGCGCCGAACCTCACCCGACCGTCGGGTTCGCGCCCGACCCTTCCGCATGTGCACGCATTCGCCCCCCGCTGACCAGCGCGAACCAGAGCATTGTTCGCTTTCGGGCCCCCTCCCGCCCCTTCGTCCGGTGGGGTAGCTTTCACGGCGCTGTGCGGGGCGCCACCAGGCGAACCGAACGCCGAGGAACGGGGAGCGGGGTTTGCGCGAGTTCACCAACCCTCCGCTGGCGTTGGCACCACCGGTGGGCGGTCTGGCCGACGTGATCTTCGAGTACGCCCGGGAGGACCCGCTGCGCGTCGCGCTCGGCCGCAAGGACCGGGCCGGGCGGTGGCGGGACGTGACCTCGGCCGAGTTCCGCGACGAGGTGCTCGCCCTCGCCAAGGGCCTGCTCACCCAGGGCGTCCGCTTCGGCGACCGGGTCGCGATCATGTCCCGCACCCGCTACGAGTGGACGCTCTTCGACTTCGCGCTGTGGACGATCGGCGCCCAGGTGGTGCCGCTCTACCCCACCTCCTCGGCCGAGCAGTGCTTCTGGATGCTGTACGACGCCGAGTGCACGGCCGCGGTCGTGGAGCACGAGGACCACGCGATGACCATCGCCACCGTCATCGACCGGCTGCCCCGGCTGCACCGGCTGTGGCAGCTGGACACCGGCGCCGTGCGGGAGCTGTACGAGGCCGGCGCCCATCTCGACGACGACGTGGTGCACCGGCACCGGCAGGCGGTCACCCCGGACACGGTCGCCACGGTCATCTACACCTCGGGCACCACCGGCCGCCCCAAGGGCTGCGTCCTCACCCACGGCAACTTCATGTACGAGGCGGACACCGTCGTCCGGCGCTGGGAGCCGGTGTTCCACTCCCGGAAGGGCGACGAGGCGTCGACGCTGCTGTTCCTGCCGCTCGCGCACGTCTTCGGCCGGATGGTGGAGGTGGCCGGGATCCGCGGCCGGGTCAAGTTCGGCCACCAGCCGCAGCTCGACGCGGCGGCCCTGCTGCCGGACCTGGCCGCGTTCCGGCCGACCTTCGTCCTCGCGGTGCCGTACATCTTCGAGAAGGTGCTCAACGTGGCCCGCCGCCGGGCGGAGAAGGAGGGCAGGGGCGAGGCCTTCGAGAAGGCCGTCGAGGTCGCCGTGCGGTACGCGGACGCCGTGGAGGCCAAGGCCTGGGGCACCGGTCCCGGCCCGTCGGCGGCGCTGCGCGTGCAGCACCAGCTGTTCGACCGGCTCGTCTACTCCAAGGTGCGGGCCGCGCTCGGCGGCCGCCTGCGGCACGCCATGTCCGGCGGCTCCGCGATGGACCGCAGGCTCGGGCTGTTCTTCGCGGGCGCCGGCGTGCACATCTACGAGGGATACGGCCTGACCGAGTCCACCGCCGCCGCCACCGCCAACCCGCCCGGGCGCACCCGGTACGGCACCGTCGGGCAGCCCGTCCCGGGCGTCACCGTGCACATCGCGGACGACGGCGAGATCTGGCTGCGCGGCGACAACGTCTTCCAGGGCTACCTCAACAACCCCAAGGCCACCGACGAGACCCTGCACGACGGCTGGCTGGCCACCGGCGACCTGGGCTCCCTCGACCAGGACGGCTATCTCACCATCACCGGCCGCAAGAAGGAGATCCTCGTCACCTCCGGCGGCAAGAGCGTCTTTCCCGGCCTGCTGGAGGAGCGCGTCCGGAACCATCCGCTGGTCAGCCAGTGCATCGTCGTCGGCAACGACCGCCCGTACATCGCCGCCCTCATCACCCTCGACCAGGAGGCCGTCGAGCACTGGCTGATGATGCGGGGCAAGCCGCCGGCGTCGCCGGCCCGGCTGGTGCGCGACCCCGAGCTGGAGGCGGAGGTGCGGCGCGCGGTCGTCGCCGCCAACACCCTGGTCTCGCACGCCGAGTCGATCCGCACCTTCCGCATCCTGGCGCAGCCGTTCACCGAGGAGCACGGGTTGCTCACGCCGTCGCTGAAACTGAAGCGGAAGGCGATCGAGAAGGCGTACGCGAACGAGGTCGAGGCGCTGTATCGTGCCTGAATCATCCCCTCACGGGTACCTTTCCCGCCCCGATCGCCGGGTCAGGAATGCATCGCGGCCCGTGATCGTTGACGATGGACGTACCACCTGACGACAACCGTAAGGATCGAGAGCTCGTGAGCAGCAAGGTCCCCCCGATCACCCTGAACAACGGCGTCGAGATGCCCCAGCTGGGCTTCGGTGTCTGGCAGGTGCCGGACGACGAGGCGGAGGCGGCCGTCGCGACGGCGCTGGAGGCCGGGTACCGCAGCATCGACACAGCGGCGATCTACGGCAACGAAGAGGGCACCGGCAAGGCCATCGCCGCCTCCGGCCTCCCCCGCGAGGAGATCTTCGTCACCACCAAGCTCTGGAACAGCGAGCAGGGGTACGAGTCGACGCTGCGCGCCTTCGACGCGTCCCTGAAGAAGCTCGGCCTGGAGTACGTGGACCTGTACCTGATCCACTGGCCGCTGCCGGCCCAGGACCGGTACGTCGACACGTACAAGGCGTTCGAGAAGCTGCACGCCGACGGCCTGATCCGCGCGATCGGCGTCTCCAACTTCCTGCCGGAGCACCTCCAGCGGCTGATCGGCGAGACGTCGATCGTCCCGGCGGTCAACCAGATCGAGCTGCACCCGCACCTGCAGCAGCGGGCCGCCCGCGAGTACCACGCCGAGCAGGGCATCGCCACCGAGGCCTGGTCGCCGCTGGGCCAGGGCAAGGGCCTGCTGGAGGTCCCGGCGATCGTGGCGATCGCGCAGAAGCACGACCGCACGCCGGCCCAGGTCGTGCTGCGCTGGCACCTCCAGCTCGGCAACGTGGTGATCCCGAAGTCCGTGACGCCGTCCCGGATCAAGGAGAACATCGAGGTCTTCGACTTCAGCCTGGACGACGAGGACCTCGCGGCGATCAGCGCGCTGAACGAGGACCGGCGGCTGGGTCCGGACCCGGCGACGTTCAACATGGCCTGAGCCGACGGCACGAAGAAGGGGCCCGGTTTCTCCGGGCCCCTTCTTCGTGCCGTCGGCGCGCCACCGCCGTACGGCGGTACGGCGGCCATCCCGACGCCTGCCCCGTCCGGCCGTACGGCGACCACGCCGGTGTCCGCCTCCGGCCGGCTGCCGGATCACCCCTGTGGCCGAGTCGGATCCGGCGGACCGCCGGTGGCCGGGCGGCGGTCCGCCGGGCGGCGTCACGCGGGGCGGGCGGGCGCCGCGCGGGGAGGGCGTCGGCCGCGGAAGGGCCGTCAGGCCACCCGCACCCCCGTGTGCACCGTGTGCGCCGCCAGGAGGAACACGTCCGGCCGGCGGTGCACGCTCGCCTCGTCGTCCGGGTCGAGGAGGCGGTCCAGGGTGGCGCGGTCGGTGGGGTCGAGGTCGTCGCCGCAGGCGTCGCGCAGGCGGGACAGGGACGCGGCCACGTAGGCGCGGGCCTGCTCCGAGGCCGGGGCGGGCAGGTCCAGCAGGAAGCTGCGCGTGCCGGTGTGCTTCAGGCCCGCGGCGGTCAGCAGCGCCGGCCAGTCCTCGGTCTCGGCGACCGAGCCGGGCAGGCTCGCCCGCATCCTGGCGAACCACTCCTCCTCCACCGCGTCCAGCCGCGCCTGGAGCCCCGGCCGTCCGATCCCGATGTCCCGCGGCAGGAACCGCGCGGGCAGCCCGCCCTCCAGCAGGGCGAGCGTGCCGCCGGGCGCCAGCCGCTCGGCGAAGGCGGCGAGGGCCGCGCGCTGGTCGCCGAGGTGGTGCAGGCTGCGGCTGGCCCACAGCAGGCCGGCCGGGCGGCCGAGGTCGTCCAGGACGCCGGGGAGTTCGCCGGCCAGGGTGTCGAAGCGGCCGGCGACGCCGAGGCGTTCGGCGCGGGCGCGGGCCCGCTCCAGCAGCGGTGCGGCGCCGTCCACGGCGACGACCCGGGCCCCGGGGAAGGTCTCGGCGAGCAGGCAGGAGACCACGCCGGGTCCGCTGCCCGCGTCGACGACCAGTTCCGGATCGGTCACCTCCTCTCCCAGCCAGGCCATGGCCTGCGCGTACAGCGGGGTGAACAGCTCCGCCTGGGACTCCAGCAGCGGGGCCATCCCGGCCCAGTCGATGTCGGTGTGGTCAGGGTGTCCGTGGTGGTGTGCGTGCTCGTGCTTCTCGTCGTGCGCCATGCTGGTCAGCCTCTCGTTCGCGGTGCCGCCAGGGTGCGACGCCGCCCCGCGGGGCGGCCACTCCTGTTGCCGGAACGGCAAAAGCCGGGCGGGGAGGCGGGACACGATCCGGACGGTCCCGGCAGGCGGGAGGCCGAGAGCGCGATCCGCCGGCCCGGCCCCCTCGCGGCCGGTCCGGCGGATCTCACGTCACCCGGTCAGGACAGCGGCGGGTACGCGTTGCGCATCAGCTCCTGGAACTGGGCCGAGAACCACTTCCCGGACAGCGGCGCGTCGGGCAGGGCGCCCGAGGGGTTGTTGCCGTTGCGCGAGTTGCCCGTGTACGTCGGGTCGCACATGCGGTCGAAGCCCTTGCCCTCGTCGTTCGGGATCTGCTTGCTCGCCCCGTCGGACTCGCCCGGCGGCTTCATCCACACGTACGCGTCGATCCCGGCGGCGGGGTTGGCCTGCGGGCGCTCGCCGAGGCCGGCTCCGGACTGGTTGCACCAGTTGCCGGGGTGGATCCGGCGGTCGTAGCGGCCGCCGTCGACGTAGGCGTCGACGCTGGTGGTCGGGCCGGGGCCGGCGGGCCGGGCCGAGCCGCCCCAGCCGTTGCGGGAGGTGTCGATCAGCATGCCGATGCCGGAGTTGAAGCCGACCGAGACCAGCTGGTTGCGGAAGGCCTGGGCGAAGGACAGCTCGTCGACGTACCGGTTCCAGTCGACCCACTTCGACTGGCGCACCGAGGTGCCGTTGACGGTGTCGTTGATGGAGAAGTTGTTCTCCTTCAGCGCGCTGTAGTTCGCCGTGTTGGTGATGAAGCCGTGCACGTCGTTCACGGTGGCGCCCTCGGCGGTGGCCGCCTGCTTGATCACGTTGGCGGACGCGCCGAAGTTGTCGTCCCAGCCGATCCAGCCATGGTGGCCGGCGTCCACGTAGTTGTAGACGTTGGGCACGTCACCGAGCTTGTTCAGCGCGTAGCCGACGCCCTTCACGTAGTTGCCGTTGGCGAGCATCGTGTCGCACTGCGGGGTGGCCGTGGCCCGGCTGCCGGCGTTGGTGACGAGGTTGGGCAGCGAGTCGATCTCGACGGTGGTCACGATCCGCAGCGAGGCGTACTTCGGGTCGGCGAGGATCGCGGCGATCGGGTCGATGTACTGCGTCTTGTACTTGTCGATCTCGTCCGGCTTGAGCTCGCCGTTGGAGGCGAGGGCCGAGCAGTCGCGTCCGGGCAGGTTGTAGATGACGAGCTGGACGACCAGCTCGCCGGAGCCCTTCTGCTCCAGTGCCTCGTCGAGGTGGTCGCGCAGGCCCATGCCGCCGTTCACGCCGTTGATGGCGGCGGTCCGGTCCAGCCACACACCGGTGGGCTGGTTGGCGATCCGGCTGCCGCCGGGCTCCGCCGCGGCATTCGCGGACCACTCCGGGTTCACGTAGACCTTGGCGCCGGAGTAGGGGTTGTCGACGCGCGGTCCGACCGGGTCCGGGCCGGGGCCGGGGCCGCCGCCGCTGCCGTCGTCGACGTTGCAGGTCACGCCGTCGAGGGTGAAGGTGGCGGGGACGGCGTTGGTGCCGCTGTAGGAGGCCTGGAAGCCGAAGCCGGCCGAACCGCCGGTCGCCAGGGAGCCGTTGTAGGACTCGTTGGTCACGGTGACGCCGGTACCGCTCTGGCTGATCTTCGCGTTCCAGCCGCTGGTGACCTTCTGGTTCCCGGCGTACGACCACTTCAGCGTCCAGCCCGACTTGGCGGCGCCGTGGTTGGTGACGGTGACGGCGGCGGTGAAGCCGGTGCTCCACTGGTTCTGCACCTTGTAGTCCACGGTGCAGGGGACGGCGGCGGGGCCGACGTCCGCGGGCTGGACGGCGAACGCCGTGCCCGATGCGCCGGCGACGAGCGCCAGCGCGGCGAGTAACGCTGTTCTGCTGCGGCTCATGAGTGCGGTTTTCCTCTTTCTGTCCGTCGAAGGCGCGCGCGGGGGGTGGCGCGGCCCGGTTCCGTACGGCGTCGGGGCACGACGCCGTCGTCAGGGACGAGGGGTGCGGGTGGTGCCGGCGAAGGCGGCCTTCGCCCGTGCGTCCGGCAGGGCGGGGCCGTGCCGGCGGCTCAAAGACGTGAACGCGGGGGGTGTCGCATGAGCGACTCCTTGCAGTACGGGCGCACGGTGACACACGTGGCCGACCGATGGAACCGCTCCCACTGGTGTTCACGAAGCTAGCGCCAAGTGACGGTGAAGAACAGGGGAGTCACCGACTTTGGCCCGGCGCCCCGCGTCGAATCTTTTCGACCCCTCCCGCACCTTGACCCCTCACCACACCCTCTCCACTATGGGAGCGCTCCCACTGGTTCGTGCCTTGACTTCTCCGAGCCGCAAGGAGGAACCAGCACCATGCATCCCCCTCCCCGAAGACGCGGAGCCGTACGGCGGTTGTGGACCGCGGCCGTGGCGGCCCCCGCGCTTCTGCTGACGACGCTCTCGCTGGGATCGGCGCCCGCGCAGGCGGCGGCGGTCCAGTGCAGCGTCGACTACCGCACCAACGACTGGGGTTCGGGCTTCACCGCGGAACTGTCCCTCACCAACCGCGGCACGGACACCATCGACGGCTGGACCCTGACGTACAGCTACGCGGGCAACCAGAAGCTCACCAACGGCTGGAACGGCACCTGGTCCCAGTCCGGCCGGTCGGTCACCGTGAAGAACGCCGCGTACAACGGGACGATCGCCGCCGGCAAGGCGGTCACCACCGGCGCGCAGTTCACCTACAGCGGCAGCAACACCGCGCCGACGTCCTTCTCGATCAACGGCACCCCCTGCACCGGCGCGCACCAGCCGCCGATCACCGTGCTGACCAGCCCCGCGGCGGGCGCGGTCTACACGCAGGGCGAGGCGGTCCCGCTGGCGGCCACCGCCGCGGCCGCCGACGACGCCACGATCACCAAGGTCGAGTTCTACGACGACACCCGGCTGCTGGGCACGGACACGAGCGCCCCCTACGCGCTCTCCGTCTCAGACTTGACCGTGGGCAGTCATTCCCTGGTGGCGAAGGCGTACGACAGCCTCGGCGCCTCCGGGGAGTCCACGCCGGTCGGCATCACCGTCTCCTCCGGCCCCACCGTGGTGGCCTCGCCGACCCAGCTGGGCGTCCAGCAGGGCAAGACGGGCACGTACGAGGTGAGGCTGTCGAAGCAGCCGTCCGCGAACGTGACCGTGACGACGGCCCGCGCGAGCGGCAACCCGGGCCTGTCCGTGAGCGGCGGCGCGACCCTCACCTTCACCCCGCAGAACTGGAACACCGCGCAGAAGGTGACCGTCGCCGCCGACTCCTCCGGCACGGGCTCGGCCGTCTTCGAGTCGACCGCCCCGGGACACGCCAAGGCCGCGGTCACCGTGACGCAGCTGGGGGCGACCAAGGCGTACGACGCCCGCTTCCTGGAGCTCTACGGCAAGATCACCAACCCGGCGAACGGCTACTTCTCGCCCGAGGGCATCCCCTACCACTCGGTCGAGACGCTGATCGTCGAGGCGCCGGACCACGGCCACGAGACCACCTCGGAGGCCTACAGCTACCTGCTGTGGCTCCAGGCGATGTACGGCAGGGTGACCGGCGACTGGTCGAAGTTCAACGGCGCGTGGGAGCTCATGGAGAAGTACATGATCCCCACCCACGCCGACCAGCCGACCAACTCCTCCTACAACCCCGCCAAGCCGGCGACCTACGCGCCCGAGTACGACACCCCCGAGCAGTACCCCTCCCGGCTCGACACCGGGGTCCCGGTCGGCCCGGACCCGATCGCCGGTGAGCTGAGGAGCGCCTACGGCACGGACGACGTCTACGGCATGCACTGGCTGCAGGACGTCGACAACGTCTACGGCTACGGCAACTCGCCCGGCAAGTGCGAGGCGGGCCCGTCGGACACCGGGCCGTCGTACATCAACACCTTCCAGCGCGGGCCGCAGGAATCGGTGTGGGAGACGGTGCCGCAACCGACCTGCGACGCCTTCAAGTACGGCGGGAGGAACGGGTACCTGGACCTGTTCACCGGCGACTCCTCCTACGCCAAGCAGTGGAAGTTCACCAACGCCCCGGACGCCGACGCGCGGGCCGTGCAGGCCGCGTACTGGGCGGACATCTGGGCGAAGCAGCAGGGCAAGGGCTCCGACGTCTCCGCGACGGTCGCCAAGGCGGCCAAGATGGGCGACTACCTGCGCTACGCCATGTTCGACAAGTACTTCAAGAAGATCGGCAACTGCACGAGTCCGTCGTGCCCGGCGGGCACCGGCAAGGACGCCTCGCACTACCTGCTGTCCTGGTACTACGCCTGGGGCGGCGCGGTGGACACCTCCGCGGGCTGGGCCTGGCGCATCGGCTCCAGCCACGCGCACGGCGGCTACCAGAACCCGCTGGCCGCCTACGCGCTCGGCGCCTACGCCCCGCTGAAGCCGAAGTCGGCGACCGGCCAGGCGGACTGGGCCAAGTCGATGGACCGGCAGCTGGAGTTCTACCGCTGGCTGCAGTCCGCCGAGGGCGCCATCGCGGGCGGCGCGACCAACAGCTGGGCGGGCCGGTACGCGAGCCCGCCGGCCGGGAAGTCCACGTTCTACGGCATGTACTACGACGAGAAGCCCGTGTACCACGACCCGCCGTCCAACCAGTGGTTCGGCTTCCAGGCGTGGTCCATGGAGCGGGTCGCCGAGCTGTACCAGCAGACGGGGAACGCGCAGGCCAAGACGGTCCTCGACAAGTGGGTCGACTGGGCGCTGGAGCACACCACCATCAACCCGGACGGCACCTTCCGCATCCCCTCGACGCTGCAGTGGTCGGGGCAGCCCGACACCTGGAACGCGTCGAACCCGGGCGGCAACAGCGGACTGCACGTCACGGTCGCCGACTACACCAACGACGTCGGTGTGGCGGGCGCGTACGCCAAGACCCTGACGTACTACGCCGACCGCTCCGGTGACACCGAGGCCGCGAACACGGCGAAGGCGCTGCTGGACGGCATGTGGGAGCACCACCAGGACGACCTCGGCATCGCCGTCCCGGAGACCCGCGCCGACTACGACCGCTTCGACGACCCGGTCCACGTCCCGAGCGGCTGGACCGGCACCATGCCGAACGGCGACGTGATCAACTCCTCGTCGACCTTCGACTCGATCCGCTCGTTCTACCAGGACGACCCGGCCTGGTCGAAGATCGAGAGCTACCTCGCGGGCGGCGCCGCGCCCGTCTTCACGTACCACCGGTTCTGGGCCCAGGTGGACATCGCCACCGCCATGGGCTCGTACGCGGAGCTCCTCGAATAGTCCCCGCTCTCCGCGTACCGCGCCGGGCGGTCCCCCCTCCGCACTGGGGGGCCGCCCGGTCGTCGCACGCCCGGCGGAAGGAAGGTCCCCCGCCGTGCGAAGACCCGCATCCTCACGGCCGGGCCGGCGCCGGCGGCCTGCTCTCGGGCGCCCCGCCGGCCCCGGCCGCCGAACGGGCCGAGGTCTCGATCGCCGCCGACACCTGCACCTGGAAGAACGCCCGGATCGACGGCGGCGGCGTGCGCGGCACCTTCCGCTCCACGGACCGGGGCGCGAGCTGGACCCGCGTCAACGACGACGCCCACCAGTGGGGCTGGACGGGCGACGGCCCGGCCGATGGCTTCCATGGTCGGGTCGGGGCCGGTGGGGGTGGCGGTCATGGGAGCAGTCCTCGTCCTTCTGGTCAAGCGGAGGGGGTGGGGCTGACGGGCATGGCCCATGTGGTGAGATCGCCGCGGCCGGCGGAGCGGATCGTGACGGGCTGGTCGAGTCCGCGCAGGTCGAGCATCACGTCGGGACCGATGGCCGTGCTGACGGCCGGATAGAGCGTGGTCGGTTCGAAGGAGATCCGCAGACGCCGCCCCGTCACGGTGGCCGGGAGCGGGAAGCCGGGGTGCTCGTCCGCGGTCCGGACGGTCAGGCCGCGCCGGGTCACCCGCAGCGAGACCCGCTCGCTCAGGCGGTCCTCCAGAGCCCGCAGGAGGAGGCCCTTCGAGACGGTCACACGAGTCGTGGCCTCGGGCAGCGACGCGAGCATCAGCCGGTGGTCGGGGAACTCCCCCGTCAGCAGCCGGCAGTGCCGGTCCTCCCGGTCCGCCATGCGCAGCCGCATCCCGTGCGGCGTCGCCTCGACCCGCACCAGCACGCTGCGGCGGACCTCGGCGACCGCCGCCCGCAGTTCGTCGCCGTCGACCGTGGCGGCCCACGCCGTGACCACCGGTTCGACGGGGACCAGGGTGCGTGTCGAGAGCCGGTACCGGTCGGTCGCGGTCAGCGTGACCGCCTCACCGGTCACCTCCACCCGCAGTCCGCCGAGCACCGGTGTCCCCGGATCCCGTGCGGTCGCGGTCAGGACCTGCTCGATGGCGTCGGCCAGGACGGGGCCCTTCAGCACGGCGACCGGCAGGCTCGGCACGCCGGCGAGCGACGCCTTGATCGAAGCGGCCCTCCGCCGCACCGCCGCCGCGTCCTCGAGGACCTTCGCGACGTGCTCGTCGATCAGCCGGGACGCCTCCTCGGGCGTGGCGTCGAGGACCGCCTCGACAGCGGTGAGGGGCATGGCGATCCCACGGAGCCGGCGAAGCCCGGTCGCCCGCGCCACCTGGTCGGCGCTGTAGTAGCGGTAGCCCGAGACCGGGTCGACCTCCGCGGGGGGCAGCAGCCCGGAGTCGGCGTAGAACCGCAGCGCGCTGGAGGTCAGACCGGTGCGCTGGGCGAAGATCCCGATCGGCATCAGTTCGGAGTTCGGCACCCCGCCATCGTGGGGCTTCGACCGGCTTGAAGGTCAACACCGGTCACGTGCGGCGACGACGGGGCCGCGGGGACAGCGGCCGGCCCCCGGCCGGGGGGAGACGCCGGGTGGCCGGCCGCGTGCGGAGACGGCGGCCGGCCGTGTACGGGGACGCCGGGAGGTGTTCTCCCGCCGGGGCCCTACGGCGTGTAGACCGCCGGGCGCGGCGCCGTGCTCATGCCGCTGCCGATGAAGAAGCTCGGGTGCGGCGGCTGGTTGTAGCCGGAATTCTGCCAGGCCAGGGCCGTGCGGTACTGGGTGTCGTGGAGCAGGGTGGTGATCTTCGTGCCGGTCTCGGCCGGGGTCGAGTAGATGCGCAGGTTCTTGTTGTCGCTGGTGCGCCAGACGACCTCCTCGCGCCAGTCGCCGAGGATGTCGCCGGACAGGACCGGGGTGGCCTTGGTGCCGTTGTTGGCGGAGACCCCGGAGCCGGTGAGCAGGCGGGTGTCGCCGGAGGTGCCGTACTTGTCGATGCGGGTGCCGTCCAGGAGTTCGCGGACGGTGTCGCCGTCCCACCAGGACAGGAAGTTGGCGCTGGAGGGCTTGCGGCTCGCGACGACGGTGCCCTTGGGGTCGCGGATGCCGCTCTCGGCCGACGACCACGACTCGGCGCCCGCGCTGCCGGACCAGATGTCGCCGGACACGCCGCGGCCGTTGTCGCCGCCGGCGGGCGTGGACCAGATGATCCGGCCGGTCCTGGCGTCCGCCATCCACGACGACGGCTTGGCGGAGTCCTCGTCGACCTTGAACTCCTCCAGTCCCGCGCGGGACGGGTCGAGGTCGCCGACGTGCATCGCGTCGCCGTGGCCGTTCCTCGTGGTCCACAGGCCGCTGCCGTTGTCGTCCACGGCCATCGAGCCGTACACGATCTCGTCCCGGCCGTCGGCGTCGACGTCCGCCACGGACAGCTGGTGGTTGCCCTGCGCGTCGTAGCCCTTGCCGCTGTTGGTGGAGGAGCTGGTGTCGAAGGTCCAGCGGCGGGTGAAGGAGCCGTTCCGCCAGTCCCAGGCGGCGATGACGGTGCGGGTGTAGTAGCCGCGCGCCATGATGAGCGAGGGGCGCGAGCCGTCCAGGTACGCCGTGCCGGCCAGGAAGCGGTCGACGCGGTTGCCGTAGGAGTCGCCCCAGGAGGAGACCGTGCCGCGGGCCGGGACGTAGTCGACGCTGCCCATCGCCTTGCCGGTCCGGCCGTCGAACATGGTCAGGTACTCGGGGCCGGTCAGGACGTAGCCGCTGGAGTTGCGGTGGTCGGCGGAGGAGCTGCCGATCACCGCGCCCGTGCCGTCCTTGGTGCCGTCGGCGGTCTTCATGGCGACCTCGGCCCTGCCGTCGCCGTCGTAGTCGTACACCTGGAACTGGGTGTAGTGGGCGCCCGAGCGGATGTTCCTGCCGAGGTCGACGCGCCACAGCCGGGTGCCGTCGAGCTTGACGCCGTCGACGATCGTGTTGCCGGTGTAGCCGGCCTGGGAGTTGTCCTTGGCGTTGGTGGGCTGCCACTTCAGGACGATGTCGAGGGCGCCGTCGCCGTCGAGGTCGCCGACGGAGGCGTCGTTGGCCTCGTAGGTGTACGCGACGCCGTCCGGGGTGGTGCCGCCGGCGGGCGGGCTGAGGGGGACGTCCTTGTAGCCGGTGCGGAACTGGACGGCGTGCACCGAGTCGCCTTGCTCCACGCCATCGACGACCGCGCGCACGGTGTAGTCGGCCGTGGCGGGCGCGCCGGAGTGGAAGAAGTTGGTGGAGCCGGTGACCGGGGAGGAGTTGACCTTGGTGCCGGCCCGGTAGACGTTGAAGGAGACGTCGTCCGGGTCGGTGCCCAGCCAGCGCCAGCTGACCAGGTTGCCGCTGCCGGTGTGGACGCTGACCACGCCCCGGTCGAGCTTCTCGGCCTGGCGGGCGGTGGCGGCCTCGGCGGTGTCGGGGACGAGGGTGGTCGCCGCGGCGCCGGCCAGGGCCGCCGCGGCGGCGACGGCCGGGATCCAGACGCGGCGTCTGCGGTGCCTGCGCGGGTGCTTCACGGAGGGACCTCCTGGGAGGGGGACGGGGGAATTGCGTCCGTCAGTCGCCGCCGGGGGCGCGGGGGTTGCCGCGTCCCGGCCGCGGGTTCGGTGACGGTGCGGGCGGCCCGCCCGCACGGCACGGCCGGTACCGGCGGCCCGCCCGCCTCGACGCCCGCGCGCGGGCCCGGACCTCCCGGGCCCGGCGGCGCCCGGGGCGGGAGGGCCCGGCCGGCCGCGTCACGGGGTCCGCGGGGCCGGGGGTTCCGGCGGCTTCCGGTACGCCCGGAGGGTGAACACCGGGTCGGGCCGGGGCCGGTCCTGGTCGGGCAGGGCGGCGAGCCGGGCGGCGAACTCCTCGGCGAGCGGGCTGCCGGGCGGCAGCGTCATGAACCAGCCCCGGCGCAGGTCCGCGATGGTGCGGCGAGGGCTGCGGCCCTGCCCGCGGCCGGTGAACCGGGCCTGCCCGGCGGGGACGAGGCCGTGACCGAGGGCATAGGAGTCGACGACTTCGGCGGCGTCCCGGGCGGCCCGGCGGGGGCGGGCGGCGAGCACGGCGTCGATGTCGCTGCCGACGTTGTGGGCGGCGGCCTTGTCGACGGTGGTGACGTACACGCCGCCCGGCCGCAGCACCCGGGCGCACTCGCCGACGACGGTCCGCGCCTCCTCGGCGCTCCGCGCCAGGTGCAGCAGCCACACACTGCTCACGGCGTCGAACTCCCGGTCCCGGAACGGCAGCCGGCGGCTGTCGGCCAGCACGACGGCGCCGGGCAGCCGGGCGGCGGCCCGCCGGGCCATGCCGGGGGTGAGATCGACGCCGGTCACCCGCAGACCGGGCCGGCCGGCCGCGAGCCGGCGGGTCACGATGCCGGTGCCGCAGGCGACGTCGAGGAGGCTGCGCGCCCGGGGCGGCACGAGGCCGAGGACGGCCCCGGCGGCGGCCGCGGCCCGGGGCTCGCCGCCGCGCAAGGCGTCGTACCGCTCCGCTTCCTTGTCGTAGTCGAGCACGCGCGTCAGTGTGCCCCGTGCCCGGCGGCCAGGTCCTCCACCCTGCGGGCGAGCTCGAAGTCCTTCTCGGTGACGGCGCCGCCCACGCTGTGCGTGTGCACGGAGAGGGAGACGGTGCGGTAGCCGAGGGTCAGGTCGGAGTGGTGGTCGAGCTCCTCCTGCACCTGGGCGATGTGGACGACCATCGCCGTCGCCGCGAAGTGCGAGCCGAGCCGGTAGGAGCGGGCGAGGCGGTCCCCGTCGAGCGACCAGCCCGGCAGCCCGGCCAGCCGGTCCTCGATCTCCTTCTGCGACAGCGGTTCGACGGGCATGGGCCGCGCTCCTTCCGTGAGGGGCGAGTACGTGGGGGGTCGTGTCCTCAGCCTGCCACAGCACGGCCGCCGCGGCTCTAGTCCGGCACGTGCGCCCGCCCGCCGTACGGCCCCGTCGGCTACGGTCCTCGTATGACCCCTCCCTCCTCCGGCACCGCCTCCACCGCCCAGGGCGCCGGTCCGCTGCTGCGGATCTGGCGGGAGCGGCGGCGGCTCAGCCAGCTGGAGCTGGCGCTGCGCGCCGGCTCCTCCGCCCGGCACATCAGCTTCGTCGAGACGGGCCGCTCCCGGCCGAGCGAGGAACTGGTGCTGCGGCTGGCCGAGCACCTGGACGTGCCCGTCCGGGAACGCAACGCGCTGCTGCTGGCGGCCGGTTACGCCCCGCGCTACCCGCAGACCCCGCTGGACGACCCGGCGCTGGACGCCCTGCGCACGGGAATCGAACGGCTGATCCAGGGCTACGAGCCCTACCCGGCGCTGGTGGTGGACGCCGTCTACGACGTGGTGGCCGCCAACCGGGGCGTCCACATGCTGCTCGACGGCGTCCCGGAGCACCTGCTCGCGCCGCCGCTGAACGCGATGCGGCTCACCCTGCACCCGGAGGGCCTGGCGCCGCGCATCCGCAACCTGCGCGAGTGGCGCGGCCACCTGCTCGCCCAGATGGAACGGCAGCTCGCCCTGCACCGCTCCGGGCCGCTGCGCGCGCTGTACGAGGAGGTGGCGGCGTACCCGGCGCCCGAGGCCGCGCCGGGCGAGGAGCCGGCCGAGCCCGTGCCGTACTTCGCGCTGCCGCTGCGGATCGAGCACGGGGGACACACGCTGTCGTTCGTCTCCTCGATCTCCACCTTCAACACGCCGATGGACGTGACCGTCGCCGAGCTGGCCGTCGAGACGCTCCTCCCGGCCGACCCGGCGACGGTCAAGTACCTTCAGTCGTTCCTGGCCTGACGGGCTTTCAGGGCGCCGTACTGCAGCAGCGCGAAGGCGGCCACCACGACCGCCTGCAGCACGGCCCACACCGCGCCGGCCGCGGAGGGCGTGAGCCACAGGGCGAGGGCGACGCAACTGACGGCCGACCAGGCGAGGTTGAGTTCGACCACGGCCCG
The DNA here is from genome assembly GCF_039533365.1 of Streptomyces glaucus. Taxonomy (NCBI): domain Bacteria; kingdom Bacillati; phylum Actinomycetota; class Actinomycetes; order Kitasatosporales; family Streptomycetaceae; genus Streptomyces; species Streptomyces glaucus. The sequence continues at coordinate 284,348 of NZ_BAAATK010000003.1, forward strand.
TACGCCGAGCGCCGGCGGCCGTCGCCGGGCCGCCAGCAGGCCCACGCCCGCCGCGTACACCGCGAGGAACGCGCCGAGGGCGAGCAGCAGTCCGGAGCCGACCCCGAGCAGCCGCCCGAGCGGGCCGGACAGGGCGAGGTAGGCGAGTGCGTTGACGCCGGTCACGACGGCGTCGAGGGCCAGGAACCGGCGCAGCATCGACTGCGGCTCGGCGGTCCGGGCGAGCGCGGCAAGCTGGATCGCGGACATGACGAATCACCCTCCGTCGGGATCGGGACGCGGCCGGGGCCGGGGCCGGGTCCCGCGGCGGAGTGCGCCGCCCCGGAACCCGGTGCGTCCACGATCCCCTCCCCCGGCCGGCCGGTCGATTACCCGCGAGGTCATGGGCGGCGGCCGCCCGGCGTCCCGCCCGGTGATCCCCGTACCGCGAAACCCGTGAGAGCCGAAGCGGAACATGACACACTGCTCACATGCTTCGGCGCGTTGGGGAGGCGTGGCGTGAGTGAGCGGCGGGCCGCGCCCACCGTGGGCCAGGTGGTGCTCGGAAGGCGGCTGCGGGAACTGCGGGAGGCCGCGGGGCTTCGGCGCGAGGAGGCCGCCGGGGTGCTCCGGGTCGCCCCCGCGACCGTCCGCCGGATGGAGACGGCCGAGGTCACGCTGAAGATCCCGTACGTGCAGGTCCTGCTGACGGCGTACGGCGTGCCCGAGGACGAGGCGGCCACGCTGGTCGCGCTGGCCGAGGAGGCCAACCGGCCGGGCTGGTGGCAGCGGTACCACGACGTGCTGCCGGACTGGTTCAGCCTGTACGTGAGCCTGGAGGGCGCCGCCCGCATCATCCGGTCCTACGAGCCGCACTTCGTACCGGGGCTGCTGCAGACCGAGGAGTACGCCCGGGCCGTGCTGGCGGCCGGGACGGTCGGCACCGCGGGCGCGCAGGCCGTCGAGCGGCACGTGGCGCTGCGCATGGAGCGGCAGCGGCTCCTCCAGCGCCCGGACCCGCCCCACCTGTGGGTGGTGATGGACGAGACGGTGCTGCGGCGGCCGGTGGGCGCCGACGCCGAGGTGATGCGCGGTCAGCTCGACAAGCTGCTGGAGCTCACCTCCCGCGAGCGGGTCACGCTCCAGGTCGCCGAGTTCGCCGACGGCCCGCACCCGGGGACGTACGCGCCGTTCACCCTGTTCCGCTTCGCCGAACCGGAGCTGCCCGACCTGGTGTTCACCGAGTACCTGACCGGTGCGCTGTACCTGGACTCCCGCACGGAGGTCTCCACGCACCTGGAGGTCCTGGACCACATGACGGCACGCGCCGCCTCCGCCCGGCGCACCGAGAAGATCCTGCGGGAGTATCGGGAGACCCTCTGATCCCGCTCCCGCCGACGCCCCCTTCCCGTACCCGAGGAGACGACACCGCATGACCGGATCCGACGCCGCGTCCCCCGCCGTCGACACCAGCCGGCCGCATCCGGCGCGGGTGTACGACTGGTGGCTGGGCGGCAAGGACAACTACCCGGTGGACGAGGAGCTGGCCCGCAGGATCCTCGCCGTGGACGAGACCGCGGTGCGCGGGGCGCGTGCCAACCGCCGGTTCATGCACCGGGCCGTGCGGACCGTCGCCGAGGCCGGGGTGCGCCAGTTCCTGGACATCGGCACGGGCATCCCCACCGAGCCCAACCTGCACCAGGTGGCCCAGCGGATCGCGCCCGAGGCCCGGGTGGTGTACGCGGACAACGACCCGATCGTGCTGCGGCACGCCGAGGCGCTGCTGCGCGGCACCCCCGAGGGCGCCACCGACTACGTCTACGCCGACGTCCGCGACCCCGACGCCGTCCTGCGGTCGGCGGCCGAGGTGCTGGACCTCGGCCGGCCGGTCGCGCTGTCGCTGGTGGCGCTCACGCACTACCTCGGCGACGCGGCGGACGGCGACGACGTCCACGGCCTGCTGAAGCGGTACGTCGACGCCCTCGCCCCCGGCAGTCATCTGATCCTCTCCCAGGTCACGGCCGACCTGAACCCCGAGGCCGTGGAGAAGGCCGCCGGGCTGTTCGCCCGCAGCGGCACCCCCTTCTTCCCGCGCACCCTCGCCGAGTTCTCCCGCTTCTTCGACGGCCTGGAACTCCTGGGCCCCGGCGTGATCCCGGTGACCGGGTGGCGGCCGGACCCCGAGGACGTGGCGGTCCAGGCGGAGGGCATCGTGCCGGTGTACGCGGGGGTGGCCCGCAAGCCCTGACGCCCCGGTCCGCTCACCGGGGAGGCGGGCCGGTCACGCCGGTTTCTCCCCGCGTCCGGGGTCGACGATCAGTCGCGCCAGGGCCGCGGGGGTGGCGATGCCGGGCAGCAGGTAGGACCACAGCACGGCGACGCGCCGGGGCAGGTCGCGGCGGTCGGACTCCAGCCGGGACATCAGCTGGGTGCCGGTGCAGGAGGCCACCAGGACACGGGCGAACTCCTCGGCGTCGACCTGGGGCAGCAGTTCGCCGCGGGCCCTGCTCTCCTCCCGCGTCCGCACCGCCTGGGCCGCCCCACCGCACCGTCTCCCTCGTCCAGCCCGATTCACAAAAACAAAACAACCATTTTTTATATTATGCCGGATGTCGGTCGGCCGGCTGTCCGGGCCCTGTCCGGCGGCACCGCCCCGGGGCCGCGCCGGAAGTCACCACAGGGAGGGACCGTGCCCCGGAACGCCCGGGACCACGCGATGTCGCCGTGGACACCCGTGCCGCACCCGGTACGGGCCGTGGCGATGCGCCCCCGCTTCGCGCGGTGCGCCGAGTCCGACGCGCCGTGCCCGGTCCGCGCCGGGCGGACGGGCACCGACCACGTGTCCGTGACGATCCGCCGGCACGAACGCACCTGCGTCGACGCGGAGATCCCCCTGGTGTCCCGGTCGCCCCGGGACGCCGCTCCGCAGGCGTCCCACGGCGACGTCGACTTGACCTTGACCCCGGCGTGAAGGTTGACCCTCTACGACATGCAGACTTCGGACCACCGCACCCCCTCGCGCTCCGACCGCGCCACCAGCTGGGCACTGGCCGTGCTGACCCTGTGCTCCTTCACCCTCGGCACGGGCGAGATCATGATCGCCGGTCTGCTGCCCGGCATCGCGTCGGACGCCGACGTGTCCCTGTCCACCGCCGGCCTGCTGGTCAGCTCCTTCGCCATGACCGTCGTCCTGGGCGGCCCGGTGCTCGCGCTGACCACCGGGCGGGCCCGGCGCAGGCGGCTGCTCGGCGCGCTCATGGCCTGCTACGCCGTGGGCAACATCCTGTCCGCCGTCGCACCGTCGTTCCTGCCGCTCGCCGCGGGCCGGATCGTCGCGGCGCTCGCCCACTCGGCCCTGATGCCCCTGTTCTTCGGCATCGCCGCGGACATCGTCCCGCCGGAGCGGCGCGGCTCGGCGGTCGCCCGGGTCTCGCTCGGCTTCAGCCTGGCCATGATCGCGGGCCTGCCGATCGGCACCGCCCTGGGCCAGTGGCTCGACTGGCGCGCCACCTTCTGGGCCGTGGCGGTGCTGACCCTCGCGGTCACGGTCCCGGTGGCCGCCCTCGCCCCGGACACTCCCGGCCTCTCCCCCGAGGACGACCGGGGACGCCTCGGTGAACTGCGCGTCCTGGGCGACCGCAGGGTGCAGGTCGTCACCGGGATCACCGCGCTCGCCGCGGCCGCCTCCTTCACCGCGTACACCTATGTCACCCCGCTGCTCACCGGCACCGTCGGCTTCAGCGAGTCCGCGGTGACCGTGCTCCTGCTCCTCTTCGGCGTCGGCGGCACCGTGGGCAACCTCGTCGGCGGCAGGCTCACCGACCGCTCGGTGCTCGGCGCGGTGTCCGTGTCCGTGGCGGCACTGGGCGCCTCGCTGCTGCTGCTCGGCGCCACGGCGTCCGTCAAGGTGCCGGCCGTGGCGTTCCTCTTCCTGTTCGGCGCCGCGTACTACGCGGTCATTCCGGCGGTGAACACCCGGCTGCTCGACGTCGCCTCGAAGCAGGCCCGCACCCTCGCGCTGACCGTCCAGAGCTCGGCGTTCAACCTGGGCACCGCGGTCGGCGGCTGGCTCGGCGGCCGGGTCATCGCCGCCGGGGCCGGGATGCGGTGGCTGCCCGTGGCGGGCGCGGCCGTCGCGGCCCTCGCCCTGGCTCTGGCCCTGGGGGAGACCGCCGGGGAGCGGCGCCGGACCGCGGCCGCCGCCCCGGCGTCCCCGACGGCCGCCGCCGACGAGGAAGGCGGCGCCCACGCCGCCCCGGAGGCGGTCAGCCGGTGACGGCCGCGTTCGCCGGTCCGGGGCCGAAGCGGTTCCGGACCGGCGAACGAGCCGGTGCCCTGCCCCGCCCGCGTCCGCACCGTGCGGCCGTGTCAACCGCCCCGTCACCGACAGGAGTCGCCCCATGCGCATCGGAGAACTCGCCCGTGCCACCGGCACCACCACCCGGGCGTTGCGGTACTACGAGGAGCACGGTCTGCTGCACCCCGAACGCTCGTCCAACGGATACCGGACCTACCCGCCCGATGCGGTGAAGGTCGTCGAGAACATCCGCCTGCTCCTCGCCGCCGGCCTGACGACCGAGGACCTGCTGCTGCTCGGCACCTGCCTGCGCGACGAGGTGATCGGTGACCACCGCTGCGACGACCCGTCCGCCAAGGCGGCGGTCTTCGAGCAGCGCCTGGCCGTGATCCAGCGCCGCATCGACGACCTCACGGCCGTGCGCGAGCAGCTCCTCGCCCGGCTGGACGACCTGCGCGGCCGGGAGGCCGCCGCCCGGCGCGGGAGCTGCCCCGGGCAACGGCGGCGGGGCGGCGTGGAACCGGCGGAGCGCCCCGCCCCTGTGGCCGGTGGCTAGGCCGCCCCGCCCTTGTGGTCCTTGTCGTCGTCGACGATCTCCGCGTCCACCACGCCGTCGCCCTCCTCCTGCGGACCGGCGTGCGGCTGCCCGGCGTCCGCCGTGGGCTGCTGCCCGGCCTGGGCGTACATGGCCTGGCCCATCCGCTGGCTGACGGAGGCGAGTTTCTCCACACCGGTGCGCAGCTCGTGGGTGTCCGCGTTCCGCTCCAGCAGGCCCTTGAGGTCCGTGATCGCCGACTCCACCTCCGACCTGGTGCCGGCGGGCACCTTGTCGCCGTTGTCGCGGAGGAACTTCTCGGTCTGGTAGACGAGCTGTTCGGCCTGGTTGCGGGTCTCGGCCGCCTCGCGGCGCCTGCGGTCCTCCTCCGCGTGCTGCTCGGCCTCCCGCATCATGCGGTCGATGTCGTCCTTGGGCAGCGCCGAGCCGCCGGTGACCGTCATCTTCTGCTCACGGCCGGTCGCCAGGTCCTTGGCGGAGACGTGCATGATGCCGTTGGCGTCGATGTCGAAGGCCACCTCGATCTGCGGCACCCCGCGCGGCGCGGGCGGCAGCCCGGTCAGGTCGAACACGCCGAGCTTCTTGTTGTACGCGGCGATCTCCCGTTCGCCCTGGTAGACCTGGATGCCGACCGAGGGCTGGTTGTCGGTGGCGGTGGTGAAGATCTCCGAACGCCGGGTCGGGATCGTGGTGTTGCGCTCGATGAGCTTGGTCATGATGCCGCCCTTGGTCTCGATGCCGAGGGACAGCGGGGTGACGTCCAGCAGCAGGACGTCCTTGACGTCGCCGCGCAGGACGCCCGCCTGGAGGGCCGCGCCGACGGCGACGACCTCGTCGGGGTTGACGCCCTTGTGCGGGTCCTTGCCGGTGAGTTCCTTGACCAGGTCGGTGACCGCGGGCATCCGGGTCGAGCCGCCGACCAGGATGACGTGGTCGATCGCGGCGAGTTCGATGCCGGCGTCCCTGACCGCCTGGTGGAAGGGCGTCTTGCAGCGGTCGAGCAGATCGGCGGTGAGCTCCTGGAACTGGGCGCGGGTGAGCTTCTCCTCCAGGTGCAGCGGGCCCTGGGCGGAGGCCGTGATGTACGGCAGGTTGATCGTCGTCTCCGAGGAGCTGGACAGCTCGATCTTGGCCTTCTCGGCGGCCTCCCGCAGCCGCTGCACGGCCATCTTGTCCTTGGACAGGTCGACGCCGTAGCCGTTCTTGAACCGCTGGACCAGGTGGTCGACGACCCGCTGGTCCCAGTCGTCGCCGCCCAGGCGGGTGTCGCCGTTGGTGGCCTTCACCTCGATGACGCCCTCGCCCATCTCCAGCAGCGACACGTCGAAGGTGCCGCCGCCCAGGTCGAAGACCAGCACGGTCTGGTCGTTCTCCTTGTCCAGGCCGTACGCCAGCGCCGCCGCCGTCGGCTCGTTGATGATCCGCAGGACGTTCAGGCCCGCGATCTCACCGGCCTCCTTGGTCGCCTGCCGCTGGGTGTCGTCGAAGTAGGCGGGGACGGTGATCACCGCGTCGGTGACGTCCTCGCCGAGGTAGGCCTCCGCGTCCCGCTTCAGCTTCTGCAGCACCCGGGCGGAGATCTCCTGCGCGGTGTACCGCCTGCCGTCGATGTCGCCCCGCTCCGGGAACCGCCAGGACGAATCGCCCATGTGCCGCTTGACGGAGCGGGCGGTGCGCTCGACGTTCGTCACGGCCTGCCGCTTGGCGACCTCGCCGACCAGCACCTCGCCGTTCTTGGCGAAGGCCACCACCGACGGGGTGGTCCTGGCCCCCTCCGCGTTCGCGACGACGGTGGGCTCGCCGCCCTCCAGCACGGCCACCACCGAGTTCGTCGTCCCGAGATCGATTCCGACCGCACGTCCCATCGCTGTCCCCTTCCGCCAGGGCGGCACGTCCCGTCAGCACTCTCCCCGACTCCAGCACAAAACTTGAGTGGGCTCTTGTCAATGGGACGACCGGCCGCTCCGCACCCGGCCCCGCCGCACACCGGGTCCGGCCGGTGAGCGGCGCCGCCGCCGCGGACGGGCGGGAACACCCGCACCGGGGCGTCGCCGCCGGCCGTCCGCGTCGGGCAGGACGGGCCGGCTCGCTCCGGCCCCCCGGTGCGCGGGGACGGCGGGGCGGGCCGCCGTCCCC